>NZ_DXUU01000075.1 GCF_019417665.1 Ruminococcus sp.
CGACAAAATTATGCTCGAAAATCCGCACATAAAAAGATACTGAACAGGCTCTTACGCTTTCCTCGTCTGCCATTCAAACCACCTCCTACAGGGCAGAAAAATAGCGCCCGGATTGCTCTGGACGCTGGGTTTTGGGTATGAAAAAAGCGCACCTGGTGGTACGCTTAATCAATTATAAACCTGGAATAAAGTCCTTTGCTTCTTTGATAAAATCTTTTGCTTTGCTCATCAATGAATTTTCTTCGAGATATTCAAGTCCTTTTAATGTGATTGTTGTGTTAGGCAAAATTTGAACTGTCGGAAACGCTTCACCAACATATGTTTTCACATGAAGATTTTCGATATATCCTGCTTTGTACAATTGTATCAGCAGTTTATCTCTTCGGCTTTCCGTGATTTTTAGATGCTCTGCCGAAATAGCATCAGCATCAAATCCATCTGAATCCATAGCTGCTTCCAATGCCTTCAGGATTCTGTATACAATTGTGAAATTGTTCATTGTGCAAAGTGCGCCTCCTTATGATGGATTTAATTAAAATATCTTTCGATATCAACATCTGATTCTATGCTCACACCAAAATCAACACTGTTTCTTACTTTTATCTTTTTTCCATTTGGCAAAGTATAAATTTGTAACTGTGATCCATCTACATCACTTAATGAATCTCCATTAGTGATATTAGGAATGTGTTGTTCTATCGCAGAGCATTGCCTTGAAAAAATATTTTTATCATAAATGTTGCAAATTTTATATTCAAACATTCCAATCACCCCAATCCAAACTTTTTATTTACTTCTTTATTTGGACGCATTGAGCTATCAACAATAGCTTTATAAACATCTTCTTCGTTGTCGTATATTTGACTGTATTTTTCAAAATAATACGAGAAATCGTGAAGTGGAAAATCTTGATCAAGCCATTTTCTCTTTTCTTGATCTTCCATAAGCTCTCGTGCCTGGAATTTGTACTGGTTCCGTAACATATGAGCTTGTTTTGCCTGCTCTTTAATTGGTTTACTTGTATCAATATGCCTATATATTTCTTTGTCATGTGCATCATACCATTTACGCACATCAAGATCAGACATTTTTCCTCTCATGTGTATTATATCATTGTAATCTTTGTGTGTCAAGTCATTTTTCGCCGCATGCACAGCCTTCTGCGCCTCACTCTTCCCGAATCCTGCGACCTGTTCACGGAACGTATCACGCCGTCGCCCGGTCTGCCGGCAGAAGTCGTTCAGAATCCGCTCAGAATCTTTCAGTTTCGCCGCTGTGACCATGTACTCGGTTTGCAGCACCATCCGGGTGTCCTCGTCCGGTGCGTTGTCCATAGCCGTCTGCGCCGCCAGCGTGCGCCGTTTCAGCGCACGGACTTTCCGCTCTGCCGTGCGCTGCATCTGGCTGACCTCATACTCCGTGTACTTCTTGCCGTTGTATGGGATGCTCTTTTCGTCCAGCTTTTTCAGCTCTGCCTGCGTGTAGTTCGGTGTGGAAAGCCCCGGATAATACGGATGCCAGTTGTGCCGACAGTTCCAGCCCTTAAAGCCATCGCCTTTGCCGTAGCCGATCTCGTGCAGCGTGAATACTTTCAGCCCGTCAATGACCTTTTCCTTGCCGTTTCCACGGATGCGCACAAGCTGCCCCTGCCATTTCGCATGGTCCGGACGTGCGCCGGAATGGGCTGTCAGCTCCATGTAATCACACCCGGAATCCTCTGCACGCTTTTTTGCCACTGCCGCCGCAGTCTGTCCAACGCCAGTCAGCACACACCGCCGCACCGCAACGTCAATGCGGTCACGGTGCCCGGTTGGGTAGGTGACATAGGCGCCGCTGTCTGCCAGATTTTTCACCGCCATGCGGATGGCTTGCTGGTAGCTGAACGCACCGCTGGACACCTGCATATACGCCCGGTCACAGGCGGCAATAAAGGCTTTTTGCGTGGTGCTTGCTGTGGTGCTGACCAGATTATTCATGGTACCAAGCGTCTTTTTATACCCGGCTTCCAGCACCTGCTTCATGCCGCTGTCCTGCCGGATATCCACCGGAGCTTCTCCGGCTTCTTCGTGAATTTCGTTGTCGATCTCCACTGTTTCCACACCTGCGTCCTCAAACAACGCCTTGACCTGTTCCACGCTGGCATCGGTACGCTGCGCAATCATGGCAATGATATCATCATACAGCAGTCCGGCGGTCTGCAAAACCTGTGCCTGATATGCCGTAGATTCCGACACAAAGCCCATTTTCAGCATACGCAGCACCATGTCTGCAATGATATCATCCTCAAGCTTCTGGTACAGCGCAAGCAGCTGCGAGACATCCGGTTCATAGTTCTGCATTATGTCTCACTCCCGGAAAACAGTCCGCCGTCGTCCTCCTGTTTCGGCAGATATTCCGACGCTTTTTCCGCATCACAGCCAAAGTACCACATGACAAACTGTTCCTTGCTGTACAGCCCGGCGCTGACCATCTGCATCCGCCGCTGGAATTCCTTGTCCGCATCCTCCAGGACACCGTCCCCGAAGGTGCAGGAAAGCTCTGCCTGTTCCTGTGTCCTGTTGGCGTAATAGTCCCGGTAGTACTGCATCCCGTAGACAAGATCGTCCAGCGCTGTCCGCAGATTCGCCTGAATATCGCCGACACGGACAAAGCTGCGCTGCTTTGATGCCCGGACTTCCTCTGCGGTTTTTTCCACATCCGAAACCTCGGAAAATGTGCCGTATGCAAGCCCCACTGCGCTCTCAATGCGCCGCAGCATCTGATTCAGCGAATTGAAATATGCCGTATCACGGATTTCCGGGGAGAATGTCTCCATAAATGGCTTGTTGTCCGCCGTCTGCACGATCTGATACATGCGCTCCCTGCCCTTTGGCAGAACAGGCTTTCCGCCAACATACCGGAACAGATCGGCGCTTGCATTGACCGCACGCTCTGAGGATTCCAACTCCCAGAGCGTGCGCTCCCACTGCACATCTGCATCACGGATAAATCCCACTGCATCCCCATAGACGGAAACGCCAAGGGGAGAAGTGGGGTCAATGTTGTTTGCATCCGGGTTCTGGAATACGGCGAACAATGGGCGCTGTACATTTTCATACACCTTTTCCGGCAGAATATCCGCCCACTGCGGCACCTCGGCAAGGCTGCACTCTGTTCCCAGAATACCCGGCATACCGGACTTGAAACACCGCTGCCGGATGGTGTGGGTTCGCTTGTTCCTGTCGTAGGTGTGCTGCTCCAGTCTGGTGTAGTAGGTTTTTCCCACTGCGATCTCCTCCGGGCAGATCACGCCGTCACAGGTGCAATCCGTATAATTCACAGGCAAGTAGGCATTCTGCGGCACAATGTCCACCAGAACATCGCCGGCATAATACGGTTTCAACAGCAAGCCACCCATGGAAAGACCCATGTCCAGACAGCGCCGCAGCTTCGGCACCATCGCCTGGAATCCGCTGTTCAGTTCCGTGTCACTGACTTCTGCGGTGAATTCCGTTAAAGTCAGTCGTTTCAGCTCTCGTGCAATGGCAGCCGGCAGCCGCATGGGTCGTACACGCTTGTTCTGCCATGCAGCCTTATTTTCGTACATATCTTCCCACAGCTGCATCTTCTGCTGCATGTCGCCGCTGACAAGGCAGGGCACACCAATTGCCGCCGCAATGGCAGATGCATCGATCATGTGTTATCCCTCCAATCTGATTTCCCGGAGTGTCTGCCGCATTGCCGTTCTAACGAAATACCGGGTGTCGTCCATGGCGTGGTCGTTCTCCTTGATCACTGCGTCAGTCTGTGCTTTTTCATCCCAGCAATACAGCCCGAATTCCCGGATGATGTCTTCGCAGCTCTCGTGGAACTGTAAATATCCCAAGTCCAGCAGGGTGGCAGTGTCCCGGATGCCGTCCAGCACAGCATTGTCCGCCTGCCGTACCCGGAACAGCTGGTGCCGCCGGATGCACTCAATGAACGATGCCGCAGACGGATCCACAAGCACATACTGTATCTGCTCCGCCAGATCTCCGGCAAGGCGTACCAGCTCTGCATAGTGTTCTTCATCGGTGCGGCGTGTCCCGGTCTCCCGGCTGTTCCAGTAATATTCCCGGATTCGCGTGGCTTTTCCGGTGTACCAATTCATCGCCCACAGTCCCATGCTGGTCGGGTTCACTGTACCATAGTCGCAGGAGATATAAAAGTCGCAGTCTTTCATGTCAGGCAATTCATGCACCACGTGCTTTTCCTTGTCAAACATGGGGTAGACCAGACCTTCCGCCACGCACCACTCACCGAGAATATACCGGCGGTAGAATACCCCGGAAAACATGGATTCTGACCGCCGTATCTTCTCTGGCGTCATGACCGGATTATCCTGCATGAGGAAGTGGATGTGCCGTGCGTCACTGCGTTCGCCCTTGTCGCACTTCTTCACCCACTGCTTGTAAAACCAATGCTCCGGGCTGTCCGGATTGCAGTTAAACCACAGCTTTGCGCCATCCACAGACAGGCTACGTGCAATTGCCTGATTCACAAAGGATTCCGGCATGAGTGCTACTTCATCAAACAGCACGCCGGATAGTGTAAGCCCCTGCACCAGCTTATAGGATGCTTCATCCTTGCCGCCAAACACGTGGAACCGGTTTGACGTGCCGTTCCCAGTGACCGTGAGAATGTGCTTGCTTCCCAGGTAGTGGAGTTGGAAATAGTGGGTGATGTCCGCCATCTGCTCCAGCTCCATGATGATGTTCCGCTCTGCGGACTGTACCGTATTGCCGCAGATGGCAAACCGGGCATTCTGAAAGCTGGACATTGCCCAGAGGATAAAGCTGCACGCCATGGATGCTGTCTTGCCGGAGCGCACAGAGCCGTCACAGATCAGTGCATAGCTGCCCGGCTGGTAGCACCAGCGAAAGACCTGCTTTTGCTTTGCAGATAGTTTGGAAAATGTCACTCCGTCACCTCCATACGGGCATAAAAAATGCACCCCCGGTTTCCCGGAGATGCACGTTTTTTTGTTTTTCTTGACAATTTTTGCGAGATCTGGTATACTACAGGAAGAGAGCATACCATAAACGGTAGGCGGTCAATCCACGCTCCCGGAAGGGAGTGGTTGCTATGACTTGGATGGAGTTTCTTACATTCCTCGAAGTTATTTTCCAGGCTATTATCATCCTGCAAAATTGCAATAAACGGAAATAACCGCCCTAGCCTCGCAAACTGAACGGTTATTTCTATAATCTTCACTTGGGAGCGACCGTCTACTGGTATGCTCTTCCTTTATTCTCATTATACCCGATTCCACCCGGTTTGTCAAGAGACAGACCGTATTTTTTTTATCCGAAAAACTCGCCGCACTGATAAGCGTCCAGCGATTCCCGTGGGATGCGGATCCGCTCCTGGATTTTTGCGATTCTGCGCCGCTCTTTCTGATCTTTGACAGATGCCAGATTTACCGCACGGTATCCCATGCGCTGCTTGATTGGCGTATCATCCGGCAGAGCGTCAAACAAAGCCAGAAAGACGTGCCAGTGCATCTGCGGCACCGTCATAAGGTCGATACGGTACACAGACAAAAACGCCGCATAAATGTATGCTGCATCGAAGCTCCAGGAAAGCACCTTGTCTGTGGATTTCCGTTCCGTCTCTCTGCCGTTCTCTGGCTGCGGTGCATCCTTTCTGGATGCAAACAGGATCAGCGCTTCCAGAGATTCCTGGAGCAGCTCCGGCGGCGGCTTTTCCTTGTACCACTCCAGCATCAGCAGAAGCTTTTCCCGCTTGTCGATGCTGCTGTCCTCCTGCATATCAAAAAAGCGCAGCCAGTCCCGGAAATCCGTATAGACTGGATACGCCTTTCCTCCGACATCCACGGTATCCGGCGGTGCTTCATAGAGCAGGTTCACCGTTTGCCGCCTTTCGGCAGATACTTCCGTCGAATCTGCACCATCTCTGCCTGAGACTGCGCCGCCTGTTTTGAAACAAACGCCAGAAAATCACCGTACACTGCTGTATACTTTCGTACATTGTCCGGCACGTCTGCAAAAATCCGTGCAGCTGTACCATCGCCGAACAGGGAATTATACAGCGTGCGGAATGCCTTGCAATATGCCCGGATGTATGCGGCAGCTCCTTCGGACTTGTCCTTCGGGACGTCTGCTTCCAGCCGGTCAAGTGCTGCCTCGTACCGCTCTACGGTATCGGCATCCTCAATGTCAAGATGCAACTCCAGACCATTTACTTTCCATATGGTCATATCTTCCACGGATTATCACTCGCTTTCCTTCACAACATTAATGCGGTATGTTCTGGAAAGGTTACCATTCGAAACAATGATTGCAAACTGCTTCTCTGCGCTTGCTGTATTTCCAACGGCAGAGATGCTGCCCTGACCATATGCCGCCTGATAACCTGCATCGAACAGCGTGATGGAATAGGAGCTGCTTTCCGCTTTTGCGTAAAAGTTATATACGCTGGTAGTAGTCGGCAGCGTATATGTAACGGTATCCTTGTTAAATTCCGGTGTAAGTTCGATTGCGCTCGCGCCGGATGTCACGCTGAGTTCTGTCAGATATGGGGCAATTTTCTGACCCTCGATGGAAATGGTCTGCCAATCATCCGATGTTGTGACTGTCACATCCTCCATTTCACCACGTGTCTTAAAGTTGCCGGAATAGGTCATGCAGTCGGTAGTATCGCCGTCTGCATCCGGAATCACAGCATAGTCCCGCATTTTGCCCTGTGCAGTATAAATGCCTCCATGTTCCTGCACTGTTGTCATGTCCACCTGGATAATGCTGCGGACAGCATCCTGTCCCAGCAGCTCGTTTTCGTGGATCCCGATAATATCATCCGTTACAGGGTGCTTTTTATATCGATCCAGTGCGTAGGATGTGGCTGTATTGTAGCCGGTGATGTCCGTGCGCTTGAAATCCTCGTCCACATACTGACGTTCGTATTCTGTAGGATTCTTGGACGTGGAAAGACTTGTGAAGCCCTCCATACGTGTATATGCGGAATTGCCGGGCACCAGATAGAATGCCAGCTTTCCGGTACGCAGCACAAGGTCTGCGTTTTTCAGATTATTACCCATTTGTGTAGTACCTCCGATCTTGATAGTACAATAATCTCAGTTGTATTTGATACCGTGCAGTATCGTCTCCGGTATCGTAGGCATAGCCGCTGGACGTGATCTCAATTAGATACGGTGTACGGTAATCCCCAAGGTCGGGGAATATGCCCTGCCAATTGTTACGTTCCACCCAGTCCGCAAAATCATCATAAAAGCCGGAGTTTGCAATATTCTCCAGCACCTTTTCACCGTATTTCTCCCGGCTTGCGAACACGAACAGGAACTGCCGCTTGTCGCTGCCGTCCGTGTATTTCTGCACGATCGGCTCGCATGGCGTAGTGTCCACGGTGTATCCGATGGCATCCGCATCCAGCTGGTCAACGCCTAAAATAGCGCCGTCTTTCAGCAGGGGACAGCTTGCAATGTAGTCCCGTATCGCCTGAATGATCGCCATAGCATCACACCTTTCCGGGAGCGATATTCCGTGCATTTTTCAGGATGATCTTTCCGTGGTCAGCCCACGCCCGGAGCGCCCACTTTTTGCCACGAAGTCCTTTGGATTTGCCATAGCGCCACTGCTTAATGGCGTATGGCGTTTTCCACATGAGATAGCCGTCCTCAGGCTTGCTATGTGAAACGCCGGAATCCCGTAGCATACCCGTGTCAAATGGCACGTATGGATCACATTTTCGCAGCAGCTCATTGCCAACGAACGTGACGGCATTCTTTTTCAGCGTTTCAGACTTCGCTTTCAGCTTTTTTGTGCTAAAATTCATCTTGACTTTGATGATCATACCGCAGTCACCTCGATGTGCTGCACCTCTGGAGAACCATAGCGGAAGTTCTTGACTTCCATGACTGTCCGGCAATTCTCCGGCGGTTCTGCATCGTTGCATCTGCCGCAGAAAATCCGGTCGTTCCGCTTCGGGATGTAATCGGACAGGGAAGAGGCTGGAATGATGCACAGCACGCTGTCCTGCTGCTTCATGGTGCCTGTGCCAGACTGCGCCTGCCCTCTGGCATCCTCACAATATATCGTGGGGATAAAATGCCGTATATATGTTTCCATGCGGTCTGCGCCTACCTTGCGCTCGTATACCGTGCAGCCGATTTTGTTCGTGTACATCAGTAGCACCCCCTGTACAGCAATCCTGTGGTGCCCAGATAGCGCATACAGATGCTTTTGAGATAATCCTGCAGACCAGATGTAT
>NZ_DXUU01000076.1 GCF_019417665.1 Ruminococcus sp.
GTTTCCCTCGCTTTTATCCGCATTATTCTTAAAAGATACTAAACAGGCTCTAAGACTGGTAAAATCATATCATACTGCCAAGCGTGTTTCCGAAGATTCGAGCGAATTTTTGAAAATTCTCTGTTTTGTACAAATATCATATTCCTAATTCATCCAACTTGCATAAAACAGATTTTCTGGCAATTACACCATTCTTAGAAATCTCTTCTTCTACCCACTGTGAAAATTCGATACATATCTCCTTTATTTTATCTGAGCTGTAATTTTGCTCTACCAAACATTCTTGTTTTTCCGAATCGTTTATTGCTATAACTCGTTTTCCTGTACAAGTATTTCCTGGTCCGTTCGTTCCTCTTGTTTTATTATAACCTCCTCCAAATTTATGAAAACTTTTAAAATATGCAATAAAAGCAGCTTCAAGCGCATTGAGGTTGTTATATCCGCTTCCTTCCAGTTTTACAATCTTTATTGAGAAATGACTTCCCTGTGCAATTGCCTTTTCAATATCCTGGTGACCACTTTTATGATTATGATCAAGCATTCTCCAACCAATATGCTTTGCTTGTCCAACATAATAGCCATGTTTATCGTCACACTTGTCATTATGAAGAATATAGATACCCTCTGTATTCAATTCAACATCTTTAAAATTAACCTTAGATATTTTTCCATAATCAATAGCATTCTGATAAATCCTTGCAACATGATCTTTATCAAAAATATAAAGATTATCCAGTGTCCATGTTTCTTTGTGATCATCTTCCAAGTATTTTATAGTAACCTTTTCGCCTTTTGTTTGAATAATTTCTATTTCATGCATTCCAGTCCAATTTTCATGCCAAAATCTTCTTCCTTGACCAAGAAGCGTTCCTTGCTTGTATTTTTCTGCCCAACTATCATTTAATCTTTCTAAAAATAATGAATTACCCATAATCTATACTCCTTATTTGCTTCATTTGGATTGCTTATATTATAGCACACTCGCCTGTACAAAAATCCGTACACACTTACTTATAAGGTGAATCTCCCACAACCTTACAAATCCGCTCTCTCAGCGCTAGCGGCTGAAGTATCTCACAGGTATCCAGAAATTGTAATGCCCAGACATACATACCGTTCGGATTGGCATAAAGCGATGCTGTAAAAGTTTCATCATCATTAGGCATAATCTGAATATCCGTCCCGAACCGCATGATAACCTGATCAAGAATATATTTGTGGCACTTCATTTTGATTCGTTCAGGTTTTCCGCTGTACATAAATACTGCATTTTGTATATATTCATCTAAATGAAAATTAGCAGGCATAGGTTGTGATTTTTCCTCCATAAGCTGAATATCCTTTATCCTGCTGATATGATAATGATGAGGTTCTTCTACACCGTCCCAGCCGCAGATCAGATAATAACTCCCATCATAGATCGCCATACTGTAAGGACTAACGATGTGACGATGACTGCCTTTCTGATGCAGTTTCTTGTCAAAGCCATATTCCGTATAGATAAATGATACTTTCTTTTGTTCAGCAATGGCTTTGTCTAACATATCAATATTATAAAAAGTTTCCTTATTGGGCGTTTTCGTATGACCACGGCAAATCATCAGAGAGTTATATAATTTACGTTTTGGCTTGCTCAACAGATTTTGCAGTTTTTGAATCAAATCCATAGAATGCCTGGCTGGAATTGTGTTATTTGCGTAAACACTGTCCATCAGCAATCTGACTTCGCTGACATCAAATATTCTTTCCCGCAGATAATATCCCTCTTTATTTTCTTCAAACATGGAAATATCGTATCCGAGCTGATTTAGTGCGTTCAGACAATCATAAACTGTCCGGCGGTCAATTTCTCTATCATACAGCAGTTTCATTTTCGACTTGATATCCTTCATACTGAGTATATTTTCTGCATCAGAATAATCCCATAGAATTTGCAACAGACAGATGATATTTGCTTTTGATGACGGCATGGCTTTCCTCCTGTTTTTTCAAAATTTATCTGGCATACAAAATTATCTTCCGATTTCATTGTACTATTTTTTGTACAGCAAGTCAAGAAAAACATTTGATAACAAAAAGTGCAAGACCTGTAAAAGCCTTGCACTATAAACTTACTATTACTGATATCACAATGCAACTTACCTTAAACGGAAGCATCAAAAACAATTTTATAGATGAATTTTTCCTCATAATAATTCTAACATTTATGATTCAGTTTATGAGCCTTATAACAATCATATCATCAAGACTAATATCACACATATCACATGATACATAACCTCTCAGATATATTCTTAAACCCAAATTATCTATTGCCTGTTGTATATTATGTATCAGTAAAGTTGTTCTGCGTTTATAACCAAAATCCCTGAGCAAATTCCTCAGTTTCATTTTTCGATAAGAAATCCCGGAATACATCAGCTGTAGCCAGATGAGCTTAAAATAAGCAGCAAAGCAATCGACCTCCTCATCGGAATATAACTCTGCATTTTCTATCTCTTGAAGAATACGTTCAGCTTCATTATAAGATGCATCATCAAGCGCATAAATATTAAGCAAGTTCATTACACTCTGCTTAAACTGTAAATAAGATTTGCAGTAATCCCGGACGATCATCTGATGGTGATTTTCAAATAAATCCCATAATACCTCGTTTTCTCTTTTATGCGATGCATTTTCAAGAAATAAATATACGGCTACATCTTGCGGTGTGATTTTATATTTTGTATCAGTCATTACTTATCACTTTTACGCATATTACACGTTCTGCACAGTACCTGCAAATTCTCCTGAACTGTCAGACCGCCTTTTGCCATAGGAATAATATGATCTACCTGAAGAAACTCACGAGTTCGAAATACTTCTCCGCAACCTGCACATACATAATCCCCATACTTATTTCTTGAATTTTCAAAGATAGACTCTTTTAGTTCAATGCCATATTTCTGATATGTTTCAATAATTTTTTGTAAAGGAAATTGCTCAATATTGCGAAGTTCTGCTTCACTCTGCGGTTCCATTGATGTTACCTGAATATCTCCATCCAGCTTATCAAGTTCAAGATCTATCATCTTCTTAAAGAAATAAAGGTTTGTATAATAAATAGGAATAATGCTTCCCTCTTCGTTCCAGATGCTTTGAATATATTCGTTTTTCTCGCTCCTGCGCATATCTTCATCATAAATCTTTTTGGCAATATCAGAAACATCAAGCTTTTTTCTGTCTATCTCATCAAAGGTAATAAATAATGGTTCAACTTCTTTCTGAGCATAGAATTGCAGCAAATGTTCGATGTCTTTCGGGTTGCAAGATGGTATTATATGCTCATCAAAATACTCGCTGATGCAGTAATTTTTCATTGATTCCAGCTTGTATTCTGAAATTGTTTCATCTTCTATTGCATAATTACACATGATATTTGGCAAGTCTTTTATCAGATTCCTGTAAGCCGCCTGCGTACTGCTGTAAATCAGTATCTGATAATTGCATTCAAAGGTAGAAAACACGTACATTCCAAGTGGTATACGTTCAATGGGAGCAATACTGTCCAGAGCGGATGTATCAACGCTTGCATCAGCCATGAGCGCAAACTCTTCCATTTTTGCGATCGATACCAGACGCATATTGTTATTTCTCTTTTCGTTATCAGTTTCTTTTTCATGGTATTCAGCTTCGGTAAGCGTTTCAGGATTTACCCATGCGATCTTGTCATTCCAGTCGTCAACAAAGCTAACTACATATGCTTCCTTTGTACCACCTGCTTTCAGACCTCGCAAAGCTCGTCCAACCATTTGGGTCATAAGGGTTGTGGAAACAGTTGGACGGGTAAGGAATACTGTGTGAGTTTTAGGCAAATCAGTTCCTTCTGTGAGAATATTCACATTGATAAGCACCTGAATCTCACCATTTCGATACTTTTCTATTTTTTCTTCATTATCCTTGTTAGAAAGCGTTATTCCCGTTATCGCATCACGCACAGAAGAAATAATGAATTCAGATTTGATGCCATATTTCTTTCCTTTTTGATTGAAAAGAGCGTTCAGTGCAATAGCATGATTTATATTCAACGCAAATACAATAGTCGGACCGTATTTTTCATAGTTTTCAAAATACTTATTTACAATGATACTATTACGTTCTTTGCTTCCGGCAATATCTTCAGCAATATCCTCCGGAATGATATCCAGATTCTCAATATTTTTCAAAGCATTGATACCAAGATGTTCTGTAAATTTTATATCGGTTTTATATTCATCAAAAACAGGAGTTGCAAGAATTCCTTTTTTTATCAGTGTATCAAGGTCAGTTTTGTAAACGATATCATCAGTAAATATCTGCTTCAAAGCTCCCTGCTCGTCGTCAGAAGTACGAAATGGCGTCGCTGTAAGTCCAAGAAGTTTCATAGACTTTGTATGGTCTGCTACATACTGAATTATCTTCTTGTATGATTTTGCAACCGCATGATGTGCTTCATCAATTACAAGATAGATCTCTTCTCCTGAAATCCATTCGTCCAGGCGATTAAGACTACGGACAATACTGTCTTTACTTGCTATGATAATATTGTCATCTTCCTTTATATGTATAGGCTTATCATGCATACCGGAAATAATACGATAATTGAAAACAGTGCGGTTTACCATATCATTCGTATAGGCATTTCGAGCAAAAGCTTCCGCAGCTTGTTCCAGCAGAAGATGTCTGTGAGCAAGCCAGAGGATCTTTTTCCCCTTGTCTACTGCATTCTTTAAAAGCCAATATGCAGCTGTCAATGTTTTGCCGCCGCCTGTCGGAAGAACAAGAAGCGTTCTAAAGCTTTCCTTACGGTTTATTGCGTTCAGATTTTTTACAGCATCAACCTGATGTTCATAAAGCTGCCTGGGATTTCTGCCATTTGCCGGCGTTATTGTCTGTGCGTTTAAATTTTCTATCATTATTGACATAACTTGTCACCTCAAAATATTTTATACTTTCTTATAAGTTTACCTTTCCCAATACTAATATCAATGCTTTTATCACTTCAGGAAATTCATCAAAACGGGCGGTACCATCACCTGAAACATGCATATTTTCGTTAATATACGATGTGATCTCTGCTACTTTTTCTTCAGAGACTGATTTTATGCCAAAGCGCAATGTTACAGATGATGGATTATCTAAAACCATCTTAACACGAATCTGCGTTTCATCATTGACACAATCCAGATATAAAAATTCACACCCGTCCATTTTAATTATCTCACTAACTCTTATTGTTCTGTCTTCAAATTGATCGATGCAGAGATATTTTTGCTCCTGAGACATTTTTTCGGTATTCATATTTTCATTCTCCTAACATTACATCATTTCACCTGTGAACTGCTGTTTCCTCAGATGTTGAGATAATTATATCATGTCATGTGTACTATAAACAGTACAATGAATGTTTTCAGATATTATCTTCATACATTTCCGCAGCTTCCAGCGCAAGATTTTTTACTTCATCTGCAACCCACTGCGGTGAGAGAATCAAAGCTCCTGCACCAAATCCGATTATCCATGAAAGAAAAGTTGGACTTACCGCCGCTTTAAAAGTTACTTGAAAGCATTCTTCGTCTTCCGTTTCACGTAAAATCACATTATCTCCGAAACGGTCAATGATAACATTCAGATATGATATATGAAATAAAGCAGTAATACGTTCCACTTCACCATCAAACATAAAAAACATCGGTTTGACATACTCTGCCGCATTAAATTTTTCATCAGGTACGATTCTTTTTTCCGTGCTGATTTCAATATTTGTCATCTTGTCCACACGATAGTGAACGTAATCTTCATACTTCTCATTGTATACAATCAGATAATAATTTTCATTATCAAAGGTCAGTGCAAGAGGGTTGGCAGAATACAATTCACCGTTTTTGCGGAAAACTTTTTCTCTTTTTATATTATAATCAAAGTATCGAAACGTGACTTTTCGATTTTCTGCAATTGCATTATGCAGCGTATCCACATTGTAGAGAATACACTCATTCATGCTTTTTATCCGGTCATAAATATATATTTGTCCCGAAAATTTACGTGACTGTGGTTTGCTTGCAAGCTGTTTCAGTCTTTTTATAATGGACTCACTTTTCTTTTTTGTGATGAACCTGGAAGACTGTATGCTGTCAATGAGAATTTTCAGTTCCGGTGTTTCAAAAATTCTTGAACTTAAAAAGTATTCGCAGGTCTTACTCTTTCGCATAACGATATCTATTCCAAAATCTTGCAAAGTTCGGATGTCATCATAGATAGAACGTCTCGCAGCTGAGATGCCGTTCTGCTCCAGCTTGTCAATCATCTGATTTACGGTGAGAGTATGCTCTTCATCCGTTTCTTCGTAGAAGAATTTCAGAAGATACAGGAGTTTTTGTTTCTGGTTTTCGGATTTTGGCATATTACGATTCTCCCATCTTGATAAAGCTTAGTTTCAATTTTATATTAAAATCCACTCAAAATGATCTATCTGTATAGAATAAAAAACATCTATCAAAATATTTCTTAAATCAAAACAATTTTAAATCCCGCATCAGTTAATATCTTTTTATGTTCCATATCAATCGGAGAACTATCAGGATTTGGTATACCAAGAACGAGTAACTGTCTTGCTCGAGAAAAAGCTACATAAGCTAACCTATTCCCCTCTCTAACTTCCCCATTTTTTGTTGCAAACCAATCATACCAATGAGAGCCACTTTCATTGGTATTTCTTGAGTGACTATATGCAGATATAAATAATACTGCATCTAAACTCATCCCCTTGCAACTATGAATAGTTTCAACAGAACAATTAAAATTCTCATTTACATCATTTCCGATATCATTTTTTATCTTGTTCTGAGAACAGCCTTTTCGAATCGATCCTAAATCTGGCTCTACTTTTTGCCCATTATAGACTATACAGTCTACTAAAATTTGTTGCAATGACTTTTTCCATTCTTTTCAGGTTAAATCAAAATTTCTTAGTCTTTCACAAGATATCAATTCATGTTTCGCCTTATTGATAATCTGCCGCCATTCATTATCTTCCATTAAAACAGGTTTATAAAGTTTTTTACTATTTGAATGTTCAACAGATTTAAAAAAAGATCTGTGAATAGCTCTTGCTAAACACAGAATGCTTGATTGAAAATCACCAACAGAATGACCACTATAATGATAAAATAATACTCTTGCATAGTCTTCAATAATATTAACCGACTTATTTTCTTTTTTCCTGCCGTATATTTTATTCCTTAAGCTATTATTTCGAACTATAATTCTACTGTTATGTAAGTCAAGCTTATTTTCATTAACCAGGCTTTCAAATTTTGAAATTAATTTACCTTCCTCTCCTTTTTTATAAAGTAATGCTATCAACGGCATTTCCACTGATTGTTCTCGTTTTCCAACTATATACTTTTTCTTATCCAATAAAAACATTGATGCAGACACAATTGAATCATTACTTCTATAATTGGCAGTCAACCGCATTTCTTTCATTGAGATACCCTTTATAAATTCTTTCGTATCATTTGGAACAATGTTTCGAAATTCATAAATTGATTGATCTAAATCCCCAACCAAATGAATTATAGTTCCATGTGAATGAAGGCATTTCAAGATTTGTAATTGAATATATGATAAATCCTGACACTCATCTATCAGCAATACCGGAAATCTACCGGCAATACAACGAGCTATATCTGCTCTCTTTTGTAACAAATACAAGGAAATCAACTCAATGTCTTCATAAGTAGCAAACCCTGATTTCCAAAAAGTATACTTTAATTCATCAAGTTTCTTTTTCCTCCACGAAGCTTCAGATAACATTTCATCCAACAAATTTTGCCCATTATATATAAATCCATCATAAATATATTTTTTATTCTTCAAATCAAAATGAAATTGATTCGCTCTTATTTTGTTAAGGCTTTGATAAAAGTACTTAGTTTGAAATGAAAAAAGAAAATCACTTGTACATTCCGTTTCTATTAATCGAAAACTATGATCCAATGTCTCTTTATTTCTGTATCCGGTAATAATATGAATAAAAGGATTAGCAACATAGTTATGCAACCAACTTGTAAATGTACCAAGAAAATGTGGATAGTCAATCTGGGTTCCAAGATACTCAACTGTTCTATTCCTTAGAGCCTGTTTAGTATCTTTTAAGAATAATGCGGATAAAAGCGAGGGAAAC
>NZ_DXUU01000077.1 GCF_019417665.1 Ruminococcus sp.
TTAACTGCTGCCAGTACGATGGTCTTTTATTCCCTTGATTACAGCATGAGCAACTTTGAACAGGCAAAGGCTCGTATTCACAGAGCCGGGCAAAAGGAAAACTGTCACTACATTTACCTTGTTTGCAAAAACACCGTTGATCGCAAAGTGCTGTATGCACTGAGAAAGAAAATTAACCTTGCCAAAATGCTAGTTGATGATTACCGTAAGGGCAGAAATCCTTTCAAAACCTGAGATTTCCGAAAGGGGGTTGAATTTCTCGGTAGTAAGTGAAAGGAGGTAGTCACCGATGGAAAATACAAAAATTTTTGAAATGGCTGACAGGCTCAAGACTCTGCAGGAACAGAAGAAAGACCTCGAAGCACAGACCAAGGCCCTGGGTGCGGAGATAGCAGAACTTGACCTGCAGTTATCCGATGCCATGACAGAAGCCGAACTTGACCGTTTTTCCCGTAACGGCAGCACATTCTATCTGAAGAGCAGACTGTATGCATCACCGGCGTCCGGTCGCAAGGACGAGATGATGCAGGCGCTGAAAGAAAACGGATATGGCAGTCTAGTTACGGAAACGGTCAATGCCAACACCCTCGCATCCTTTATTAAGGAACAGCGTGAAATCACCGGCGAGGAAGTTCCGGCATGGCTTGGTGATACCGTCAGCACTTATGAAAAAGTGTCAGTCGGCATCCGCAAATCATAGGTGCATGGATATTACAGCACCGCAGCAACGCAAAATCATAAATTATTACATTTCACAGGAGGGCATAGATCATGTCAGATAAGAATAATAACGAACTCACAGTGACCGAAGGATTCGCTGTATTGGCAAACCAGGATGTATTGAATGAGGCATTGGCAGATGATTGCCAGGGACTTGAGTTTTCATTTGACCGTGTAAAGCTACCAACAGGCGGCGGTACGGCATTCGAAATTCCGTCTGCCGAAGGCGAGGAGTCTGAGATGGCAAAGGACATCACCGGAGTCATTGTGTATAACCACCCGGCATTCGCCTATTACCACGACAAGTATAACGGTGGGAACAATCCTCCCGATTGCGGCTCTTTTGATGGAGTGATGGGTATCGGCAATCCCGGTGGGAATTGTGCCGGCTGTCCCTATAACAAATTTGGCAGCGGTGATGGACAGAGCAAGCTGTGCAAGAACAAGCGTATGCTCTACATCCTGCGTGAGGGCGAACTGTTTCCGATTACCATTTCCCTGCCGACAGGGTCACTGAAGTCTTTTACAAATTATGTGAAGAGTCAACTTTCCCGTGGACGCAAGCTGAATCAGGTGGTCACAAAAATCACGCTGAAAAAGGCTACAAACGCATCCGGCATCGCATTCTCCCAGGCTGTCTTTGCTTTCGTGCGTATGCTAACGGCGGAGGAACGCACAGCAGTGGCAGGTGTAACGGAAACGGTCAAGGCATATGCAGCCAAACTTACCCCTGCATCTCTCATTGATGATGAGCCAGTGGTTGATCCGGAAACGGGAGAAATTATTGAACCTTTGAAGTAAGAAAACTAAATACAGAGAACACCGGAATGCCCGGATGGGTATAATGCTCCTCCGGGTTATTCCCGTAGGAGAGAATATACATGAATACAGAATATAAATGTGTGACCACAGTAGAGGGTATTAAGGAATATATCGGGAACAGTCCACTGGTGGCATTTGACTTTGAAACAGCACCCGATGATCCATACCGTGAAGAAGATAAAGCGGCACTCGACCCGGCAAAGGCGCATATTGTCGGCTGCTCCTTCTCTATTAAGGAAGGAACGGGCATCTATGTTCCTGTTGCCCATCGTGTCGGTAACAATATAGATAAAGATGCTTTCTTTTCCTTTCTGGCGGCATTTCTTACAAATACTGCAATGATAAAAATTGCCCACAACATTGCCTTTGAATCCTTGATGGCGTATGCGAAGGGCATCATTATCCAGGCTCCCGTGTACGACACAATCTGTGCGTCACAAATGAGCCTGAAAAGCACCTACGAATTCCGCAAGCTGAATGAGAGCGGTTTGAAAAAGTTGGCAGCAGAACTGCTCGGAGAACCATTGCCGTCTTTTTCAAGTGTAACAGACGGAAAGCACTTTGACGAACTGGATGCGCAGGATGTGGAAACCGTCCGCTATGGTGCTGCTGACTCGGACTTTGCTCTGCGACTCTATCACAAGTTTAACGACTGGTTTGATCGCTACCTTCCAAAGCACAGGTACATTGTGGAGAAAATTGAGAGTCCGACTGCTGTATATCTTGGCATCATGAAATGCAACGGTATTCCTGTAAATCTGTCGCTTATGCAGGAGCGTAAGGCTGAAGCTGAAGCGGAGATGGAGCGTGTCCGTAAGGAAATCGAATTCATCATTGGTGATGTGAATATCGGAGCTAACTGTTCCACCCAGGCGTTCAAAAATTATCTGTATAAAGACCTGGGGCTTCCCATTCTCAAAACCACAGAAACCAATCGTGAGGCAGCAGACGATATGACGATGACGCTCTTGAAAGAATGGTGTGATAAGAATCGTCCGGAACTTTCAAAGCTGTTTACGTTGGTGCAGGAATATCGTAAGTGGGGCAAAATCAAGTCCACTTATATTGACGGTTATTTAAAATATTTGAATCCTGTGACGGGCTGCATCCATCCGGATATGTTCGCACTTTCAACTGATACAGGCAGGATGAATTGCCGAAACCCCAATGCCCAGAATATGCCTCGTAAGACCAATGATCCGATTGGCGTACGCAATTTTATCAAAGCACCGGACGGACATCTGATTCTGTCACTGGACTTTTCACAGATTGAACTGCGTGTGGGAGCATTTTACTGCCGTGACCCGAAGATGCTGGATACCTATCGAAATAATGGTGATATCCATGCGGCTACCACCAGCGTTATTTTCGGTGTAAGCTATGAAGAAGCACAGGACAAGCACTCTGAAAATTATAAGGAACACAGAACAATTGCAAAAAATGTGAATTTCGGGACTTTCTATGGATTGTTTCCGAGAGGGCTGCAGAAAACGCTAAAATTCAAGGCGGGAGTTGAAAAATCCGTTAGTGAGTGTGAGGACATTCTTTTCAATCTCAAGCACGGATACAAAGGTCTGACTGCATGGCAGGAAGAAACAAAGGCAGATGCTGCAAGACGGATGTATTCCGAAACATGGCTTGGCAGACGCAGGTATCTTCCCAATATTAATTCTGATAACTGGGGGCAGAAGTCCTTTGCAGAACGCTGTGCGCTGAATACACCGATTCAGGGAACGGCGGCAGATATTCTGAAACTCGCCATTGCCAGGATACTGGCAGGACTGCCTGAGCGTGATTGGTTGAAGCCCATTCTTCAGATACACGATGAACTGACCTTCATTATCCCGGAGGACAAGTTGCTGGAGGCTGTGACCTTTATCCGTGCCTGCATGGAAGAAAAGCCTTTCCCGGAGTTTGACCTTCCGCTGATTGCAGAGGCATCTGCGGGACCGACCTTTGGAATGATGGAAGAACTGGAGGACTAACATATGTACAAAAACAGCGAGGGCTATAGCAGTCCGACAGAGGGCATGGCAATCAGCCATGTCATGAAAGAATACAGACAGCAGCAGAAGAAACGGTATGCAGATAAAAACCGCAGAAAAGTATATGTGGCATCAAAGTATAGCGGAGATGTGAATGCAAATGTTACGGCAGCGATTGGATACTGCCGCCGAGTGATTCGTGAAGGATATATGCCGGTAGCCAGCCATCTTTTATACCCGCAGATGCTGGATGACAATATTCCTGCCGAGCGTGAACTGGGGCTGCTGTTCGGTCTTGCGCTTCTTCGTATGTGCGATGAAGTATGGGTATTTGGAACGGTGACACCAGGTGTTGCCAGCGAAATTGAAGAAGCAAAGAAACTGAAGAAACAGATCAGATATTTTGAGGAGGCGGAAACATGAATGTGACAGTAACCGATG
This sequence comes from Ruminococcus sp., assembly GCF_019417665.1. Lineage (GTDB taxonomy): Bacteria > Bacillota > Clostridia > Oscillospirales > Ruminococcaceae > Ruminococcus_C. The sequence continues at coordinate 3,969 of NZ_DXUU01000077.1, forward strand.
TACTTGGCTCTCTTTTCAATCCGACCGATATCGTTTGCTTTCGTGTATTCGATGATAAAAAAAGCGGCGTATTTCAGGGAACGAAGCTGTCCTGTGAGTGCGGAAAGTACAAAAGCATTGAAGAAACACTGAAAAAACACAATGCCATGAACCGCGGCATCTTTTTCGTAGTCAACTACGGCGGGCAGGACGATAATTCGATTACAAGAATCAATGCGCAGTTCGTGGAGATGGACAATGACAGCTTTGAGGATCAGCAAAAGAAAATCGATGCGTTCCCACTCCCTCCCTCTATGGTCATAAAAACGCAGAAATCATATCATGTGTACTGGTTTATGGATTCGAGTGCAAAAGTGGAGCTATTTCGCAGGATTCAGACGCAGCTTGTAAAGCAGTTTGACGGTGATCCGATGTGTGTCAATGAATCAAGGGTCATGAGGCTTCCGGGATTTATGCACTGTAAAAAGGACACCCCGGTTGAAGTGACCTGCGTCAGTTTCCACCCTGAACGCAAATATACACAGGAACAACTGTCTGATGTTTTGCCGGAAATAGATCTTACCCCCGTGGAGCATAAGAGCGGTGCAGAGAAAGGCATCGACCAGGTGATGCGTTCGTGTGTTTTCCTGCAGCACTGCCGTGATGATGCCGCCTCTCTGTCTGAGCATGACTGGTATGCCATGATTACAAACCTTGCTCCTTTTGAGGGCGGTACGAAGTTGATTCACATGCTGTCTGCACCCTATCCCAGATACAATGAGGGCAACACACAGAAGAAAATCAATCATTTTCTGGAGAGTGGTACGAATCCGATCACCTGCAAAACCATCTGTGAAAAAGGATTCAAGTGTCCGAAGTTCGCAGCCGGAGAATGCCCGGTAAAGGCTCCTGCCGCATGGTGCTATCAACCGATGAGCGCAGAGGTGCTGCTTGATGTGCTGCACAGTATTCCCGTAACGGGAGAAGCTATCAAAGACTTGCAAGCGGCGAAACAGTTTGTGCTAAATTATCTGTACAACCAGGATATGGTGACGGCAGATGTAATCATCAATTCCGAAATTCGTGACCATTTTAAACTGAAGGCATCGTTTCTGAAATCTCTGAATGCTGTATTTAAGGATACCAGCAAAGCATATCAGGCAAGTAAAAACGCCAAGAGAGCCAAGGCAGGTACAGCGATTCCGGATTGGTATGAACCGAATGACAAAGGACTACGTTTTCTACCCGGGGTGCTGGCAAAAACGATGTCGGAGGAACAGCAAGTTTTTTACTCTGCAGAACAGCATTTCAGCTATCGTGGCGGTGTGTATGTCGAACTTTCTGAAATGGAAGCACAGCGTCTGGTGCAGGAGAAAATGCTGGTGCGTGAAACGAAGATGAGTCAGATCATTGATGCAGAGAAACAGTGGCGTCTTCTGGTTCAGCGGGATATCCGGGAACTGAATGCCAATCCCTATATCATCAATGTCCGCAACGGCTTATACAACGTGCTTGAGGATACATTGACGGAACATACACCAGATTATTATTCTACGGTACAGCTGAATGTTACCTATGACAAAACGGCAGACTGCCCGAGGTTCAAAAAGTTTCTGGAAGAGTCAATGGGTGGTGATATGGAACAGGTAGCTCTGATACAAGAAATGCTTGGATATTTTCTTATTCCTGTCAACTCGGCTCAGAAATGCTTTGTTATCGTAGGTGCTGCAGGTGCAGGAAAGTCAGTGCTGCTCCGTGTGCTGAACGATGTGCTGTTGGGAAAGCAGAATGTTTCTAACGTATCTTGGCAGGCACTGAATGAGCGGTTCAAGACCGCAGAGCTTTTCGGTAAGCTGGCAAATATCTTTGCTGACCTGCCGACAAAGAATATTGATGACAACGGCATATTCAAGGCTCTTGTGGGTGAGGACTATCTGACCGTAGAGAAAAAGAATAAAAACCCGTTCTCTTTTCAGTCCAGTGCAAGGCTTCTGTTCTCCTGCAACAGTATTCCGAAAAACTACGGTGATCGCTCGGAGGGCTTTTACCGCAGACTCATCATTATTCGGTTCAATCATACTGTGCCGCAGGACAAGCGTGACCCGGAACTGTTGGAAAAGTTCCGCTTGGAGGCAGACGGTATTTTCCTGTTTGCCTTAGAGGGTTTGCGCAGACTGATGAATAATCACTATGTGTTCTCAGAAACGCAGGTCAATGCGGACGAACTGCAGCAGTATCGTGAGGAGTCGGATTCCGTGTTGTCATTCGTGAAGGAATATTGTGAATTGGATGCGGGATACAGTGCTGGGTCAACGGAGATATTTAACGCATATAAGGGATATTGCGAGGAATGTGGCTTGAAACCGTACTCACAGAAAAGCTTTGTGCAACAAATCACTGCAACATTTCCGGAAGTGACAAGGGACATTGACCGTGTGGCGAAAAGGCGCATACTGTCCGGAATCAGGCTTGGCGAGGTGCTTGGATAATGGCCTCCCGGAGTGCTTGCTGCACCCATCATTGGAACACGAGAACACGTTGGAACACCAAATTCCTATCTCTCTATATATAATACATATTTTTATATACACTCATTTTTTTTCTATAAAAAATACAGTAATATGGGATTTCTGGTGTTCCATGTGTTCCAAGTGTTGAAAATACGGAGGTTTTTGGAACAGATGAAAGAAACCGATATTGTGAAAGCAATTATGAAGTACCTTCGAACCGTGCCGGGATGCTTCTGCTGGAAAGAACACGGTGGAATGTACGGGACGGCAGGCATACCCGATATCATTGCCTGCATTGATGGCCACTTCTTCGGTTTCGAGGTAAAGACCGATATTGGAAAACCTACGAAGCTGCAAGAGGCAACTATCCGTAAAATCCTCGCAGCGGGCGGCACTGCATTGGTGGTACGTTCGGTGGATGAGGTGCGAACCGCAATAACAGGTTCTCTGCACTGATACAAAGAAACGCTGTTTCATCGCAACGATGCTTATTTCTGAAAAATGGAGGAACGCATATGACCGGCATAACAAATTATGAAAATCTGGCTAACGCTATAATCCTGCAGGCTGTGAGAGATTACCGAACAACACTCAAGTGCCTAAAGAGAAATCCGTGTAATCGTGACGCAGACCGCAGAAAGAACGAAATCGAACGTTTCTTTCGTTCGCAATTGTTCACTGTACTGACAAGCGTGGATGGTGAGATGCTGATTCGCTCTCTCCATGAGGAGGTGAACACATGACGGCTAAGGAATACTTAAATCAGGCAAGACATCTGGACGCACTGATTCATTGCCGACTACGTGAAATTGACTATTGGAGAGATTTATCCAGCAACGTTTCAAGTAGTAGCTTTGAAGAACACTACAACTCAAATCGCTCTACCGAAGCACCTTTTGCCAAATGTATCGAAAAGATTGACGAGATACAGCATGATGTGGCAGATAAGGTTTCCTATCTGGTAAAAATCAAAGGTGAAATCAATACGGCAATCGATAATATGAACAGCCGTGATGAACAGTTAGTTCTCCGCTACCGTTACCTTGAAGGCTTTAGTTGGGAAGAAATCGCCCAGATGCTTTGTGTGTCGGTTAGAACAGTGCATCGTATACATGGGTCGGCACTTCAAAATTTTTTAGTCCCGGATTGAAAGTTGGCACACTTTGTCACAGAATGTCACACCTGATCTGTGGTATTATTATAATAGCGAAAAAGAATGAGGACAGCTTTCATGGGAGCAATCCTGTGAGGGCTTTTCTTATGCAATCGAAGAGGTGAACCTATGCCAAGAAAAGCAAAGCACCCCTGCGGTCACCCTGGCTGTCCGAACTTAACTGAAGAAAGATACTGTTCTGAACACAAGCCAGTGCACCCTAACAGACCATCAGCTGCCAAGCGTGGTTATGGCAGCAAGTGGCAGAGAGTCAGCAGGGCATACCTGCGAAAGCACCCGCTGTGTGTAAAGTGTCAGGCACAGGGCAGATACGTTCAGGCGACAGTTGTTGACCATATCATTCCCCACCGTGGTGATAAGAATTTATTCTGGAATGAATCCAACTGGCAGGCACTCTGCAAATCATGCCATGACAGGAAAACCTGGACGGAAGATAACAATCCGGAGTACAAATACTAACCCTGGGGGATAAAAACCTCTAAATGTGAACTTTCTAAAGACCGGCGCCC
>NZ_DXUU01000078.1 GCF_019417665.1 Ruminococcus sp.
TTGAAAAGCTCATCCGGCAGTATGACCGCCCGGTGAGCTTTTTCTATTGCGATCCACCGTATTTTTCCACGGAGGATTATTACAAAGATGTCGGGTTTACAGCAAAAGATCATGTCAGATTGCGTGATACATTGCTGCATATTTCGGGAAAATTTTTAGTTTCCTACAACGACTGTCCGGAAATCCGGGAACTTTGGGACAATCCGAATATCCATATGGAAGAAATCAGCAGACTAAACAATCTGGCACAGAGGTACGACGGCGGATGTATGTACAATGAGCTGTTGATTTCCAATTACGATACCAGCGAGAGAGCGAAAATGACAAGGCAGCTCTCTCTTTTTTGACGATGATGGAGGAATTGATGTATGAAAAAAGTGATTTTTTCACAGATTTTAGCCGGAAACGGCGTGACAAATTTCAGCGGGCTGTTTGATGAAAATGGCCTGCCGGTGCGTGTGGAACTGGAGAAAAATGCGGACGGCGTCGTCCTTACCGTTCTGCGCAGAGAATTATCGGAGGACGAACAGCAGGAAATCTGCATGGATTATGAACACTGCCAGGATTGTCCGCTGTGGGAACAATGCGATGCGGAGTGTGATGAAATATGATCCTTGATTGGTTCTGTACAAAAATTCGTTCGCCGACTTTTTCGGTAAGGTTCAGCAACAAAAAAACGCATTACAGCACGTATTTTCGTGCTTTTTTGAAAGGAAGTTTGTATATGTTCAAAAACAAAATATTGAAAAAACTGGGCGCAGGTCTGATGGCAGGACTCTGCGCTTTTTCTATGCTGGGAACTTCGATGGGAGGTTCATACAAAACAAGCGCAGCAAGTACATCGACGGAAAATGCTGCATTCCCATCCGCTGATACGGTCATTGCAAAGGCAGCAACGCTTCTGGGAACGCCTTACACCTTCGGGAACAAAGGTTATTCTGGTATCTACACCCAGGGTGCATATGCACCGCTGTCCGTCAGCACGATCAACAGTCTTGGTATCGACTGTTCCGGACTTGTGTACTACACGCTGACCCAGCTGGGGTACAGTACATCGGGATTTTCGTGGAACAATCCCGTTCCTGTGGACACAGCACATTGGCTGACGGTCAGTGACAGCTGTACGATTACCTACGGCGGAAAGACATCCAACATTGACATTGAAAAACAGAACGTCAAAACGGAGGAGCACCCCTACTGGGAATGCGCCGACGGCTCCACCATCACGGCTGGTTCGGTAGTGGTTGCGGAGACAAAAAACATCAACCATGCCTGGATTTACATGGGCGAGTTCAATTCCCGAAACGATGTGGTATCCTATCTGAAAAGCATCGGCGTTCCGGAAAGTCTTATCACTTCATCAACAGTCGGCAGTGGAAACGGCGACGGCGGTACCCACTGGCGCATTGAATCCAACGGTTCTCAAGGTGTGGTTATTAACAATAATACAGACGGTAAAAAAACAACTGCGCTGAATACTTCGGCATTTCGCATTACCCAGAATGATGCGACTTTCCGTATCAAAAAGTGTCTGGACGGAACGTCTCAGATTGTCGGCAAATCCACAGTGGACGGCAGCACGGCGAGATATGGAGTGTATAGCGACCAGTCTTGCAAAACAAAGGTTGGAGAAATCATAATTGGCGCAGACGGGACTGGTTCGATAAAGCTGCCGATCGGAAGCTATTACGTCAAAGAAATATCCGCTCCGAAGGGCTATGCACTTTCCACAAAGGTTTACACATTGAAAGCCAACCAGACTGTGACGGTTTATGAGAAATTTCAGACCGGAACAATTCAAATCAATAAGACTTCTGAAGATAATGTTGTGAAAGATATCGAATTCAAGGTGACTGGTTCGGACGGAAGTTCGTATACAAAAAAGACCGATTCAAAGGGCATTGCGGAGTTCTCTGCGCTCAATGTTTACGATATGAAAACGGGAAAAGCTGTGACTTATACGGTTTCCGAAATCAATGTTGCCACAAGATATGAAACGCCAAAGGCACAAAATGTGACGCTGACAAGCGGAAATGCAGACCTGACGGTTACCGCTAATTTTGTCAATGATCTGAAAAAGGGTTCGATCAAAATTAATAAGCAGTCAGAAGATGGTGAGAACGGAGATCGTGAATTTACCATTACCGGCGGTGGAAGTATCTACACAGTGAAAACTGGTTCTGATGGCATTGCGATTCTCAGTGATATTCCTGTTTACGACAGCAATAACCAGAAAATTGTGTACACCATTTCCGAGAAAAATGTTCCGATTAAATATGTTGTTCCAGCAGACCAGACCGCTACGCTGACTGCGGATGCAACTGTGGATGTCACATTTGAAAATGTGCTGAAAAAATTTACTGCCGAGGTTGTAAAGAAAGATGCTGAAACAGTCACGGCGCAAGGAGATGCGACTCTTGCCGGAGCGGTATATGGGTTGTATCTGGATGGCGATCTTGTAGACACCTATACCACTGATTCGGATGGATACTTCAAGACAAAAGAATATGTCTGCGGCAGCTATACGATTCAGGAAATTTCCCCATCTGAAGGCTATCTATTGGATGAAACTGTGTATTCTGTTGGTGCGGAAGCCAAGAACTATACTGCAGAAAGTAACATGATTTCCGTTGCTGTGACAGAGGATGCGGTCAAGGGAAACATCTCCATCATGAAGCATTCTGATGATGGCAGCACACAGATTGAAACACCCGAAGTTGGAGCAGAATTTGAGATATACCTTAAGAGTGCCGGCAGTTATGAAACTGCAAAGGATTCCGAAAAAGACTACCTTATCTGTGATGAAAATGGATTTGCAAAGACAAAGGATCTGCCATACGGCGTGTATACGGTACATCAGACAGCCAGTTGGGAAGGCACGGAACTCATTTCAGATTTTGATGTCACTATCAGTGAAAACGGTAAAACCTATGCGTTTCTTTTGAACAATCGGGAGTTTGAGAGTTATGTCAAGGTGGTAAAGGTGGATTCCGAAACAGGCAATATCATCCCTTACGAGGGCGCTGGCTTTGCCATTTACGACGCTGACGGAAACAAGATTTCCATGTCCTACAGTTATCCTGCGCTCACGACGATAGACGTCTTTTATACCAATTCTGAGGGCTATCTGATCACTCCGGAAGTCCTTCCCTATGGCGAATATTCGCTGGTTGAGGTACAAGCTCCCTATGGATATGTGCTGGACAGTACGCCTGTGCCCTTTGCAATTTCCGCTGAAAGTGCAGAGGAAGAAAACGCTTTGACCATTGTAAAAGTGAACAAGGAAAATACTGCGCAAAAAGGCAGAATCAGCATTCAGAAAACCGGCGATGTTTTCAGTTCCGTCACTGCACTGGGCAGTGCGATTTCCATTGATGAAAACGGAGTTGTTCATGAGGACGGACAGACCACATATACCCCTGTTTTTGAGAAAAAAGGGCTTGCCGGCACTGTATATCAGGTGATTGCAAGCGAGGATATTGTGACGCTGGACGGCACGATTCGTGCCAATGCAGGAGATGTTGTGGCAGAATTGACAACTGACGAAAACGGTTATGCGGAAACGGATTTATTGTACCTCGGTAAGTATGAGGTTAAGGAGATTCAAGCGCCTTACGGCTATGTATTGAACAGCGAATCGCAGTTTGTAGAGCTTGTGTATGCTGGGCAGGAAGTCGCTGTGAGAGATACGGTAAATCAGGCATTTGTCAACGACTATCAGGGCGTGGAAATCAGTCTGGAAAAGGTTATGGAAAGCGATGAAACCTTTGGCATCTCGGCAGAAAATAGTGCAGTCAACGTTCGATTTGGATTGTTTGCAGCGGAAGAAATTGTGGCTTCTAACGGCTCAGCGATTCCTGCGGATGGTTTCATTGCGGAGGTTTCTCTGGATGAAAATATGACTGCGGTGATCGCAGAGAAAATCCCGTTTGGCAAGTATTATGTGCAGGAAATTGCAACCGATGAACGCTATATCCTGAACGGCAAAAAGTATCTTGTGGACTTTGAATATATGGGACAGGAAGTCACAACAGTCAATATTGATTGCGGTCAGTTTGAAAATGAGCTGAAGCGTGGGAAAATCGAAGGAATCAAAGTAAGAGCCTGTTCAGTATCTTTTTATGTGCGGATTTTCGAGCATAATTTTGTCGTTTACAAGGAAAAAATCCGCAGGCATACTGACGTATGGCAAGGATTTTCGACGCAGTTAACGGCAAAATTTGCCGAAAAGACGTGCAAAAAAAGATGCTGAACAGGCTCTAAACGAATCCGATGAACCGCTGGAGAATGCACTGTTTGGATTATTCTCATCTGATTGTGATGAATTCATCGCCGATAATGCATATATGACGGCTGAGTCCGATGAAAATGGATATTTTGCGTTTGATAAAGTTCCTTACGGCGAGTATATTGTCAGAGAAATCAAAGCTCCCACAGGCTACATTCTCAGTGAGGAAAGCTATCCTGTGACAATTTCTGTGGACGGTGAAATTGTGGAAATTACAGCTGAAAACAAGCCGATTACCATTGAAATCTCCAAACAGGATGTGTATGGAGAAGAGCTTTCCGGCGCAGAAATGGAGCTTATCAACAGCGATGAAGAAACGGTTGAAAAATGGACTTCCGACGGCACAAACCATGTTGTTACTGAGCTTCCTGCCGGAGATTACACACTGAAAGAAATCGCCGCACCAGTTGGCTATGTGATTGCAACCGATATCAATTTTACAGTCGACGTTTACGGCAATGTTACTGTAGAAAACGTAGACGCAGTCGCTGTTTCGGAAGACGGCAATCCGCTAATTGTCATGATTGATAATACCACAAAAGTGCGGATCTCCAAACAGGATATCACCACCGGCGAGGAACTGTCCGGTGCTGATTTGCAGATCATTGACAAGAACGGGGACGTGATCGAGGAATGGACTTCTACCAACGAGCCGCATTATCTCGAGGCAGTTCTCAAAGCTGGCGAAACTTACACGCTGCATGAAGTCATTGCACCGGACGGCTACGCTATTGCAAATGATGTGGAATTCACGGTGAATGCAGACGATACAGTGACTGAAGTTGTCATGTACGATGAAGCGATTCCGGTAACAAAATCTACGCCCAATACCGGCGACAGCGGCCGAAATCCGCTGGCGTATCTGATGCTGGCTGGCAGTGTGGTTATTTTCACGGCGCTTATTATCAGCAGAAAAAAGAAGCGCAGAAGTGAAAAGGCTGATAAAAACGCCGCTTTCTGCCCGGATTTTGTTGAGGTGGAACATGAAAACGAATAAGAAAAAAGCAATCCGCATGGGGCTGGCTGTGATCGCAGCTGCTCTCCTCTGCGGGGGAATGTATCTGCTGTTTGGGAACGATATTGCGCAGAAAATGAAATGGAATCAAATCAAGGGATATGCGCCGGATTCTGAGGTATGCGAAGCGTTGGACGAAGCTGTTCAGTTGAATGAAAATCTTGGAATCACACAGGAAACCGCAGATGAATTGACATCTCAGGTGCAGGAATTAAGGGAAGCCTATGACAATTCCATCGGCTGGATCTATGTGCCGGATACACATATCAACTATCCAATTATGCAGTCAAGTGACAACGATTTTTACTTGCATCATGGGGCGGACGGCAGCTATCTGTACGCCGGTTCCATCTTTTTGGATTACCGCTGTAACGCCGATTTTTCAGATGTTTCCAATATTTTATACGGCCACAATATGAGCAACCGTTCCATGTTTGCAGATGTGATAAATTTCACCGACAGAACATATTTTGACAGCCACCGCTATGGCTGGCTAACCGCAGAAAATGATGTGTATTGCGTGTATTTTTTCGGGGTGGACGTGACGGAAAATACCGGAGGAATTTACAACACTGAATCCGACTGGCGGACAGTGATGGGCGAAGTTATAAACCGTGCGGTAATTTACGATGACATTGAAATTGCCGATACGGATCGTCTTGTGATGCTGTCCACTTGCACTGGGGCAAACAGCTCTTCCCGGACAGTTCTGGTTGGAAAAATCATGGAGGGTGAAAATACATGAAATTAATTATGAGTACAAGAACAAAAAAGATGATGATTGCAGTGGCTGTAGTGATTGTGATGACCACTTTTTGCAGCCTGACGGTTTTCGCAGACGGCGAGGTAGCTGGTGCGGTGGAAAACACTTGGAATTCTGCCAAAGGGCAGATCAAAACGATTGTGGACAATGTGGTATTCCCCGTAATTGACGTAATTCTGGCGATTTTGCTGTTTGTGAAGATCGCAACTTCATACATGGATTATCGCAAGCATGGGCAATTTGAATGGACGGCTCCGGCGATTCTGTTCGGTTGTCTGATATTTTCTCTGACTGCACCACTGTATTTGTGGAGTATTGTCGGGCTTTAAGGAAAGGATGCAAATATGCCGTATATTCCATACACAGAGGAGGAAAAACAGCTTGCGAACAGCGTGGACTTGACGGAGTTTCTCCGCATGAGAGGCGAAAAATTAGAAAAAGCCGGACGAGAATACAAGTTGATCTATCATGACAGCAGCGGGAAACACGACAGCATTACAATTCATGGCGCAGCTTGGTTTGATCACAAGAATCAGGTTGGCGGCGGTGCGGTCAAATTCATGCGGTATTTCTATGGCATGGATTTTCAGACTGCCATGAACGAGTTGCTGGGAAGAAGCGTTGCCCCGATTGCCCACAGTCCGCCGAAAGCGGCTGTGCAGGAAGAAAAAATAAAGGGATTCCGCTTGCCGGAAGCGAATTTGGATATGCACAGAGTTTATGCCTACCTCATAAAGCAGCGCTTTATTTCGCCGGAAATTATCACATATTTTGCAAAGAGGCAGCTGATTTTTGAGGATGCAGAGCATCATAACGCAGTGTTTGTGGGCATGGATGAAAACGGCATCCCCCGTCAGGCACACAAGCGTTCCACCAATTCTTTCGGGAAACCGTTCCGCATCACCTGCGAGGGTTCGGATACCAAATACAGCTTTGCGCATTTCGGAAATTCTGAGAAATTATTTGTGTTTGAAGCTCCGATCGATCTTTTATCGTATCTCACGATGAATCCTGAGAACTGGCAGGAGCAATCATATATCACCATGAACGGCGTATATGAAAATGCTGTGCTAACTGCACTTGAAAATCATAAAAATCTTACGGAAATTGTGCTTTGCACAGATAACGATGCAGGAGGAATTGATGCTGCTGAACGTCTCACGGATATTTTGAGTGAAAATGGATATGAAACCATCTCAAGAATTTTGCCGCAGAATAAGGATTTTAATGAGGATTTAAAGGAATTTCACGGCGTGGAGTTCCTATCTGCTGTTCCTCATTTCCGTAAAGAAAAATACCATGAAATTGCGTCAGATTTGCAATATTTCAAATGCAATCCTGACAGAATGCTCGACCGGATTTCCAAAACATTTCAAAATAGACAATACCGATATCTTGCTGAATATGCATTAGCCGCATCAGCATTTTTTATCGGCAGAAAAAACGAAAATGCAATGTTTGAGAAGTTAAAATCCAAGCTATCGGATGAATACGGAGCGTATGCAGACAAGGGAAAACTGTGTGCCAAACAGGACAACTTAAAATACGCTTATCAGTCGGTCATGCGTGATTTGCGGTATACGCAGTCACGTACAAAGGAACAGGTGATTCAGACTGCAAAGCTGTTGTATCAGCTTGCAGACTGTGCTGTGAAATGTGAAGTGGAACAGGAATTGTCTGCACCGCAGCCCATGCAAGAGGAAACGCAGACCAAAGAACCATCGGAGGTGCTGCACATGGAATATGGATAACACGGAGGTGTTCTAAGTGGCACAAAGTCAACTGATCGGCATTATCATGATGTCGGTCATTTTTGTTTTATTGCTAAGAGCCTGTTTAGTATCTTTTAAGAATAATGCGGATAAAAGCGAGGGAAACC
>NZ_DXUU01000079.1 GCF_019417665.1 Ruminococcus sp.
CAGCAGAACAGACAGTGACGAATTTTATTCTTATCGCCGCTGAATTCAAACAGCAACGCAAACTGGGATACTTCTGCGGTATTGGTTTCCGTGAGAACGCCCTTTTCATCCAGTTTTTCGCCGAGAATGTCTGTCGCAAACTCAAGCGGAACCAATGCAATTTCCAGATCGCCGGTGTAACCAGAGTTGTTGTTGATGACATAGTACACACCATCATCTGCATAAAAATTGGATGCTTCCCCTTCTGCGTCAATCGACAGGGATACTGCACCGGGAATGCGAACCGGGGTTGCAAATGTCGGCACACCTTCTTCATCATAAGAAGTGATTTTTGCGTAATGCACCTTGTTCAAACCGAACTTTACCTTGTTTTTCTCCATTGCCATAAATAAATCAGCCTCCAATGTATTCAGATATTCATCTCATAAAGTACTTCATACAATTCTTCTGAATCAATGAATGTTTCTGTTTTTGTATAATAAATCTCGTGCTGGGCAAGCACTGCTTCCACCTGTTCTTCCAATTCCGGCTGCTTTTTGTCTGTGTACAATTCAATGTCCAACTGTTTGCAACTGAAATATGCTAAATTATCCGCAGAAAATGGATTCTCTCCAGGAGAGAGAAACAACAGAAAAGGCGGTTTAGGACTTTCGCCTTCTGCATAATGATGATAGGCAAAGGGCAGCCCCATCCCTTCCATCATTTCTGCGATTTGTTCGTAGGTCATGACAACGCCTCCTCAATCAAATGCTCCAACAGCTGTATACCATTTTCTTCCGCAGGGGCAATATGCGGACGGGCAGATACACGACCACCGCCACGCTTGGCGTGTCCTTTTTCCAGAAGGTGTGCCAATTGATAGCGATTCTTACTGTGGACAGTCATTTCGAGAGAATGGCTGTTTTCCTTGGTTTTCTTCGTTGCCCAGCTTTTCGCATACTTTCCCGTGTCTGCCGGAGCATTGGCGGAAATCTCATTTTTCACTTGCGTTGCAGACTTCCGGACTGCTTTTTTCATAGCGGTATCCGCAAGGTCTGCATATTCCTGCAAGCCCTGCATGATTTCCTCCGCAAGATCGTCAATACTGGTCATTTTGCCCTGCCTTTCTGGCTTCCGCAGTAAGTTTCAGATAATCCTTGTGCAGATAATCCGGTGTAACACTGGTGATGTTGTATGTGACATCCCGAAACAAGATTCGGTTGCCTGTTACAGACGGCATCCAGTTTCGGCTTTGCCGAATGAGAAACTCCAGCTTCTGCGTTTCCTTGGTTACGCCAGCGTCCGTATTTTCTACGGAAGATTTTAAGGTTGCCCTTGCCCAACAGGAAAAAGCTTCGTCCCACACAGCGGTGTGATTGCCGATTGCATCGGTAACAACACGATTCTCCAGAAAGGTAATTCGCTGATTCAGTGTTCCAATTTCCATCAAATCACACCCTCTCGCTGTGCAAACAGCATGGCACGAAGCGTCAATGTCAGCTTGGAAAAGTCTGCGGTATTGCGGTTTTCATAAAGATAGGAAACCGTGTAGAGCATTGCTGTCCGCACCACATCTTCGTTTTCTGCCAACTGTGTTTCATCCATTCTGCCCACATCCATGACCAGCTGTTTTGCTGTGAAAATCAAGGAAAGCAGCAACGGATCATCGTCCTCAAAATCAATCCGCAGATACTGCTTGACTTCCTGTAAAGTTACCACCCACTCCAACCCCTTTCTCTGATTACGCTTTCATGCCAAGTGTCTTTACGGCTTCGGTCAAAATCAGTCTGCCATCGACACGCTGAGATGCGAGAAATCCAACCTGACCATTCATGGCAAATACTTCATTCAGTCGCTTAAAGGAACGTCCCTGACGGTCGCCGATCCAATAATAGCTAAAATCTCCAAAAGCAAGGCACTTTGCACCTGCCTTGATCTCCGGCACATAACTGGAAGTGTAGTACGGACGGTTCAGAATGGTATCCGGCACGCCTGCCTGCACAGACGGATTCCAGATATAGTTTCCGGTGCTGTCTTTCAGCTTACGAAGTGCCTTTACTGTGGAATCGTTGAGAACCCAGACTGCCTTTTTGCGATATGGGCTTCTCAGAGAATAGAACAATTCCAGAACATCATCGAAAGTGATATTTGCAGTACTGGTAGTTGCTCCGCTCTCTGCACCACCCGTTGCAGCAAAGATACCAGTCGGCTTGCCCTTGCCGTCACCAATGAAAAATGCCTCTTCTTCCTTTGCACCGATTCTTCTTGCAAATTCCTTTGCAATATAGGACGGCAAATCAAAAGCAGCATCATTCAGCAGTTCCTCAGAGATCTTAATTGCCGTGCCGACCTTGTACGCACCGAGGGAAGCCTGTCCAAAAGTATCATCCGACAGCTTATATGCGTCCTCCTCATCCATCCAGGCAGCTTCGCCCTTAGAAGTAACGATGGGAATCTTTCGATCACCGGAGGAAGTTTTGATAACAGTTGCCAGCTGCCGGAAAATGTTTTCTTCGGTCAGGGCTTCTACCAGCTTCCGTTCAAATTCAGACGGCACAAGATAGCCGCCCTCAGTATCTGTACCAACCTGCAGGTCGTTTCGGACATCGTAAAAATTGCGGTTGCGAATGCTGTTCCAGAAAGCAGTACGATATGCATCAGATGCAATCCCTGTCTTGGTATCGCCGTGAATGGCTGCGTTCGGCTTGTCCTGAATCGGCGTAGAAGTGGGCTTGTTCATCTCCGCTTCAATCTGAGCCTGTCGTTCCAGCCGCTGGATTTCCTTGCCGTATGCCACGATCTGCTGCTCCATGGCATCGTATGTCTTGCTGTCCTCTTCCGAAAGCAGACCGCTTTCATTTCGCTTGGAATCCAAAAAGTCACGGGCAGTATCCCATGCCTTGCTTCTTTTTTCTCTCAGTTCCTGAATTGTCATAGTATCAGTCCTCCTATAGGTTTTAATATTTCAAAAGCTCCAGCCGCTTGTCCAATTGGTTGATCGGCGTGCCTTTGGATGCAGTCGCAGAAATCTTCTGCAGAAAAGAATCCAGCGTTTTAGATGGTGTGTACAGCATGGATGCTGTGCTTTCTTTCTTTTTCTCATCCGTCTCTTCTTCCGGAGATTCCTTTGTTTCTTCTTCATCTGGATCTGTTTTTTCTGGTTCTTCTGGAACAAACGGATTCTTTTTAGAAAAGAGAATGCCGTCTACAAAACCCAGCTGCAATGCTTTTTCTGCATTCATCCACGTTTCTTCATCCATCAGCCTTGCAATCTTATTGCGGCTGAGATGCGATTTTTCTGCATAGGCATTGATAATGGATTCCTTGACTTCATCCAGAAGTGCAATTGCTTTCTCCATATCTGCCTTGTTGCCCATGGCACAGGTCATCGGATTGTGGCACATCAGCATTCCGGTCGGTGAAATCAAGGTTTCTTCTCCAGCCATCGCCACCACAGAAGCCGCTGATGCAGCAATGCCGTCAATCTTGACCGTGACCTTGCCCGGATGGTTTCGGAGCATGGTATAGATCTGACTTGCAGCAAACACATCGCCGCCCGGCGAGTTGATAAAGACGGTCACATCACCGCTGTGTTTTTGCAGTTCCGAACGGAACATGGCAGGGGTGATGTCATCTTCAAACCAGGTACTCTCCGCAATGGCACCGTACAAATACATCTCCGATGCACCGGTTTCTTCGTTGCGTACCCAGTTCCAAAAACGGTTATTCTTCATGGGTCGTTTCCTCCTTTTCATTTTCCTTTGCAAATGCCCCTGCATCTGCGAGTTTGGTAAAGCTGCCATTTACAAGATAGAGATTTCCGCCCAATTCGTCAGGAATCATATTCATATCTTCCAGTTCACGAATATCATTGGCGGACATCCAGCCGTTCTGTCTTGCTGTGGCATAGCCTTGCATACGGGAAGCATAATCACCACGCAAAAGCCCCTCAACATTGAACTTGATGAAATACTTGCCTTTCTCTGAATCGGAAAGCAATGCCTTCTGCAAAGACTGTTCCCAGCGAACGATCCAAGGGTCAAGACTGTATTTCACGAAATCCAGTGACAGATGTTCCACGTTTGAAAAAGTGGCATGGTCTAAGTCGCCGATCATGTGGAGTGGCACTCGATACAACCGTGCAATTTCCTCAACCTGAAACTTTCTGGTTTCCAGAAACTGTGCTTCATTGTTGGGGATAGAGATCGGTGTATACTTCATGCCCTCTTCCAAAATTGCCGTATGATGCGAGTTAGAACCGCCATAGGCACGCTGCCATGCATCCCGCACACGCTCTGGATTTTTGATGACTCCCGGATGTTCCAACACACCGGATGGACTGGCACCGTTGGCGAAAAAGGTAGAACCATAGTCTTCACAGGCAAGAGAAATGCCGATCGCATTCTTTGCAAGAGCAATCGGTGAATATCCCACCAATCCATCGTATCCAAGTCCCGGAATATGCAGCACGTCTTCTGCCTGCAGGACAATATCGCCCTGCTGTTTCAGGTTTGGATTGGCTTCATCGTAGCGGCTGTAGATGTAGACCAGACGATTTCGCTGGTCACGGTCTACTCTGACCTTATCCGGCATCAGCGGATACAGTCCCAATACATCTCCACGACCGTTTCGGATAATCTGTGCGTAAGCATTGCCATAAATCAGCAGATGGGACATTAAGGTTTCTCGGAAAACAAAGGATGTCATTTCCGGATTTGGCTGATCGTGGAGTAAAAAATAGAGCGGATGCTGCGGCACTCGCTCTTTCCCTTTCTCGTTGTATCTGTACACATGAAGCGGCAGTTGTGCAATCGCCTCGGACAGAACCCTCACGCAGGCATAAACCACTGTGTGCTGCATGGCAGTGCGGTCATTGACACGCTTACCACTGTTCGTTCGTCCGAAGAAATAGCTGTAGCTGGGGCTGTCATAGCTGTTGGTCGGCTTATCTCTTGAACGAAAAAGTCCTTTAAAAATTCCCATAAAATCACACTCCTTTCTTGACTTTTCGTATATGAACGTGGTATAATAATTAAAAAGCGCTTTAAATTAAGATCGTAAGCTGATTTTCTGTTTAGTTATTCAACGTTCTCAATCAAAGTGTTAATTCGCAAGAAATAATTAATGAGGAATCATAATGGTTAGAACATCTTTTTTAAAAACATCTATTGAAGTCTTAAAATATGATAAAAAATTTAAAGATATTAGTGGAAGAGAAGAGTTAATTAGGCTGTTAGGAAGAGCAAACATTAACTTTGTCCCACAATATGCATATTCATCAAATGGACGTTCAGGACAACACTGGGAAGATGTAGAATTACGTTTTCCTGTTCCACTTCTTGATAAAGCAAACAAATTTGAGAATGAACTTGAAAAAGTAGTTGATTATGTATACGAAGACTCAGATGATTATGCGTTTCGTAATGTTGAAATACGTCCATTAGTTATTGAGACACCAGCAGAAATTACAGAACATGATGTTGTATTTGATGAAATTCAAGATACTGTTATCCAAGGAATACGCGATGCAAAATTTATCATTTGGGCTGCAGTTGCATGGTTTTCTAACGAATTGATATATCAAGAGTTACTTGCAAAAAAGAAAGCAGGATTAAGTGTCAGAATCATCATGTCAGATGAAATATCGAATCAAAAAATGATTCAAAAATTAGAAGCCAAACATTTTGATGTAGTAATCATTCCAAAACGCGGCTATAACGATTGGAATCGTATGCATGAAAAGTTTTGTATAATCGACATGGACTATGTTATGCATGGCTCATACAATTGGACGCCAACTGCTAACAATAATGATGAGACATTAGCTACAGCATTAGATCATGAGTATGTTTCCAAATTTGCAACAGAGTTTATGAGATTATACAATTTCAATGACCTTGATCAATTGCTTTAAAACTCGTTTTACAACACCAGCATCTCTCTCGTATCATAAACAGATTCATCAGAAACACATCCACAGCGAATTGCACGGTCAAGAGCCATGATCATGGCAACCGCACCGTCAATCTTCTCTGTGGATTTTTCTTTATCCGGCTTGATATTTCCGGCAGGGTCACGTCTGATGAAAATATTATCCATCATCCACCGAAGAACAGGGTGACCATTGTGGGCAAGGGTCTGTTCCAGAGTCAGTTTCATCAATTCCTTGGTAGGCGGTGACATATCTTTGTAACCCTGACCGAACTGAACCATTGTAAACCCAAGTCCCTCCAGATTCTGTGACATCTGCACTGCACCCCAGCGGTCAAATGCAATCTCTTTGATATGAAATTTTTGCCCCAGTTCATCGATGAAGTTTTCGATAAAACCGTAGTGAACCACATTGCCCTCAGTGGTTTTCAGATAGCCTTGCCGTTCCCATACATCATATGGAACGTGATCACGTCTTACTCTGAGGGGCAGTGTTTCTTCCGGCAGCCAGAAGTAGGGAAGAATATAATAATGCTCGTCATCATCTGTTGGAGGAAATACCAAAACAAAAGCTGTAATATCCGTAGTGGAAGATAGGTCGAGTCCACCGTAGCAGATACGACCTGCAAGCATCTCTTTATCAAAAGTGACCTTGCATTTGTCCCATTTTTCCATCGGCATCCAACGCACCGCCTGTTTTACCCATTGATTCAAACGCAGTTGTCGAAAAGCATTTTCTTCACCGGGAGTTTCCTTTGCAGAATTACACGCAGCCACCACCTTATCCATGCCGATGGTCTTATCCAGACTTGGATTTGCCTTTTTCCAAACCTTCGGGTCAGTCCAATCTTCCGATTCATCTGCACCATAAATAACCGGATAGAAAGTCGGATCATGCTTTCTGCCTTCCAGAATATCCTTTGCCTTTTGATGTACCTCA
Organism: Ruminococcus sp.; assembly: GCF_019417665.1. Classification (GTDB taxonomy): domain Bacteria; phylum Bacillota; class Clostridia; order Oscillospirales; family Ruminococcaceae; genus Ruminococcus_C. The sequence continues at coordinate 6,851 of NZ_DXUU01000079.1, forward strand.
TAGCAGATGCTGTTAGTATCCGTTCCGGCTGTGGTAATCAAGAAATACAAAGGCTGCATTCTCGCATCACCTGAACCTTTGGTCATAACATCAAACAGCTTCCGATTGGGTTGTGTGTGAAGTTCATCAAACACGACCCCGTGGATGTTGAAGCCGTGCTTGGAATAGGCTTCCGCCGAAAGCACCTGATAGAAACTGTTGGTCGGGATGTACACGATACGCTTTTGTGAGGTCAGAATTTTCACTCGCTTGGAAAGGGCAGGGCACATTCGCACCATATCGGCAGCCACATCAAATACAATGGCAGCCTGTTGACGGTCGGCAGCACAACCGTAAACTTCGGCTCTTTCCTCTCCGTCACCACAGGTGAGAAGTAAAGCAACAGCGGCAGCAAGTTCTGACTTACCATTTTTCTTCGGAATTTCAATGTAGGCAGTGTTGAATTGCCGATAACCATTCGGTTTCAGAACCCCAAACAAGTCACGGATTATCTGTTCCTGCCAGTCCAGCAGTTCAAATTTCTTCCCTGCCCATGTACCTTTGGTGTGGCTAAGGCATTCGATAAAGGAAACAGCGTAGTCTGCCGCTTTTTTATTGTACTTGGAATCTTCCGCCATAAAGCGTGTCGGTTTGAATCGAGCCATTGTATTCACCTCCCATGTAACAAAAAAGACCTGCCGAAAAGCAAGTCTGCATCATTGATTTTTATGCCCCCAGTGGGCTGTTTTATAATTGAGATTCTATTCCCATTGTAACCATATTATCATACAAAAGCAAGGATAGCAAGCGGCGAAACAGACAGAAAAATCAGAGAAATTTCGCTGTTTTCTTGTGTAGGATACACCAATAGAAATTTTTTCGGTACGACCGCCAGAGCCTTTCGGCTCCGGCTTTTTTGTGTGGAATTTTGTTTGGTTTAGTTGTACTGCTTCAGCAGAATTGCCAAGGCGGTTTCAGTTTCCGCATCCGCCGGCGGTACATCCAAGCCACGGTCAAAGTTG
>NZ_DXUU01000008.1 GCF_019417665.1 Ruminococcus sp.
CAGGATGTATTAATTATAGCACATTCCCTGAAAAAAGTCAACGGGTGATTTTTATTTTGCCAAATCTGCTTTAAAAAAGATTTTTTATTGATTATTCTCTTGCAATTCTTCATCTATACTTGCTTTTGTAAAGAAAAACAGGAATATTTCTTTTTTGGGAAAAGCAACTTGCCTTTTGAATGAATTTCTGGTATAATCCGTTTAGCTTGGCATATCCTGCCACAACGGAACAGAAAAAACATAATCATCCATAACAAAACCTGAGCCAATATCTGTCACCTGAGAACGAATGATCTCCATACCAAAATGTTTGTAAACTGCGATTGCCTGGTCGTTATGTTTATTGACTGTAAGCCAAATAGAGGATGCGCCGCATATTTTGGCAAGGTGCTGCACTTCCTGAAACAGCACAGATGCCAGACCCTTCCCCCGGTATTCTTGTTTTAAATACAGCTTGGAAAGAAACAGACTGCCGTCTGATTGCAGGCATACACCAAAATAACCCGCCGGTTGGTTCTGGTATAGGAAAATACAATACTGATAACCCTCTGCGATCTGTTTTGTTAAGGCTTCCTCCGACTGAAATTTTTCCACCATATAATTGATCTGGGCTTCTGTCAGCAGACAGGGAAAATATTCGTGCCAGATCTCATTCGCCAAAACAGCAAGTTTCTGAATCTCATCAGGCGACTGAATAGAAACAAATGTATACATAATATCCATTTCCTTTCAAATTATAATAAAATAATGCCCTCCAGGCAGGTCATTGAAAAACACAAATTTCACTCCATCGGCTTTCAATATACAAGATATTGTGTTTGGAAGATACTAAAGGTACAATTTGTTGTGTTCGAAAACACGAACATAGAAAATTTGCTTGACAGTGGCATAGAGAAGCGGTATAATAGTACCTACAGTCATCATAACACATATCAAGAAAAAATGCAAGCTGATCCCATCGATGCAGCCTGTTCATGTTTGGAGGAGAAAGCTGTGAAAATTATCAAGAGAAGCGGAAAAGAGGACGTCTTTGACCGCATCAAGATCGAAGCTGCTATCAGTAAGGCAAATATTACGGTGATCGAATCGGAACGTCTTACGGATGAAGCAATTCGTAAAATTGCAGAAGAAATCGAACTGCGATGTGATGAAATGAATCGTGCTGTGGATGTGGAAACCATCCAGGACTGGGTAGAACTGGAAATCATGAAGCACGGTGCATATACGGTTGCTAAAAACTACATTACATATCGCTATGAACGAGGTCTGCTGCGTCAGTCCAATACCACAGATAAAAAAATTCTCAGTCTTTTGAATTTTGAAAACGAAGAAGTCAAGCAGGAGAATTCCAACAAAAACCCTGTAGTAAACAGTGTACAGCGTGATTATATGGCGGGCGAAGTCAGCAAGGACATTACGACCCGCTTTCTGCTGCCCCATGATATCACTGATGCGCACAAAGAAGGGATCATCCATTTCCACGACGCTGACTATTTTGCGCAGCATATGCACAACTGCTGTTTGGTAAACCTGGAGGATATGCTCCAAAACGGCACCGTCATCAGTGAAACCATGATCGAAAAGCCTCACAGCTTTTCCACTGCATGCAATATTTCCACACAGATCATTGCCCAGATTGCAAGTTCTCAGTACGGTGGTCAGAGCATTACCCTGTCCCACCTCGCACCTTTTGTTCAAGTCAGCCGTGAAAAATTCCGCCGAGATGTCCGCCGGGAATATGAGCGCCTCGGCAAAGAGGTTGATGAGGAAACCATTCACCGTATTGCAGAAATGCGTGTACGCAACGAGATTATTCAGGGCGTACAGATGATCCAGTATCAGGTCATCACTCTCATGACCACCAACGGACAGGCTCCTTTTGTTACGGTCTTTATGTATCTGGACGAAGTACCGGAAGGACAGACACGGGACGATTTGGCAATCATCATTGAGGAAATGCTGCGCCAGCGTATCCAAGGCGTTAAAAATGAAAAGGGCGTATATATCACACCGGCATTCCCGAAGTTGATCTATGTATTGGAAGAAGATAATATTCGAAAGGATTCCAAGTATTACTATTTGACAGAGCTTGCAGCACAGTGTACTGCAAAACGTATGGTTCCTGATTATATTTCCGAAAAAATCATGAAATCTCTCAAAGAAGGCAACTGCTACACCTGCATGGGCTGCCGTTCCTTCCTGACTGTATACAAAGACGAAAACGACAAGTACAAGTTCTACGGCAGATTCAATCAGGGCGTTGTGACTTTAAATCTGGTGGACATTGCTTGCTCCTCTGGCGGCGATGAAAAACGCTTCTGGGAGATCTTCGACGAACGCTTGGCACTGTGCTATCGTGCGCTGATGTGCCGCCACAACCGCCTGAAAGGCACACCTTCTGATGTAGCGCCGATCCTCTGGCAGTACGGCGCACTGGCTCGTCTTAAAAAGGGTGAAACTATTGACAGGCTCCTCTACGGCGGCTATTCCACTTTGTCTCTTGGCTATGCCGGTCTGTGTGAATGCACACGCTATATGACTGGAAAATCCCATACAGATCCGGCGGCAACGCCTTTTGCCCTGCATGTCATGCAGCATCTGAACGACACCTGCAAGCGCTGGGCTGAAGAGACCAATATTGCATTCAGCCTTTACGGCACACCTTTGGAGTCTACGACCTACAAATTTGCTCGCTGCCTTCAGGAACGCTTCGGCGTTATTGAAGGCGTGACTGATAAGAATTACATCACTAACAGCTATCATGTCCATGTGACGGAACCTATGAACGCCTTTGAAAAACTCTCCTTTGAAGCACAGTTCCAGGAGCTGTCTCCGGGTGGTGCCATCAGCTACGTGGAAGTGCCCAACATGCAGGACAACATTCAGGCTGTTATCGCAGTGATGCAGCACATTTATGACAACATCATGTATGCAGAATTGAATACAAAGAGTGACTATTGTCAGGTCTGCGGCTATGACGGTGAGATCCAGATTGTAGAAGATGATGGTAAGCTGGTCTGGGAATGCCCCAACTGCGGCAACCGGGATCAGGATAAGTTGAATGTAGCACGCCGCACCTGTGGTTATATCGGCACTCAGTTCTGGAATCAGGGTCGTACTCAGGAGATTCGCGACCGTGTTATGCACCTGTAAGAGGTGATGGAGATGTATTATGGTTCGATCAAGTCCTGTGATATTGCCAATGGGACTGGTGTTCGGGTGTCTTTATTTGTGTCAGGCTGTCGGCACTGCTGCAAGAATTGTTTTAATCCGGAAACATGGGCGTTTGACTACGGTACGCTGTATACAGACGAAACCACTGCGCAAATTCTAAAGCTTCTGAAACCGTCTTATATTCAGGGGCTGACGCTGATCGGCGGCGAGCCTATGGAACCAGAAAATCAACCGGTTCTGCTGGAGCTGGTACAGGCTGTCCGGCAGCAATTCGGGAATACCAAGGATATCTGGTGTTATACCGGATGTATACTGGAACGAGATCTCCTTGCCGAAAGTCCCTATCGCTGCAATGTGACAGATGCGCTTTTGCGGGAGATTGATGTGCTGGTGGACGGTCCCTTTGTGGAAGAGCAGAAATCCCTGACACTTCCTTTTCGAGGCTCGGAAAATCAGCGTATCTTGAAACTGCGTGAAATACTATAACCAATGAGAAAAGCGGAACAGTTCCCCATGAACTGCTCCGCTTTTTTTGAAACATGCTTATGATTTCGATTGCGCTGCAATTTTTTTGAAAAACGCCGCTTCTTCCTGATTACACCGCATCCCGTTTTCGCTGTAAAGATTTAGATGGAACACATGTCCATCCTCCGGCACACCCTCGCCGTATTCTGCAAAGACAAAGGGAATGCCGCACGTCTCCAGTCTTGCTTTCATAGGCAATGTACATGGGTAAAGCTCGTCATTGACGCTTGCCATCAGATAGGTAGGTGGGAATGCACTATTCATATAGGACAGCACCTGTTCAAACAGCTCCAGCTGCTTCCCGGTCGTCTCTTGCACATAGAGATTTCGATGAACATCTTCTGTCATCGCCATATCATAAATGCCACAGTTCAACGCCACTGCACTTGGCAGCTGATCATAAGTCTCAAAATCCAGCTGGTGCCGATATACCGGTTCTGCTGCCAGTATACAATATTGGCTGACAAGTTGTGCTCCGGCAGAATCCCCCACCATAAACCACGGTGCATCTGGAGTTGTATAGTCCTTGCGATGTGCCAGAGTCCAGCAAACGACATGACAGACATCCTCAATGGCAGCAGGATAAGGATCTTCCGGCATCAGACGATAGTTGCAGTTTACCACCACAAAACCCATTTGTGCCAAATGCATACAATAAAACCGATACAGTTCCTTATCCCCATAAAACCAGCCACCGCCATGAATGCTGATGATCACCGGCAATCCGACCGGCGCATTTTTCGGACAATACACATCCAGTAAATGCGCCGTTATACTGTCAGAACGATATGTAATATCCCGGAATGCTTCTATCCCCTCTGGTTCTGTCAAATCATGATCTCGCTTTGCGTCACATTCTGCCCAGGTTATACGCTCCTGTTGTATTTCTTTCAGTGTCACAAGATATCCCTCCAAGATTTTTTCTTTCCATATCACCGCACAAACCACTTTGCGCAGTACTTTTCTTAATCATATCACATTTTTTGCGATTTGACAATAGCTGCACAAAAATCAAACTAACGTATCCCATTTTGTGTGAAACAGATGAAATTTTCAAATCCCCTTGACAAACACAGAAAAATAGTTTACTATATAACTAGTACGCTTATAAAGATATGATCTGTTATTTCAGAAAGGAGTGATTTGTTTGCTGCAAATCAAAGATATTGTCAAACAGTACAAGACTGGTGATCTAATACAAACTGCATTGGATCACGTCAGTCTGAATTTCCGGGACAATGAATTTGTCGCAATTCTAGGCCCCAGCGGATCTGGTAAAACCACGATGCTAAATATCATCGGTGGGCTGGACCGGTACGACAGCGGCGATTTGATCATCGGTGGCATTTCTACACAAAAATACAAAGACAGGGACTGGGATTCCTATCGAAACCACACCATTGGTTTTGTATTCCAAAGCTATAACCTGATCCCCCACCAGACAGTGCTTGCAAATGTGGAACTGGCGTTGACCATTTCCGGTATTTCCAGAAGCGAACGGCGTGCCCGTGCCAAAGAAGCCCTGGAGCAGGTCGGCTTAGGCGATCAGCTGCACAAAAAGCCGAATCAGATGTCCGGCGGACAGATGCAGCGTGTTGCTATTGCACGTGCCCTTGTCAACAATCCAGATATTCTGTTGGCAGACGAACCGACTGGTGCCCTGGATACGGAAACCAGCGTTCAGGTCATGGATCTGCTGAAAAAGGTCGCCAAGGATCGGCTTGTCATTATGGTAACTCACAATCCTGAGCTGGCAGAGACCTATGCCACACGTATCGTGAAGCTGCGTGACGGCAAGATTCTGGATGATTCTAATCCATTTGCAATACCGGAGACTAAAGAAGCACCAGTACATAAGAATATGGGAAGATCCTCCATGTCATTTCTGACAGCGCTGTCTCTGAGCTTTAATAACCTACGCACCAAGAAAGCCAGAACCATCTTGACCTCCTTTGCTGGCAGTATCGGCATCATTGGCATTGCCATGGTATTGTCCCTGTCCAACGGCATCAGCCAGTATATTGAAACGGTACAAAAAGACACGCTGTCTACCTATCCGTTGACCATCGAAAAGGAAAGCATGGATATGACCTCTATGATGGCAGATATGATGTCCCAGAATGTGAACGAAGAGAGCGGACATGAAAAGGACAAGGTTTATTCCAACAACATTGCAAGCAGCATGCTCTCCACCATGAGCCAGGAATCCAAAGCAAATGATCTGGGCGCATTCAAGAGCTATCTGGAAGGCGATGACAGCGATATTGACAGTTATATTTCAGATATCCAGTATAGTTATGATCTGGATCTGCAATTGTACAGTACAGACACTTCCGATGGCGTGGTGCAGGTCAATCCCAGTACGCTAAACAGTACCACAACCGGCAGTACTGCCAGTTCGGAAATGCCCACCTCTGCCAGCGATATGACAGCATATATGTCTTTCGGAAACGTATTTTCGGAAATGCTGGACAACCGTGAGCTAGTGGAATCCCAGTATGATGTTCTTGCTGGAAGAATGCCCGATGCAGACGCTTACAACGAATTGGTTCTCGTGGTGGACGAAAATAATGAGATCAGTGATGTTGCACTGTACACTCTGGGGCTGATGGATCAGGATGAATTCCGTGACATGATGCAAAAGGTCATGCAGGGTGAGACTGTTAAAAAAACAGAAAATGTTTCCTTCACCTATGATGATTTGTTGAACACTTCCTTCAAGCTGGTACTAAATACAGATTACTATCAGTATAACGAGGCCTCCGGTGTATGGGAGGACAAGCGTGACGATGATACATACATGAAGCAGCTGGTAGAAGATGCACCGGAGCTGAAAATCGTGGGCATTATCCGTCCCGATGAAGAGGCAACTGCGACTTCCATCAACGGCTCCATCGCATACAATTCCGCACTGACGGATTATGTTGTCAATCATATTAACGATAGTGAAATTGCAAAGGCACAGATGGCTGACCCGGATACCAATGTCTTGACCGGTACGCCTTTCAACATTGACGAATACGTCAACAGCCTGACTATGGAAGATTTACAGGCAGATGTGGCACAGAGAAGCCAGGAGGAGCAGGCACAGTTCCAGCAGATGGCTGCTGTCATGAGTGAAGAAGAACTGCTGGAGTCCTACCGAAAATCCATTCGAGAAAACTCCACGGATACCTATGACGGCATTTTGGCACAGCTAGGTGTGGTAGATCTGGAACAGCCCTCTGCCATCAGTATTTATCCCAAGGACTTTGATGCAAAGGATTCCATCGTTTCCATTATTGACGACTACAATGATGCACAGATCGACGACGGACACGAGGAAATGACCATTACCTACACAGACTATGTGGGACTTATGATGACCTCAGTCACCACCATCGTTAACATGATCAGCTATGTTCTCATTGCCTTTGTTTCCATTTCTCTGGTCGTCTCCTCCATCATGATCGGCATTATTACATACATCTCCGTTCTGGAACGTACCAAGGAAATCGGCATTCTGCGCGGCATCGGTGCTTCCAAGCGGAATATTTCCAGCATCTTCAATGCGGAGACACTGATTATCGGCACCTGTGCCGGTCTGATCGGTATCGGTGTAACGCTGGTGCTGCTGATTCCCGCAAATGCCATTATCGGTGCACTGACGGATATCTCCAATCTGGCTAAGCTGCCGTGGAAGGGTGCTGTGATCCTGGTGCTCATCAGCATGTTCCTGACAGTGATCGCCGGTCTGATTCCGTCGAAAAAAGCGGCGAAGAAAGATCCGGTAACCGCACTGCGGACTGAATAATTTTTTCAAATCAGAGAACCCTACAGGACGTATTCCCAAATATGGATACGTCCTGTTTTGGTTTATCTCAAATTTTGAAGTATCACCCAACCATTTCCCCATCCCCCTCACTATATAGACAGAAAACGCATCCGGAGGCTTTTCCTATGGACAAAGTACAAGCAGACCGACTGATCCTGCAATACCAGACCCGCATTTTCGGCTTTGCCATGTCGAAGCTGCGCAGCTACACCGAAGCAGAAGAACTTGCCGCCGATATTGTCAGCGAGGTATATCATTCTTTTCTCGCCGCAGAGCAGATCACCAACCCGGACGGCTATGTCTATCGCATTGCCTGCAATGTCTATGCAAGGCATATCCGGCAGCTGACACATGTCAGCACAGTTGATATTTCTGATATGGTACTCCCCTGCCACGATGATACACAGGAGCATCTGGAACAGAACGAAACAATTCAGCAGCTCCGTCGGGATATCGGTTTTCTCTCTGACCGGCAGCGTACCATTGTCTATCTGCACTACTACAAGAAAAAGACAGCAGCGGAAATTGCGGCAACATTGGGGATCTCTCCCGGCACGGTAAAGTGGCATCTGTCGGACGCAAGAACCACGCTAAAGGAGGATTTGGTTATGACACAGCAAACAACTGACCTGACCGTCAACCCCATCCGGTTTACTTCCACGGGGCACAATGGCTCTGCCGGGACAACCGGTGATACCCAGGATATGTTTGACACCAGACTCAAACAGAATATTGCCTGGTGCTGTTACTTCACACCTCACACTGTAGAAGAAATTGCACGAGCCCTCAGTGTGCCGTCTGTCTATATTGCAGACAATGTACAGAAGCTGGAGGAATACGGCTATCTCGACCGCATAGACAAGAGCAAGAATCCGAAGTTCCGTACCAATATGGTAATTTATGACGATCGGATTCCGGATAAAGCGCAATCCCTTTGCTTCGAGGCGGCAAAAAAGCTCTGTGATGAGCTGTACCCGGCAATTTTCCATGCTTTTGATCAGGCAGAGGATAACTGGGGCTTCGCCTGTGACGGCAATGACAAAAACTTTATGAAGTACACCCTTGTGATGCTGTGTACACGGTATCTTTTTTACCACGGTGATTCCCAAAAATGGCAGAAGTTTTATCAGACCTATTCTGTCAAACGACCGGACGGCGGTGATTTCATTGCCCATGCAAATGTTTCTGACGACTGTCATATGACAATCGAGCCATCAGAATGCACAAATCCTTATGATAAATACCCCTATGTCATCTGCGGCTATATGCAGCGATATGATACAAATAGTGATATGCTGAATGAACAGGTCAATTGTCGCTTTGCAGATCGTCTGGTGGACTGGCGCGACAATTGCTCTGAGGATTGGGAATCGCTGTACCGCTACATCAAAAACCAGAACAACAAGTCTGTCCTGACACCAGAAGAATACAAACGACTTTGTGACAAGGGCTATCTGGCAGATGACAATGTACAGGTGATGACATATGTTTGCAACGAAAAACCAACCTGGAATCACATCATACAACTGCTGCATACAAAATGCCATGTACCGGAATCTATCCGGAGTTTTAGCAAAGCATTTGATGCAAAGAAATATGCGCTGCAAAAGGAACAGCATCCCAAACACATTCAGCCGATTATCCGTCAATATTGCACGGAAGCACTAGGCAGCGCTGAAATTATTCCCTATGTCATTGAGGAAATGCTTCACCGTGGTATGCTCCAGCCCCTGACGGCGGTACAGAAAAAGGCGGTATTCAGTATTCTCGTTTATCAAAAGTAAAACCACTATATAGAATGCAAAAAACCTGCGAGGGAGCAATTTCCCTTGCAGGTTTTCTCACATGATGTTATATCAATTATGCAAACAGGCTCTTACCAGTCATTTCAGCCGGCTGCGGCAGTTCCATTGCTTCCAGCATAGTTGGTGCAATATCTGCCAGCACGCCGCCCTCACGAAGAGGCTTGTCCATACCCACTACAACAAACGGTACCGGGTTTGTGGTGTGTGCTGTGAACGGTGAACCGTCCTGTTCATACATCTTGTCTGCATTGCCGTGATCAGCAGTGATGAACGCCACGCCACCCTTTGCCAGGATAGCGTCCACCATGCGTCCTACGCAGGTATCCACAGCTTCTACCGCAGCCTTTGCTGCATCGAAAATACCTGTGTGGCCTACCATGTCGCAGTTTGCATAGTTCAGGATAATGGCATCATACTTGTCACTTGCGATGGCTTCTACTACCTTGTCAGTTACCTCATAGGCACTCATTTCCGGCTTCAGGTCAAAGGTCGGCACATCCGGGCTCTGTACCAAAATACGGTCTTCGCCCTCAAAAGTCTTTTCCTCGCCACCGTTGAAGAAGAAAGTAACGTGAGCATACTTCTGAGTCTCTGCAATACGCAGCTGTGTCTTGCCACACTTGCTTACATATTCACCGAATGTCATGTGCAGTTCTTCCGGCGGATAAGCTACAGAAACATTGGGCATCGAAGCGTCATACTGTGCCATGCAGACAAACTGTACCGGGAAGAAGCCGTTTCTGCGCTCAAAACCGCTGAATTCCGGATCTACAAAGCAGCGTGTCAGCTGTCTTGCACGGTCAGGACGGAAATTAAAGAAGATCATGCTATCTCCCGGCTTTACCGTACCATCCTGATCCAGAACTGTGGGCAGCATGAATTCATCAGTAATATCCTTTGCATAGCTATCCTCAATTGCCTGTACCGAGTCAGCCTGGGTCTGTACACCCTCACCGTAAACCATGGCTGCATATGCCTTTTCCACACGATCCCATGCGTTGTCACGATCCATTGCATAGTAACGGCCGGAAATGGTAGCCACCTTACCTACGCCGATCTCCTGCATCTTTGCTGCTGCTTCCTTCATGAAGCCCGCAGCAGATGCCGGCGGCTCGTCACGACCATCCAGGAATGCGTGTACATAGACCTTGGGCAGTCCTTTTTTCTTTGCCATTTCCAACAGCCCATATAGATGAGACATATGGCTGTGCACACCGCCCGGAGACAGCAGACCCATCAGGTGCAGAGCAGTTCCCTTTTCCTTGCAAGCATCCATTGCCGCAGAAAGTGCCGGATTGGAGAAGAAAGTGCCGTCCTCAATGTCCTTTGTGATCTTCACCAGCATCTGATAAACGATCCGTCCGGCACCGATGTTCGTATGACCAACCTCAGAGTTGCCCATCTGACCGTCCGGCAAACCAACATCCAGACCGCTTGCACCGATCAAGGTATGAGGTCCCTTCATATATTCATCCAGATGCGGCTTTTTAGCTGCACGAATGGCATTGCCGTAATCGTCCTTGTTATAGCCGAAGCCGTCCATAATAATCAGAGCCACAGGTTTTTTACTCATGTGCATTCGTTCCTTTCCAAAGATGGGCAGCCATTCTCAGACTGCCCACGGGATTAATACAATGTTCTTAGCAAAATGCTTACTTAGAAGCCTCAGCCAGCAGTACGCCAAACTTTTCTGCTACCAGAGAAGCACCACCGATCAAACCGCCATCGATATCTTCCTTTGCCAGCAATTCTGCGCAGTTTTTCTCGTTCATGGAACCACCGTACTGGATGGTCATGCCGTCTGCAATTGCCTTGTCATACAGAGAAGCAACTGTTGCACGAATGAAAGAGCAAACCTCCTGTGCCTGTTCAGCAGTAGCAGTCTTACCAGTACCGATTGCCCATACCGGCTCATAAGCGATAACAATATTCTGTACCTGTTCTGCGGACAGACCGTGCAGAGCAACCTTTACCTGCTTTGCGACAACTTCTTCTGTGATACCCAGCTCACGCTCTGCCAGAGTCTCGCCAACGCACAGAATGACAGTCATGCCAGCCTCAATTGCAGCAGTGGTACGCTTGTTGACAGTTTCATCGGTTTCACCGAAATACTGTCTGCGCTCGGAGTGACCAACGATAACATACTTTACACCCATTTCGGTCAGCATGTCTGCGGAGATCTCACCGGTGAAAGCGCCGCTCTTCTCGAAGTGTACATTCTCAGCGCCAACTTCAATGTTAGTACCCTCTGTCAGTGCCAGAGCAGTTTCCAGGTTGGTGAACGGTACGCAGATGATCACACCGCAGGTCTTGTCAGCTGCGATAGGCTTCAGAGCCTCGATCAATTCCTTGGCTTCTTTGCGATTCTTGTTCATCTTCCAGTTTCCGGCAATAATTGCCTTTCTCAGTTCCTTATTCATTGCAATTTCCTCGTTTCTATGGATTATTCACCATTTTCAGATTTAGAAATATAGTCTCCTTCTTCATGAGACTCTTTATTGTAGCTGCCGTTATGGCTTCCGATGACAATGCCTTTTGAGAAAGGCATGAGGAGCATTCCTACAGCCAGACCACATAATGCGCCTAATGTAAACACTGCCACTGGACATTGTGCAGCCCGTTTGATAAGTTCAGCGTTTTTCTTCTGCATAAAAGTCACAACCTTTCTCAAGACAACACAAACGGAGGAATACCGATGATGCAGTACCCTCCCGTCTGTTTTTCTTTAATTAGTTCTTGTCAGCAATTGCAGCTACGCCCGGCAGTACCTTGCCTTCCAGATACTCCAGAGAAGCGCCGCCGCCAGTAGAGATATGGCTCATCTTGTCAGCAAATCCCAGCTGCATAACTGCTGCTGCGGAGTCGCCGCCGCCGATGATGGTAGTTGCATCTGTGTCTGCCAGAGCTTGTGCCACTGCGATCGTGCCCTTGCTCAGGATCGGGTTTTCGAATACGCCCATGGGGCCGTTCCATACAACAGTCTTTGCAGTCTTCACAGCATCCGCAAACAGAGCCTGTGTCTTTTCGCCGATATCCAGACCCATCTTCTCAGCCGGAATTGTGTGAGAATCAAAAGTCTCTACAGCAATTTCTGCATCGATCGGATTCGGGAAATCAGCAGCTGTTACTGTATCTACCGGCAGAAGCAGATCCTTGCCGTTTGCCTTTGCCTTCTCCAGCATTTCCTTGCAGTAGTCAATCTTTGTATCGTCAACCAGAGAAGTACCAACCTCATAGCCCTGTGCCTTCAGGAAAGTGTAAGCCATACCGCCGCCGATGATCAGCGTGTCACACTTTTCCAACAGATTGGAGATAACATTCAGCTTATCTGCAACCTTTGCTCCGCCCAGAATTGCAACGAAAGGACGAACCGGATTCTCAACAGCGTTGCCCAGGAACTGGATCTCCTTCTGCATCAGATAACCTACAGCAGTTTCCTTTACATACTCCGTAACACCAACTGTGGAGCAGTGTGCTCTGTGTGCGCTGCCGAACGCATCCATAACAAATACATCTGCGATAGAAGCCAGATCCTTGCTGAAATCTTCGATGTTCTTTGTCTCTTCCTTGCGGAAACGAGTATTTTCCAGAACGATGATCTCGCCGTCCTGCATCTTGTCTACTGCAGCTTTTACGGTATCGTCTACAACAACATCAGACGGAACGAAAGTTACCTTTGCGGAAACCAGCTCTGCCAGACGTGCAGCAGCTGCCTTCAGAGAGAACTTCTCCTCCGGACCATTCTTCGGCTTGCCCAGGTGAGAGCAAAGAATTACCTTGCCGCCGTCAGCGACCAGCTTGTTGATGGTGGGCAGTGCAGCCTGGATACGATTGTCATTGGTGATCACGCCGTCCTTCATCGGTACGTTGAAGTCCACACGAACCAGTACACGCTTGCCCTTTACATTAATGTCGTCTACAGATACTTTGTTTAACCCTGCCATATCATTGACATCCTTTCGTAAGATAGAAATTAACATATTGCTGGGAGATCCTGGGATATCCGCAGGTACACCCCATACAATTCTATTATACACGATTTCACATGATTTTGCAAGCTTTTCGAAGAGATTTTCCGAAAAATCCAAAATTTTATTTTTAGGTGCTACGTTTTTATCAGAAACCGCCAGTTTTGGGGTACGTTCACATACAACAAATATGCGGATTTCAAGGTACGATCACACCTGAATTGTTCTCTGTCGGCTGTTTCAGATATGGCTTCAGATATTTTCCTGTATAGGAAGCCGGGCAAGCTGCCACCTGTTCCGGAGTACCGCTGACGACAACTGTGCCGCCCCGGTCACCGCCCTCAGGACCCAGATCGACGATCCAATCTGCCACCTTGATCACATTCAGATTATGCTCAATGACCACAACGGTATTTCCCGTATCCGTAAGCCGTTGGAGCACCTCCACCAGCCGATGGACATCTGCTGTATGCAACCCTGTGGTCGGCTCATCCAGAATATAAATGGTTTTCCCCGTGGGGCGCTTGGATAGCTCTGTGGCAAGCTTCACACGCTGTGCTTCACCGCCGGAAAGGGTCGTTGCCGGTTGTCCGATCTTCAGATAGCCCAGTCCCACTTCCTGTAGGGTTTTCAGTTTCCTGGCAATCTTGGGATGATTCTCAAAAAAGGTTACGCCCTCATCCACAGTCATTTCCAGCACATCATAGATGGACTTGTCACGATATTTTACCGCTAGAGTCTCACGGTTATATCGTTTCCCCTTGCAGACCTCGCAGGGCACATAGACATCGGGAAGGAAGTGCATCTCAATGCGCAGAATACCATCACCCTGGCACGCTTCGCAGCGGCCGCCTTTAATATTGAAGGAAAAACGCCCAGCAGTATAGCCTTTCGCTTTGGCATCATTTGTCTTAGCGTATAATTCCCGGATATCCGTGAATACGCCGGTATAAGTTGCCGGATTGGAACGAGGTGTCCGTCCAATGGGAGACTGGTCGATATCAATGACCTTATCCAAGAACTCCACACCATCCATGTTGTCGAAATCCCCGTGTCTGGTACGTGCTCGGTTGAGCTTCGCAGCCAGATATTTGTGAATGATCTCATTGACTAATGAGGATTTTCCGGAACCGGACACGCCTGTCACGCAGGTAAATGCCCCCAGCGGGATCTGTACGTCAATATTTTTCAGATTGTGTTCCTTGGCACCGTGTACCGTTAGGAAATGTCCGTTTCCGGGACGGCGTTCCAAAGGCAACGGAATTCGTCTTTTGCCGCTGAGATACTGTCCGGTAATGGATTTTTCACAGGCGAGAAGTCCCTTGACATCGCCGGAATAAACCACATTGCCGCCGTTGACACCAGCACCAGGTCCGATATCCACCACATAATCTGCGGCGAGAATGGTGTCATCATCATGTTCTACCACGATCAGGGTATTCCCCAGGTCCCGCAGGCGTTTCAGGGTTGCGATCAGCTTATCATTGTCACGCTGGTGCAGCCCGATACTTGGCTCGTCCAGAATATACAGCACGCCCATGAGATAGGAACCGATCTGGGTGGCAAGGCGGATGCGCTGGCTTTCGCCGCCGGAAAGCGTTCCGGCATTACGGGACAGAGTCAGATATTCCAGGCCCACATTTTTCAGGAATCCTAAGCGTTCCCGGATCTCCTTAATAATACGCTCTGCAATAAACAGTTCCCGCTGTGTCAGTTGTAATTGTTCCAGAAATTCCAGTGCGCCAGTGACAGACAATTCCGTTAGTTCAATGATATTCTTGCCGCCGACAGTTACTGCAAGAATCTCCGGTTTCAGACGTTTTCCATGGCAGACTGGACATGCCACGTCACTCATGACAGCGCTGATATCCTCTTTTGCCCACTCGCCGCCCTCACGGAAACGCCGTTCCAGATTGTGGATAACGCCTTCAAAGGGTGCACGATAACCCTCGCTTCTCCCATTCGCCGTAGTACGGTGCAGGAACAATGCATCCTCTCCTGTGCCGTAGAGAAACAGATTCAGCTGTTCCTTAGTCAGTTCTTTTACAGGCACATCCAGTGATACTCCATATTTCTGGGAGATAGCGGAATAATACATAAAGGCAATGGAATTTTCGTCGCTGATATTGCACCAACCAGAAGCCTTAATAGCACCTTGTCGAATGCTCAGATCCCGGTTTGGCACCACTAGTTTCGGATCGATTTCCTGAAATACACCCAAACCTGTACAATGAGGACACGCACCGAAGGGGTTATTAAATGAAAACATCCGGGGGGTCAATTCTTCCACAGAAACGCCGTGTTCCGGGCAGGCGTAGCTCTGGGAAAACAGCATTTCCTCTCCGCCGATGACGTCCACGACCACCAGACCGCCTGTCAGTGCCAAAACTGTTTCCAGGCTATCTGTCAGACGGGTGCGGATGGTAGGCTTTACCACCAGACGATCTACAATAATTTCAATGGTGTGCTTTTTGTTTTTATCCAGGTTGATCTGTTCCGACAGGTCATACTGACTGCCGTCCACCCGGACACGAACATAGCCGGATTTTTTAGCATTTTCCAATGCCTTGACATGCTGTCCCTTTTTTCCTCGAACAATGGGTGCCAACAGCTGAATCCGTGTTCCTTCTTCCAGTGCCAGAACACGATCCACGATCTCATCTACAGACTGCTGCTTGATTTCCCTGCCGCAGACCGGACAATGGGGAATGCCGATACGAGCGTAGAGCAGACGCAGATAGTCATAGATTTCTGTGACAGTACCTACAGTAGAACGGGGATTTTTTGAGGTGGTTTTCTGATCAATGGAAATTGCCGGAGACAGTCCCTCGATGCTGTCCACATCCGGCTTTTCCATCTGTCCCAAAAATTGCCGGGCGTAAGATGAAAGGCTCTCCATATACCGCCGCTGTCCGTCTGCAAAAATAGTATCAAAAGCCAGAGAAGATTTTCCTGATCCGGACAAACCAGTCATAACTACCAACTTGTCCCTGGGCAGTTCTACATCAATACTATTGAGGTTATTGGCACGTGCACCACGCACCACGATTTTATCTAACATAGATTACTTTTCCTCCTCCAGAGCTTTGATCTTATCTCGCAGATACGCCGCATGTTCAAATTCCAGCAGCTTTGCCGCTTCTTTCATCTGTGCCTTCAGCTGTTCGATCAGCGCCTGTTTTTCCTTACCCTTCAACTTCTTTCCAGTAGTTTTCTTTTCTACTTCTGCCTTAGACGTGATCTCAATAACATCACGCACATCCTTCTGAATGGTCTTTGGAATAATGCCATGGGCTTCATTATATGCCATCTGTTTGGCACGGCGGCGCTCCGTTTCCGTAATGGCGCGTTCCATCGAGCCGGTAACTTCATCGGCGTACATAATTACCTGTCCGTGAGCATTCCGGGCAGCACGACCGATAGTCTGTATCATAGAGGTCTCACTGCGCAGGAATCCCTCCTTGTCCGCATCAAGAATCGCCACGAGAGATACTTCTGGAATATCCAAACCTTCACGCAGCAGGTTGATGCCCACCAGCACATCGAATTCACCTAGACGCAGGTCCCGTATAATTTCCATACGCTCTACTGTATCAATATCGTGATGCAGATAGCGCACACGGACGCCCATGCGTTCCAAATATGCAGTCAAGTCCTCCGCCATTTTCTTGGTCAGCGTGGTCACAAGGACACGCTCGTTTTTCTCCGCACGGATATTGATTTCCGAGAAGAGATCCTCGATCTGTCCTTCCACCGGCTTCACAATGATTTCCGGATCCACCAGACCCGTTGGACGAATCACCTGTTCCACAGTCTGCACAGAATGTTCCTGTTCAAAGGGACCAGGCGTGGCACTGACATAGACTGCCTGGTTGACATGACCGTAAAACTCATCGAAATTCAGTGGCCGATTGTCAAAGGCACTGGGCAGACGGAATCCATAATCCACTAGTGTCTGCTTGCGTGCCCGGTCTCCGGCGTACATTGCTCGCACCTGGGGCAGTGTTACATGACTTTCGTCCACCACCAGCAGGAAATCCTCGGGAAAATGGTCTAACAAGGTATAAGGCACACTTCCCGGCGGTCTGCCGGAAAGAACACGGGAATAATTTTCGATTCCGCTGCAAAAGCCGATCTCTTCCAGCATTTCCATGTCATACTGGGTACGCTGCTGAATGCGCTGGGCTTCGATCAACTTATGATTGGCGGTGAACCACGCCACACGCTCCACCATTTCGCGGCGGATCTCCTGTACAGCTTTGGTCATCTTCTCGTTGCCTACGACATAGTGGGATGCCGGCATAATTGCCGCATATTGCATAGTCGCAGTGATTTCCCCGGTGACAACATTGATCTCGCAGATACGGTCGATCTCATCACCGAAATATTCCACACGAATCGCCTTATCCGTAGAAGATGCCGGAAAAATTTCCACCACATCCCCACGTACCCGGAACTTGTTGCGGACAAAGTTGATGTCGTTTCGTTCATACTGAATTGCCACCAGTTCATCGATCAGCTGTTCTCGGGATTTTTCCATCCCCGGACGAATGGATACCATCATAGAACGGTATTCCTCCGGGCTTCCCAGAGAGTAGATACAGGAAACGCTTGCGACAATAATGACATCCCGGCGTTCCGCCAGCGCAGCTGTGGCACTGTGACGCATTTTGTCGATCTCATCGTTAATGGACGAATCCTTTTCGATATAGCTGTCTGTACTGGGAATGTACGCTTCCGGCTGATAATAGTCATAGTAGGACACAAAATATTCTACTGCATTTTTGGGGAAAAATTCCCGGAATTCCGAGCAGAGCTGTGCCGCCAGGATCTTATTGTGTGCCAGAACCAACGTTGGCTTGTTGACTTTGGCGATGACATTAGCGATGGTATAAGTCTTACCGGAACCAGTTACGCCCAGCAATGTCTGTTCATGATCGCCATCCCTGATTCCCTGCACCAGCTTTTCGATTGCCTCCGGCTGATCTCCAGTAGGTGCAAAGGGTGCGTGTAATTCAAAGTGATCCATGACAATTCCTCCTGAAACGATTACGACTCTGACCAGCCCATGACCTGCCGCATGGAAATGGTATCTCCACGCTTTCCAACCACAATATGATCCAGCAGCTGTATCTGCATGCTGTCCAGAATTCGGCGGAGCTGCTGCGTGGCAAACAGATCCGCATCTGAGAATTCTGCTCCTGTGTTAGGATGATTATGCGCTAGAACCACTCTGGAACTGCGCATCCGAATGGCACATTCTACGATTCGATGAACATCCAGCATTGCACTTTGCGTTGTTCCCTTTGATACAGTTTCGCAGTGAAGCAGCTGCAGGGATTCATTGAGACATATCAGCAGCACACGCTCTTCCGTATCGCAGGAAAGATGTGCTTTCACATAATCACAAAGCTTCTGCACAGAATCCAGAACCGTATGCTCCCGCATTTTGTCCAGCTGATACTGCTGGCAGACCTGAGGGATCAGTTTCAGGAATACTGCCGTATATTCACTAATGCCCTTGATCTGCTTCAAGTCCTGGATATCTGCATCAAATACGCCGGACAAAGAGTGAAATTCTTGTATCAACTCATGGGCAATGGGATTGGTATTTTTCTGTGGCAGAGCATAAAACAGCAGCAGTTCCAAGGTCTCATGGGGCTGGAAATCCTCCAGACCGCTTTTCTGAAACCGTGTCCGCATCCGTTCCCGATGACCATAGTGGCTGTGCTTTGGCTTGGAAACAGACCCTGTCTCCTCCGGCATGTCCTGATGCTTGTCCGCACCAGCCGTATCCTGATCCGGTTTCTTTTTCGTCTGCCCCATGGAAATCCCTCCCGTCAAAAGCACAAAAACACTTTTCTTTTTTGTAGAAATGTGGTATACTGATAGAAAGTCACATTAGAAAAGGAGTGCTGCCGCAAAATGCAGCAGCAATATGGAAAATGAAAGAATTTTGCATTCAGGAAAATGACAGTGATCAGAGACTCGACAGATTCCTACAGAAGATCCTGCCCCGGCTTCCTAAAAGTTTGTTTTACAAATGGATCCGCACTAAGCACATCAAGGTGAATCGCAAACGTTGTACACCGGATCAAAGACTTTGTGTCAGTGATACAGTTCAGCTTTTTGTCAGCGATACTTACTTCGAAGCGGAACACCCTTCCGCCAGAACAGAAGCGCCGGAATTCTTACAGGCACCGGACAAACTGGACATTCTCTTTGAAAATGACCAGATTCTCCTAGTCTGCAAGCCCGTGGGACTTGTAGTACACTGTGACAACCGCCAAGTGCCTGATACACTGATCAACCGGGTGCTCCACTACCTCTACCGCACCGGTGCCTATGACCCGAAACAGGAACAAAGCTTCACGCCGGCGCTGTGTAACCGGCTCGACCGAAACACCGGCGGCATTGTCATTGCAGCGAAAACCGCAGCGGCTTTGCGTGAGGTGAATCGCCTCATTCGGGAAGACCGCATTCACAAGACATACCTCTGTGTTACTGTGGGTACGCCAAAGCTGCATGATGCAAAGCTCCGTGCATGGCATAAAAAATCCGAAAGCCACAATACGGTCACTGTCCGTGACACGAAAGCAGATGGTTTCCAGGAGATCATCACCGCCTATCACGTCATTGCATCCAACACACATCATGCGCTGTTGTCTGTAGATCTGATCACCGGCAGGACACATCAGATCCGTGCCCATCTGGCACACATCGGCACCCCCATTCTTGGCGATACCAAATATGGAAATATGAAGGAAAACCGCAGTACACACTGCAAATACCAGCGTCTATGGGCATATCAGCTGACCTTTTCCACCGATGTCGGAACATGTCTCGCCGATTTAGACGGTCTGACTGTCCGGACGGAACTGCCTGCATTTGTGAAGCAGGAATTTCCGCAGGCAGTTTTATCATAACATATGAAATGTGACAGCTGTGTGTCATATTGAAAACTGCATTCCCCAGAATTATTCTGATAGCATTCGGGTAACGATCTCCTTGACGATACCCGGATTTGCTTTACCCTTGGATGCCTTCATGCACTGACCCACCAGATAGCCCAGTGCATTGGTCTTGCCGTTCTTATAGTCATTGACAGACTTTTCATTCTGTGCCAAAACATCCTTTGCCAGCTGTTCCAGGAAGCCGGTATCCGAATTCTGCTTCATACCCTTCTCTTCGATCACGGCAATGGGATCCTTGTCCTCTTCTACAATTACGGCAAATACCTTTTTCGCAGAAGAATTGGAGATGACGCCCTTTTCTACCTGTTCGATCAGTGCAGTCAGATGCTCCGGCGTCAGTGCAGTCTCCTCAATGGTCTTGCCGGTTTCATTGGTATACTTGGCAATATCTGAGAGAATCCAGTTGCTGATGCTCTTGGGCTTGCAAGTGCCCAGTGCCACGCAGGCATCAAACAAGCTAGAACGAGAAATATCTTCCGCAATGAGTGTAGCATCTGTTTGGGACAGACCGAAGTCAAAGACATATCGCTGGAGCTTCACATTGGGCAGTTCCGGAATGCTCTCTTTCAGTGCCTGGATTTTCTCTTCTGGTACAACGATGGTCAGCAGATCAGGCTCCGGGAAATAGCGGTAATCCTGGGCATCTTCCTTGGAACGCATGACAATACTCATACCCTTGGCATCATCCCATCGGCGGGTCTCCTGTACAACGGTACCGCCTGCTTCCAACAATTCGATCTGCCGCTTTGCCTCATATTCAATACCACGGACAGCTGCACTGAAGCTGTTGACATTTTTCATCTCGCAGCGTGTACCGAATTCAGTAGCACCTTTTTCCCGGACGGAAACGTTAACGTCACAACGAATAGAACCCTCCTGCATCTTACAATCCGAAATGTTCAGGTACTGCAAAATGGACTTGATGGTTTCCAGATACGCTTTTGCTTCGGCACTGCTGCGGATATCCGGCTCAGAAACGATCTCAATCAGCGGCACACCGCAGCGGTTCAAGTCAACCAGAGAACCGGAGAACGATTCATCATGAAGCAGCTTTCCGGCATCTTCTTCGATATGGATACGGGTCACGCCGATTCGCTTCATCTGTCCGTCCACCATAACATCCAGATAGCCCTTTCCGCAAAGAGGTACCTCTGCCTGAGAGATCTGATAAGCCTTTGGCAGATCCGGGTAGAAATAGTTCTTTCTGTCCTGCTTGCAGATACCGTTGATCTCACAGTGCATGGCATGTCCCATTTTGATGGCATACTCCACGACCTTTTCGTTCAGAGTCGGCAGTGTGCCCGGCATCCCCATACAGATCGGGCAGACCTGGGTATTGACTTCCAGACCAAATGCGTTGCGGCAGTTGCAATAAATCTTCGATTTTGTATTCAATTCAGCGTGGACTTCCAGTCCCACGACCATTTCATAATCTTTCATAGGTTCACTCCTCCTCAAAAGGTTTCCGGGATTGCCTGAAATCCGCCTACCAGCTGTTCATAGCCATATGCGGCATTCAGGATCGTCTGCTCTGCAAACTTGTTGCCGATCAGTTGCATACCCAGCGGCAGACCGTCAGATGACTTGCCGCATGGTACACTGACAGCCGGCAGTCCCGCAATATTAACAGTAACAGTGCATACGTCGCTGTAGTACATTTTCAGCGGATCGTTGATATTCTCGCCGATGCGGAATGCGGCTGAGGGCGCTGTCGGTGTGAGAATGACATCGCAGTCCTGGAATGCCTGTGCAAATTCCTGTCCGATACGGCGCTGTACCAGCTTTGCCTTCTTGTAGTATGCATCATAGAAACCGGAACTCAATACAAATGTTCCCAACATAATACGGCGCTTTACCTCATCACCGAAGCCCTCGCTTCTGGTTTTTTCGTACATATCTGTCAGCCCGTCATATCCTGCTGCACGATAGCCGTACTTCACGCCGTCAAACCGTGCCAGGTTGGAGGATGCTTCCGCAGATGCAATGATGTAGTAAGTGTTGATGGCATATTCCGTACTGGGCAGAGAGATTTCCTTGACAACTGCACCGTTCTGTTCCAGCAGCTTGATGGCAGCAAAAACTGCATCCTTGACATAGGCGTCAATGCCGTCACCAAAGTATTCCTTGGGTACACCGATGCGCAGTCCTTGCACATTGCCATCCAGGTTGTCGTATAAGTTAGTATAGGTGCGATAAGCCGAAGTGGCATCCATCTTGTCGTGTCCCTGAATGAGACTCTGGAGCATAGCCACATCCTTGACAGATTTTCCGAAAGGTCCGATTTGATCCAAGGATGATGCAAATGCCACCAGACCATACCGGGATACACTGCCGTAGGTAGGCTTCAGGCCAACTACACCGCACAGAGATGCCGGCTGACGAATCGAACCGCCCGTATCGGAGCCAAGAGTCAAAATAGCCTCTCCTGCTGCCACAGCTGCTGCGCTGCCGCCGGAGGAACCGCCCGGTACACAGTCCGGATTATGTGGATTATGGGTCTTGTGAAAATAGGATGTCTCTGTAGAGGAACCCATGGCGAACTCGTCCATGTTCATCTTTCCTGTGATTACCATATTTGCCTTGCGTACCGGCTGCATCACAGTGGCATCGAAAGGCGGCACATAGTTCTCCAGCATACGGGAAGAACAGGTGGTGCGGATACCCTTTGTGGAGATATTATCTTTGATACCGATGGGGATACCTGCCAAAGGATGCAATTCTTCTCCTGCGGCACGGGCAGCATCTACTGCCTTTGCCTGTTCCAGACAGTCCTCACAGCGTGTGACATATGCCTCTACTGTAGGCTCTTTGGCATCGATCTGCGCCAGAACATCCTGTGTCAGTTCCACAGCACTGCATTCTTTCTTTTGCAGCATGGCAGACAGTTCGGCAGCATTTTTTTCAAACAGCTTCATGATATCGTTTCCTCCTTACTCTACTGTTTTGGGTACGACCAGACAGCCGGACTGTACTTCCGGTGCATTTGCCAGCATTTCTTCCCGGCGGAATTTGTGCTCCACGGCTTCGTCCTCACGCAGACGCATAGCATTTTCTGCATCCAGTGTCAGCTCGTCCTCCACATCCGGCAGACGGTCTACCATATCCACAATGGCAGCCATATCGGTTTCGAATTTCTCCATCTTGTCCGGCTCAATACGAAGTCGGGACAGCTTTGCAATATGTGCAATATCAATTTTCATTTATATCAACCCTTTCTTGGATTTTGTTACGAAATTCCTCTTCGCTGAGCACCGAGATGCCCAACTCGTTCGCCTTGTCCAGCTTACTGCCGGCAGCTTCTCCTGCGACAACAAAGGAAGTCTTTTTGGAGACGCTGCCGCTGACCTTTCCGCCATAACGCAGGATGAATTCCTTTGCCTCACTGCGCTTCATGGTTGAGAGCGTACCTGTCAGCACAAAGGTCATACCGGCAAAACGTGTATCCTCCACTGCAGTGCCTTGATAGGTCATATTACAGCCTGCCTCACGGAGATGGTCGATCAGCTGACGCATATGGGGCTCTGTCAGTGCAGTGACCACGCTTTCTGCCATAGTTGCACCGAAGCCATCGATCTCCTGAATTTCCTCCGCTGTCGCAGCCAGCAGCGCATCCATAGTGGAAAAACGTTCGCAGAGCAGTTTTGCTGCACGAGAACCGATTCCCCGGATTCCCAAGGCAAAGATCAGACGATCCAGAGAATTTCCTCTGGACGCATCGATGGCACGTATCAGATTATCTGCCGACTTTTCCGCAAAGCGTTCCAGCCCGGTCAGATCCGCCTGAGTCAGATGATACAGATCCGCTACGGAGTGCACCAATCCCTCTTCCTGAAGTGCTGCCAGATTCTGGGGCCCTAAGCCGTCAATGTTCATAGCATCCTTGGAGACAAAGTGAATCATACGCTTCATGAGCTGTGCCGGACAGTCCGGATTAGGACAGCGCAGCGCTGCTTCATCGTCATCACGCACTGCTGGTGTCTCACAGACAGGACATGTCTCCGGCAAAACATAAGGTTTGGAATCGGCGGCATGTGCCGCAACACGCAGTACCTCCGGAATGATCTCTCCGGCTTTTCGTACCACAATCGTATCTCCCAGACGGATATCCCGTTCTGTGATAAAATCCTGATTATGCAGTGTAGCACGTGCCACCTCTGTTCCGGCAAGCTGTACCGGGTCGAAGATCGCTACCGGCGTAATAACACCGGTTCTGCCTACGCTCAAAAGTATCTCACGCAAAGTGGTCTCTTTTTCCTCCGGCGGAAACTTGAATGCTGCTGCCCATTTGGGTACTTTGGAAGTAGCACCTATTTCCTCTCGCTGTGCAAAGGAATCCACCTTTACTACAACGCCGTCTGTATCGTAGGCATAACCGCCTCTCTCCTCGCCGATGGCAGCGATTTTGTCACGTATCTCCTCCACTGTGTGGCATTTGCCGCTGTGAGGGATCACCGTGGGAAAGCCCAGAGATTCCAGATATTCCAGCGATTCCAAATGGGAACGGAGTGTAACGCCATCGACCTGCTGAATATTAAAGATCCAGATGTCCAAACTGCGTGAGGCTGTGACGGCAGCATTTTTTTGCCGCAAAGAGCCGGACGCTGCATTCCGGGGATTCTTTGCCGGAGTCTCTCCGTTCAGTTCCTGCTGCTCCACAAGTGCGGCAAAACTTTTGCGTGACATATACACCTCGCCGCGCACTTCCAGAAATGTCGGTGCATTGGTGAGCCGCTGTGGAATATTCGAAATCGTACGCAGATTTGCCGTCACATCCTCCCCCACAAAACCGTCTCCCCGGGTAGAGCCCCGTGTCAGAACACCATTGGTATACTCAAGCGACACCGACAAACCATCGATCTTCGGCTCGACAATAAATTCCGGCGTTTGCAATTCCTCCTGACAGCGGCGGACAAATGCATCCATTTCCTCATAGGAAAAGACATCCTGCAAGCTCATCATCTGCACGACATGAGGCACTTTTTCAAAAGTACGGGATGCCGTTCCTCCCACATGCTTTGTGGGCGAATCCTCTGTAGCATACTGAGGAAACTGCTGCTCCAGCGTTTCCAATTCTCGCATGAGCATATCATACTTATAGTCGGAAACGGTGGGATTTTCCTGCATATAGTATTGCTCGTTGTACTGTTCCAGCAGTTGCCGCAGTTCTGACATCCGCTGTTTTGCTGTCATTTCATCCATGTTTTGGTTCTCCTTGCTGTGATCCGGCATTGACGCCAGATACTTTTTTATTATACCACAAACCTGCGGCATATGCTAGACCTTTTACAATTTTTTCATGGTTTTTTCGCTAGAAATGCAGTTTTTTACATGCCACTGAATTCCAGATAAGACTCAGGCACGCTCCCTACAATGACTGTTTCTGTGATCAGACACGAATAATGCACCTGAGCAGTAGTCTGTGAAAAAGGAATCGCCGCCTGTATTTCCACTGTCACCTCGGCACGAATGGTATGACAGGTCTGGTTTACACCGGCGGATTCCAGAGCGCTGATCAGCTTCACCGAAGCATTTCCGATGGGCATGAGACGCACGGAAACATGCGGTCCACGTCCGGCGAATAGCCATACCCCCGTTGCCGTACCGAGAGAGACTTCCAAGGTGACATCCCGGCAGGCATCCAGTCTGTCCTGCACCTTTGTCAGCATTGCCGACTGCATGGCATTGACATTTTGTGTCATCGTTTCTACTGCCGTTACATTCCCGGACGTATCATAGACCAGGGTTGCAAAATCACTGTAGCTGTAGGATTCTTCAGTCAGCACCTCGGCGACGCTGTCTGCCATGAGTCTGGATGCGAACTGTTGTGTCTCGCTTTCGCAGACAGTACAGAGATTCGGACGAATGGCACGGTCTGTGCGAATCAGCAGAACGACCAGCAGAGAGGCAACTGTACAAAATATCAGAAGCGAACGCAGTCTGGCACGCCGTTTGACATAAGCTTGTTTCCGCATCCGGTAATCCTCCTTAACAGCAGAACGGGCGACAATTCAGCCGCCCGTTTTCCGTATTACGATGTAGTGTTTTCGGATGCATCAAATCCCTCTGTACAACCACAAGATTCCTCTTTGGCTGCACACGGCAGAGAGCCTGGTGTAAATTCTTCTGCCGGAAAACGGATCTTGTCAAACACTGCACACGGGGACTCGGTATCCGAATGACATTCTTTCGTCGGGATCGTATACTCATAGGTGGGAACAAGTATGGTCACCGGACGGAACAATTCCACCACCGAGAACAGCCCCAGGGTCATAATGACAGAACGCACCGGAGGCGTATCCTCCGCCACACAAACAGAGGCGATACGGGCTTCCAATGCAATGGGCTCCACCACCTGCACCGCCGCTGTCGGCAGATTAATGGTCTCGCAGCAGGCATCAGTCTCACCCAGTTTTTCGCCGTTGCTGAAAAATGTCTTGGTATTGCTCTCGCCGCCATAAAGGATCACATTTTTGTTAGCATAGGCAGTTCCTGTCAGCAGAACCGGACTGCTGCAAGAGCGTTCATACGCCAACAGTTCCACCCGGAACGTATAAGTCAGGTCAATGGAATAGAACCCACGGTTGAACGGAACCGGCTCAATATTCATGCAGATATCAGTTACCCGGACGCACCGGCTTTTGACCACATTAATATTGCCCGGCAGCTCTCCGCCGATCTGAATCCGCACATTGGAAAAACAATCCCGGTCGCTGCAGCTGTCGAAAATGCGGTTCACTTTCACTGGCATAGTATCGGCACACTGCTCCGGCGTGGGACGGCACTTACTCATAGAAAAACCTCCTCAAACTGTTCTGCGCCCGTCAGTTTCCTGACAAATGCTTCTCTACAGTGTATTCAGAGGTTTGCGGAATTGTGACTGCATGGGCAAAAATTTTTCTCATTTTCCACGCTGTCTTATTGTCTCCTTATACCTTCTCGAACAAAACAAATTATTTTGATCAGTTCCGGCAATTCTAACAATATCACTAGCAGTAGCATCACACAAGAAATTGTATTAGATATACTTACCAGGTTTTTCAGAATAAGCAGTACAACAAATAAAATACTTCCTAAAGCCGCCATTCGTTCTGTTTTCGTAAGAGGATTGGACTTTTTCTCTTCCAGTTGTAAAAACCAGGACTGAATCTGCTGGAATACGCCTTTTTCTTTTTTCATAGTATCTACCTCCGCTTTTTGTTTTATCTGATGAAGTTTATGTTCGTAGAATACATCTGACGTACAATCTTTGTGCGGTATTGTCTTACCACCACTCCGTATTGCTTTCCTGATTCATGGCATCCAATCGTTCCTCCTCCGCCTGTACTTCGGGGGAAATTTTCCGTTTCGGGGTATAATCTTTATGGATATTAGACTGAGCCACGCCATACTGCCGGAGCATACCGTCAATGCTGTTATGCATAACCGGACGGCGGCTTTGTTCCTCTTCCAGCTGTTCCATTTTCTTCAGAGTCTTATCCCGCCGGATCATATCCAAAACAAACAGTATGATAATGCCTACTGCAATTACAATAAAAGCAGCAATTCCAAGCCACCCGGGCAACTCGATATCCGTATATTTCACCAGAATTTTCATACCGACTCGCATAACAACGAAAAGCAGTAAGAGAATCGGATACTTTTTCAATTGTTCTTTTCCTTGACGATGATACTCTTCAATCGTTGGCATTCTCTTCCCCCGAATCAATTAAGAATTGTGATCTACATTCTTAAAGGTTTTCAGATTACCGATCTTCTTGCTCCGTTCTTCCAGTACTTCTTCCACCTCAGACCAGGGCAGGTTCTGCTGTGCGCAGAGTACCATCAGGTGGTACATTAGGTCAGCGATCTCATTTTTCAGTTCATCGTTATCGTTATTCTTGGCAGCGATAATGGTCTCAGAACACTCTTCGCCGCATTTTTTCAGGATCTTGTCCTGCCCCTTGGAAAACAGATAGCAGGTGTAGGACTTCTGGGATTCTACATCTACCTCACCGCTTTCATACATTGCCTTGCGGCTCATAACTACCTCGTATAATTCCTGTAATGCGTTCATTTTTCTTCGTCCTCTCTGTAAATTTCATTGAAAAAGCAGCTGTACGATCCGGTGTGACATGCTACGCCGGTCTGCTTTACGTTCAGCAGCAATGTGTCATCGTCACAGTCGCCGTAAATGGAAACCACCTTCTGCAAATGTCCGCTGGTTGCACCCTTGTTCCACAGTTCCTGCCGGGAACGGCTCCAATACCAGGTATAACCGGTTTCCAGTGTCTTACGCAGGCTTTCCTCGTTCATATATGCCAGCATCAAGACGGTTTTTGTGTCCACATCAAAAGCAATCGCCGGAATCAGCTCGCTTTTGGCAAAGTATTTTTCCAGATGGCTGATGTCGATTTTAACCATTTATTTCACCTCGTTTGTTTTTCGATGTCCGTTGGAATCGAAGTTCTTTTGCAGTGCGTATTCGGTAGGCGGAATTGTCAGCAAAAGCAAGAGCGTCTGCATCAGTATTGCTACCAGAAATACAATGTAGCCTGCCTTTTCCGAGAAAAAAGCATATCCGACACAGAGCACCGCAGATACAATGAGCATTCCTGTGCCTATTGTGATCCAGAGCCTGCCGCAATATTGATGGGCAAAGTTCCAGGTTTCCTGACTCCGCATAGAGCGCTCCGTCCGATATCCAATGAAACCGTTGATATTTTTCGGTGTGTGATATTTCATCACCCAACCGCTCAACAACATCAGCAGTGGTATGAAAATTGTCATTGCAATATAAAATACCAACATTTGATTTCCCTCCGCTCGACGAAAATCAATCCAGATAACAGACCACAATTTCCATTTCCATATCTGCAAAGATACGCTGAATCAAAGGGAAAACATCTTCCCAATGCAGTCTGTCCAGGCCGCAGCCGATCTTCGGCATGGCGATCTTTGTTATGGCGTTCTGTGTTGCAAATGCTGCCATACTTTGTAGTGCTTGCTCCAAAGAAAGAAGTGTCGGTTTGTTTCGCCAGCCTTTTTTGGTCACCAGATTCAGCACATGATTCTGTTCATCCGGAATACAGAAGCCCGCTCCATTCCACGCCGGAAATGAATTCCGATTTTCTGACAAGAACCGTTTTTCATCAAATCGTTTTGCAAATTCCTTGGCAATTCCTGCACCCAATGCAAAATCAGCGCTGATGCAGTGCGCCAGCCAATGGCTGTCTTTCAGCAAAAATAAGTCACGCTTTTCTTCACGGTAAATCATATTTTTATTGTAGTTCAGCACGAGAAAACAGATCTAAAATCTGTACTCTATTCTCACATGCTGCCTTGAATGCAACAGCAAAAGCAGCTAACGTCTCTCCACTTTCAGAATAGATGACGAACGTATCTGCTTCGGAATCGAATTCAAATTCTTCCGGATCGCCATCAAATTCTTCCTCCAGAAAAACAGTCGCTAAAGATTCCCAATCATAACCATTGCCTAAAAATCCCTCTTCTTCACGGGTTGCAAAAACATCCATTAAATATTCGCCAGTCTGAAGTTGAAGCATATAACTGTCGTCTAATTTCATAAAAGAAAAAGGGGTAATTTGTTTTTGAAATAATTCATTATTCAGATCCATATTTTTTTCCTTTCATCGCATGGAAATGCCCTTTGCCCGGCAATCCGCCTTGACTTCCTGCACGGTCAGCTCCCGGAAATGGAACAGGGATGCTGCCAATGCTGCAGAACACCCAGTCTCCAGAAATGCATCTGCAAAATCGGATAGCTTTCCGGCACCACCGCTGGCAATGACCGGAATCTGTACGGCATCGCAGACTGCTTTCAGCATGGGCAGATCAAAGCCGCCGCGGACGCCGTCTGTATCAATGGAGTTCAGGCAGATCTCCCCGGCACCCAGCTGTTCACACTGCTTCACCCAATCAATAAGATCCAGGTGCATATCCACTCTGCCGCCATTAATGTATACCGTCCACTTGTTATCCGCCACCTTCTTGGCATCCACGCCTACGCAAATACACTGACAGCCGAAAATATCAGCGCCGTCCTTGATGAGCTGGGGGTTCTGCACTGCCTGGGAATTGACAGATACCTTGTCCGCACCCGCACGAAGGGTTTCCCGGATATCGTCCACAGTCTTGATGCCGCCGCCTACGGTCAAGGGAACAAATACCTTTTTGGCAGTTTCCCGAACTACGTCCAGCATGACGCCTCTGCCCTCATAGGAAGCTGTAATATCATAGAACACGATCTCATCAGCACCCTGGAGGTTGTATTCATAGGCGCATTCCACCGGGTCACCTACCTCTTTGATACCCTCAAAGTTGACGCCCTTGACTACCTTGCCGTTCCGTACGTCCAGACATGGGATAATTCGTTTTGCCAGCATATCACTCCGCTCCTTCCGCCAACGCAATGGCCTCTCTCAGATCCAATGTGCCCTTATAGATAGATTTGCCGCAGATGGTGCCGTACAATCCCAGTTCCTTACACTTGCGGATATCCTCAATGGTATGAACACCTCCGCTGGCAATGATACTGCACTTGCCTTCCGTTGCCTGATGCAGGTCAGACAGCTGGCCAATATTCACGCCGGAAAGGGTGCCGTCCTTGGCAATATCCGTCACAATGAAATACCGCACCCCCACTGCCATCATTTCCCTGGTCAGGGTGATATAATCCACATCCGATTCCTCCAGCCAGCCCTCTGTAGCCACCATGCCGTTTTTGGCGTCGATACCCACGGCAATATGCCGGCTGCTGAATTGCTTCACCGCATCCTGCACCAGCTTCGGGTCTTTCAACGCAGCAGAGCCGAGAATGACACGTTCCACACCGCTGTCCAGATATTCCGCAATGGTTTCCAGGTTACGGATGCCACCGCCCACTTCCAATTTCAGGCTGGTATTTGCAGCGACGTCCTTGTAAATCTTCTGATTGACCGGTCTACCCTCTTTAGCACCGTCCAGATCCACCATATGAATCCAGGATGCACCGGCAGCTTCGAAATCCTTTGCCGTTTCCATGTAATCCGCAGCAACCTTTTCCACGGTGGAAAAGTCCCCCTTGAACAGGCGGACGCAGTTACCGTCCTTGATATCAATT
The DNA here is from genome assembly GCF_019417665.1 of Ruminococcus sp. Classification (GTDB taxonomy): domain Bacteria; phylum Bacillota; class Clostridia; order Oscillospirales; family Ruminococcaceae; genus Ruminococcus_C. The sequence goes on from NZ_DXUU01000008.1 coordinate 31,359, forward strand.
GCAGGTAAAATAATCATCCCATCAGCCCTCCGAAGTTACGCAGAATCTGCAAGCCGGTCTCGCCGCTTTTTTCCGGGTGGAACTGTGCGCCGTAGACGGTCTTTCTGTCATAGACCATTGCCGGAATCTTCGTATCGCCGTATTCCACATACGCTGCCAGATACTCCTCCGGCGTGTGCGCCTGGTAAGAATGCACAAAGTAGACATATGCTTCCTCCGGCAGGTTCTGGAGAATAGGGCAGTTGTTCTGTACTTCCAGCTTATTCCATCCCATATGGGGAATGACCATCCCCGGTGCAACGATTTTTTCCACGCTGCCGGGAACCAGTCCCAAACCGTCGCATTCCTCGAATTCATAGCCCTTTTCAAAGATCAGCTGCATGCCAAGGCAGATACCGAGAAACGGCTTTTTGTGGGATTCCTCCTGGATCACTTCCGTCAGTCCCCGGTCGTGCAGCATCTGCATAGCACTGGGAAACGCCCCTACCCCTGGCAGGATAATGCCGTCCGCCTTACGGATCACTTCGGGATCCGAAGTTAGTTCCCCGGGCAGTCCCAGAAAATCCAGGGCATTTTTCACGCTGAAAATATTGCCTGCGCCGTAATCCACAATTGCGATCATTTACAGCACTCCTTTCGTAGACAAAGTTTTTCCGGATTCCAGAGGTGTTACTGCCGTTTTCAGGGCATGAGCAACCGCTTTGAAAGCCGCTTCACATTTATGATGGTCGTTAGAACCATACAGCATATTCACATGGAGGGTAATTCCAGCGTTGAATGCAAAGGCACGGAAAAATTCTTCTGTGAGACATGCGTCATACTGTCCGATCATGGCATTGGTAAACGTCCCCTGGAACACCAGAAACGGACGGTTGCTGATATCCAGACTGCAAAACGCCAGGGCTTCATCCATGGGAATATAAGCACTGCCATAGCGTGTGATGCCAGACTTGTCCTCCAGTGCTTCTCCCAGCGTCTTGCCTAGGACAATGCCCGTATCCTCAACGGTATGGTGTCCGTCCACGTGAAGATCGCCCTTGACGGCAATATCCATACTAATGCCGCTGTGCACGGAAAGTGCCATAAGCATATGGTCAAAAAAACCGATGCCCGTGCAGATGTTGGCGGTGCCCTGGTTGTCCAATGTCACTTTTACCTGGATGATTGTTTCTTTTGTCTTGCGTGTGAGCTGCGCTTGTCGCATTGCGGTACCTCCTTTGATTATCCATCAAGCGCCGATGGATTTGTCACAACAGGATTTCCATTGGTATCCAATAGCGGCGTCAATCCACCTGCGTAACCAGATTTCACCCACAGATAATTTACTCCTGTTTCCTTATCTACAATCACCTGTATCAGTCCGGATTCTTTCATCTGGCTTCCTTCTTTTATAATTACTGCAAATCTTTCGTCTTTCTTCGCCATTATTTGCTGCCTCCATCAATTTTGATTTCTTTTTATACGGTTGAAATTTGGCGATACTCTTTCACCAAATATTTTTATGTATTCTATCATGTAGAGAATATGGTTTCTGTTCAATAGATGCCGCATGTTCACTGGGTTTTCCTACTGCAATAAAACATGGCATCAGATAGTCATCGGGAAAACGCAAAACTGATTTTACCCAATCTCCTTCCTCTCCCAAAGGAACACGCAATGCACAAGCGTATCCTTCCGCAGTGGCAGCAAGAAACATATTTTCAATACAACACCAGATGGATGCGAGACCATTTAAGTGAGAAAGATTATCAGGATGTAATATATCTGTATTTTGTTTAAACAACGGAACGATTAGGCAAGAGGCTTCAGCAAGCATACGATATTGCTTCGGAATTGCATTTTTATACGCATTCTGCTGGCAATTGTCCTTTAGATTCCATTCCATTAATATGTTATTGATTTCCTCATCTGATATTTCAACCGGAATTTTATCAATCAGCTTCAGGACAACACCCTTGTCCTTTATCACAATAAAGTGCCAATCTCTCATATGATCATTTGTCGGGGCTTTCATTCCAGCAGAGATGATTTTTTCAATGATTTCATCATCCATAGAAACATTTTCAAAATCCCGAATGGTTCGTCTTGAATTTACAACCTCATAGAAATCCATAATATCTCCTATTACTGCTTTTCCTCAAACCTCACCGTAATGGCATTCGCATGCGCCGTCAGCCCTTCCTTATTGGCAATCAGCACAATATCCTCCTTCGCCGCTTCCAAGGCATCCTTCGTGTAATAAGTATAGCTGGAGCGTTTGGTAAAGCTCTGCACGCCCAGCGGCGAGAAGAACCGTGCCGTACCACTGGTGGGCAGCACGTGGTTCGGACCTGCGTAATAATCCCCCAAAGGCTCAGACGCATACGGTCCCAGGAATACAGAACCGGCGTTATCCAGTGCCCCCAGCAGTTCCATGGGATTTTTCATGAGAACTTCCAGGTGTTCCGGTGCAATACGATTTGCCAAAGCTGTCGCTTCTTCCCGACTATCACACAGCAGTACTGCACCATACTCGTTCATAGACTTTTCGATGATCTCTTTCCGGGAAAGATACTGCACCTGACGATTGACCTCTGCCTGTACCTTTTCTGCCAGTTCTGCGCTGGTGGTCACCAGAATGGACGAAGCCAGCACATCGTGCTCCGCCTGGGACATAAGATCAGCTGCCACGAATTTCGGGTCGGCTGTCTCGTCTGCCATAACCAGAACTTCGCTGGGGCCTGCGATCATATCGATATCCACCACGCCATACAGCAGCTTCTTCGCCGTTGCCACGTAGATGTTGCCGGGCCCCACGATTTTGTCCACCTTTGGGATCTCTTCCGTACCGTATGCCAACGCTGCAATTGCCTGTGCGCCGCCGGACAGGAATACACGGTCAACGCCGCAGAGTCCCGCAGCTACCAGAATATCTGGATTCGGTGTGCCGTCCTTGCAAGGCGGTGTTACCATAATAATTTCTTTGACACCTGCGATCTTTGCCGGTACTGCATTCATAATAACGCTGGAGGGATATGCCGCCGTGCCGCCCGGTACGTACAAGCCTACCCGTGCCAGACCACGGACACGCTGTCCCATAATGACACCGTTGGGCAATGCATTCACAAAGCCCTGCTGTACCTGACGCTGGTGGAAATCCCGGACGTTTTCAATGGCATTCAGCATAGCATCCACAAATGCTGGGTCTGCCTCTGTCATGGCATCGTTGATCACATCTCTCGGCACCTCGTAATACTGGGGCAGACTGCCGTCAAATTTTAAGGTGTAATTCTTGACAGCTTCGTCACCGCCAGCCTTTACAGTACAGATGATCTCGCTGACTGTTTCTGTCACACGTTGGTTGGTTTCGCTGGCGCGAGTGTCAAGGCTGGTGAAAAATGCTTCACGCTCCTGCACATCGCTGGCGTTAATGGTTTTCATCGTAATCATTTCTGCAATGCCTCCTCGATCTGTTGGATCAATGCTTCAATTTCTGTTTGACGCAGTTTCAGGCTGACGGTGTTGGCAATGAGCCGTGCCGAAATGGGCACAACATCCTCTACCACTTCCAGCCCGTTTTCTCGCAGGGTCACGCCTGTCTCTACAATGTCCACGATACCGTCTGCCAGTCCCAACAGCGGTGCAAGCTCAACAGAGCCTTCGATCTTGACAATATCCACGTCCATGCCCTTGCTCTCAAAAAAGCGGCGTGCTACATTGGGATACTTTGTAGCAATGCACTTTACGCCAAAGCCGCTGTAAAAGTCCGTTCCCTTCTTTGCCGCCAGTGCAAACTTGCATCTACCGAAGCCCAGGTCGACCAGTTCAAAGAACTTGCCCTGCATTTCAATAATGGTATCTTTTCCCACAACGCCCATATCGCACACGCCGTGCTCGACATAAGTAATAACATCATTTGCCTTTGCCAGAACAACTTCCAAATTCGCATCGGGAATGGGCAGGATCAGCCGGCGTCCCTTTTCCCGGACAGCCGTGCAGTCAAACCCCAAGCTTTCCAGCAGACCAATGGTATCCTTTTCTAGTCTGCCCTTTGTCAATGCCATTCTCAAGGGTTTTGCCATTTATTCCACCTCCGTAATTTCTTCATCCACAATGACAACTTTGCCGATCCTGCGGTCTTTTGCATATTCCCGTACCAGGTCGATGGAATCGAAGAAAGCATATTCCACGATCTGCCCCTTGGCACGCAGTTCCTGAGACACTGTCACCGCTTTCATCTCATAGCCCGGTGCAGCATAGATCACGGCATCTGCTGGCTGCACTGCCACATCCTTGTTCTTCCGCAGGATATTGGAAACTGCATCCACATTCACCGCAAAGCCCGTTGCCGGAATATCATAGCCAAAATCAGACAATAGTTTGTTATATCTGCCGCCGGAGAGTACCTCTTCACCGTAACCCTCCAGATAGCCCTTGATGATCACACCTGTATAATAATCCGCATTGTTGACCATACCCAGATCCACAGTCAGTCTGCCAGCACCGATCACTTCTGAAAGATCCTCATACAGCTTCCGCAGATCCATGAGGATCTCATCAATGCGCTGATTAGAGTACAGCTGAGATGCCTTTTCGAATACTTCCTCTCCTCCGAACAGTGCCGGCAGCTTTTTCAGTGCCGCTGCTGCTCTGGAATCTCCCATGGTATCCAACACATCGTTCAGCGCCGGATAGTTCTTCGTTTCAATAAGATAACGGATATTCTCCCGCTCTTCCGGTGTAGCATTCAATTCACGCATTAGTTCCTTGAATACCCCGGCATCGCCCAGTTCCAGAGAAAAGCTGTCGTTGCTGCACGCAGAAAGTACCTCAATGGCAGTGGTGATCATTTCCACGTCCGCCATATAGGAAGCAGAGCCGAGAAGTTCGATACCAGTTTGCGTGATCTCGTCACTGCGGCCTTTCAGTGCTGGTTCGAAACGATACACGCTCTGATTATAATACAGCCGCAGGGGCAGTGAAGCATCCCGGAGACGTGTGGCAACAACACGTGCAATGGGCATAGTGGACTCCGGACGCAGTACCAGCAGACGTCCCTTGCTGTCTGTCATTTTATACAGCCGTTCCTGGGGATAATGACCGGATTCCGACTGGAATACATCAAAAAATTCCAATCCTGGCGTCGTCAGCTCCGAATAGCCCTTGCTGCGGAAAATGGCATGCAGCTTATGCTCTGTTTCACGGCGCACCAAGCATTCTTCAAACAAAAAATCTTTTGTCCCCTCCGGCGTAATCAAATCATATTTTCTCATAGGTTCCTCCTTATCGCTTTATCATACTAACACAATACTATAGTACCACAGAAAAATACATCTGTCAAGATTCTGTACTCAAAAGAGCATCATCTGGCTTGATTTCGGCAAATCGCCCAAAGCGTTCATCTGTTCCAGGGTCTCGATTATGGTTTTTGACGCACTGCTCTGCGCCTGGAATTCTTCAATAGAAATAAAGTTCCGCTTCTGTGCTGTTTCATAGAGATTACGTGCCGCAGAAACGCCGATGCCGGGAATGGCACTGAACGGGATGCGGACTTTATTCTCCTCCACCAGATAGCGGTCGGCGTGGGACTTGTACAGATCAATGGGCAGGAATTCACAGCCACGGCTGAGCATTTCATTGACAATGAGCAGCGTATCCAGCAGGTCGCTTTCCTTTTTGGAACGGTCGTTGCCCTTTTCTTTCAGTTCCTCGATTTTGGCACGGACAGCATCCTTACCCTGCAGTGCCAGAACCGGATCGAAGTCATCCCCTCGTGTACTGAAATACACCGCATAATACGCCAGCGGATAATAGAGCTTGAACCAGCCCAGCTTGATGGCCGCCGTAACATACGCCGCCGCATGAGCTTTCGGAAACATATACTTGATTTTCAGGCAGCTGTCAATATACCACTGGGGTACGTCATGATCCTTGAGCATTTGCACACGTTCTGGGGTAAAGGTTTTGGGTGCCTTGCCCTTACGGGTATCCTCCATGATCTGGAATGCCTGCTTCGGCTCAACGCCTTTATGGAGCAAGTAGGTCATAATACTGTCACGTGTTCCGATCACATCCGAAATGGTACATGTTCCATTGTCAATGAGATCCTTTGCATTGCCCAACCATACATCTGTACCGTGGGACAAACCGGAGACCTGCAAAAAGTCGCTGAATTTTTTTGGCTTGGAATCTAGCAGCATCTGGATGGTAAAGCCGGTTCCCATCTCCGGAATACCGAGACTTCCCGTCTGGCAGTAGATCTCCTCCGGCGTCACACCCAACACAGACGCATCCGTGCACATCTGAATGACCTTGGGATCTGTAGTAGGTACATCATGAATGGAAATTCCCGTGGCATCCTCCAGGTGCTTATACATGGTAGGTACCACATGTCCCAGTTCGTCCAGCTTCAGAATGGTATCATGGAGCGAATGGAAGTCGAAGTGAGTCGTCAGAATATCCGACTCGGCATCGTCTGCCGGATGCTGCACCGGAGTGAAGTCGTATACATCATAGTCACTCGGTACAACGACCATACCGCCGGGATGCTGACCGGTAGTTCTCTTGATACCGGTACAGCCGATGGAAAGCCGGTTGATCTCTGTGGGACTGCATTGTATCCCACGTTCTTCCAGATATTTTTTTACATAACCATAGGCAGTTTTGTCTGCAACGGCGGCAATGGTTCCCGCCTTGAACACATTATCCCGTCCGAACAGCTCCTCTGTATAGCGATGGGCTGAGGACTGGTATTCACCAGAGAAGTTCAGGTCAATATCCGGTGCTTTATCACCGTCGAAGCCCAGGAAGGTCTCAAAGGGAATGTCATGTCCGTCACGGTTCATTTCCTCGCCGCATTCTGGACAGTTTTTCGGCGGTAAGTCAAAGCCGGATCCGACACTGCCGTCTGTGATAAATTCGCTGTGTTTGCACTTGGGGCAGACATAGTGGGGTGCCAGAGGATTTACCTCTGAGATACCCGCCATGGATGCTACAAAGGAAGAGCCGACGGAACCACGGGAACCAACCTGATAGCCGTGATCCACGCTGTCCCATACCAGCTTCTGGGCGATGATATACAGTACGGAGAAGCCATGCTTGATAATGGAAGAAAGTTCCCGATCCAGCCGCTTTTCCACCAGCTCCGGCATAGGATCGCCATAGATTTCCTTTGCCTTTGTAGTCGTGATCCGCACCAAGTCTTCCTCTGCGCCATCAATGGTGGGCGTAAAGGTTCCTTTCGGGAACGGACGAATTTTTTCGATCTGATCGGCAATGGCATTGGTGTTGGTCACAACAATCTCATATGCCTTTTCCTCCCCCAGGTAGGAAAATTCCTCCAGCATTTCCTCTGTGGTGCGCAGATAAAGGGGTGCCTGATTTCCGGCATCCTCAAAACCTTGTCCGGCTTGCAGGATCTCACGGTAAATGGCATCCTCCCGATCCATAAAATGCACGTCACAAGTCGCACAAACAGGAATGCCCAGTTCGTCACCCAGTGCAACAATACGCTTGTTGTACTCCTGTAATTCCTCCATATTGGCAGCAGTGCCATTTCGGATCATGAAAGCATTGTTTCCCACAGGTTGGATCTCCAGGTAATCATAGAATTTTGCTAGCTTCACCAATTCCTCATGGGACTTTTCCTCTACCATTGCCTGAAACAGCTCACCAGCTTCGCAGGCACTGCCGAAAATCAATCCTTCTCGATGCTGCATGAGTACAGACTTTGGGATCAAGGGTTTACGATAGAAACATTCAATATGTCCATAGGAGATCAGCTTGTAGAGATTTTTCAAGCCCACGTGATTACGCACCAGAATAATCTGATGATAGGATTTCAATTTTCTCACATCGATCTCCTGGGTCTTGGTGTTCAGATCAGAGAGCATGGTCGCCCCCTTGGTCTGCACCAATCGTGTCACCAGTTCGATATAAATCTTTGCTAACATCTGTGCATCGTCCGATGCCCGGTGATGGTCGAATTTTCCCAGCTTTAACGCTTTTGCTACGCCGTCCAACTTATGACGGTACAGCGTCTGCAGCATACACTTACAAAGCACCAGCGTATCCAGTGTGGCAAACTCAAATGCAATACCATGTCGTTTGCAAACATTGCGCACAAAGGTTGTATCAAACCGAGCATTGTGTGCCGCCAGAACGGGATGATCGCCGCAGAATTCCATGAATTTCCGGACTGCTTCTGCTTCCTTGGGTGCGTCTGCCACCATAGCATCTGTAATGCCGGTCAGTTCCACAATCTTCGGCGGAATGGAGCGTTCCGGATTGACCATAGTATTAAAAGTATCCACCACTTGCATCCCACGCATCCGCACAGCACCGATCTCTGTAAGACGATCCTGGGACATGCTGAGTCCGGTCGTCTCCACGTCAAAAATGATGATCTCGTCCTGTAATGTCCGGTTTCCTGGATCATCCACAACAAGCTGACGATTCAAATCGTTGACAACATAGGCTTCGCATCCAAAGATCACCTTGAAGTTTTTGTCCTTGAAACCGTCCCATGCGGACATAGCCTCTGGAAATGCCTGTGCGATACCGTGATCTGTGATAGCAATGGCTGGATGTCCCCAGTCATAGGCACGCTGCACCAACTTTGCACATGGAGTCACTGCATCCATTTGCGACATGTTGGTATGGCAGTGCAGCTCCACACGTTTTTTCGGTGCTCCGTCTGTTTTTCGCTGCCGCTTCACCATAACAATGGATTCCGGCTTCAGTACCTCTTCCCGGGCAAATTCGTCATAAGCAATTCTCCCCAGTACGAGAAGAGTACTGCCTTTTTTTATCTCTCCATATGGCAATTCGGAAATGCTCTTTGTAGTGTCAAACACTTTAACAAGAACAGAATAGTTGCCATCAGTAATCTGATAGGTCAATACAGTGCGTTCGCCCCGCACTTCACGGGATTCCATAGCAAAAACATCGCCCATAACCACAATGCGCTGATTCTGTACCTCCATAGCCTCCCAGATAGGCATGGGAATATCCCGGATGGGTCTGCCTTTGATGAGCACAGCGCTCCCAGGAATCACACCTGGGATTTCTTCATTCATGGCTACACTCTGTGCTGTGGGCTTAGGCGGTTTTGCACCGTCTCCTGCCGAAGGTGCCGGCGTCGGTGTCTGGAGCTGTTCCGCATGTTTCGGCAGTTCCTGTTCCGCCTTGGCGATCATCGCTTGGAATTCATCTTCTGTGACACTGGCAGTACCCTGGAATTTCACCTGAATTTTCCGGGAAAACAGCTGTTCCAGCAAGCCGGAAAAATACTCCGCCACGTGATATTTTTCAAGAATTTCAAAGCCGCCGTTATGTAACTGGATCTCCAGCTTATCACCCTCAAATGTTACGTCTGCTCCGTCGATGAACCCATTGACAACTGTCATCTCCCGTTTGAGAAAAATGACCAGATCTGAAAAATACGCCATGGAAAACAGCTCCGGCGCATACTGGGGATGCAGCCGCACAGCATGAATCTCCAGGCGAATCTCCAGTTCATGCTCCAGTGACAGCAGATCCTGCACCGGAACGAGATGGGAAAATGCAATATAAAACGAAATTTTCGTCAGGTTTTCCGAATAGGTCATACGTTTCAGAATGCCGTCCTGTACGGACTGGGGCATCACCGGGACATATTCCTCCAAAAACGCTGCGAAATTCAAATCCATATGTTCCACTCCTACTGCTCTTACAGTTTTTCGATCTCAGCCATAAGCTCCGGCACAATGTCCTCTTCCGGCACTTTCCGCAGAACTGTTCCCTTCCGGAACAGCACAGCACAGCCGTCACCTCCGGCAATGCCGATATCCGCTTCTCTTGCTTCGCCGGGGCCATTGACAATGCAGCCCATAACAGCCACCTTGATATTTTTCTGGACATGCTCCAGTGCCGCTTCCACTTCCTTGGCGGTTTTCACCAGGTCGATCCGTGTTCTGCCGCAAGTGGGGCAAGATACGATCTGAGAGCCGCCCCGTTTGCCGATACACTTCAAAATATCCCGTGCGGCACGTATCTCCTGCACCGGGTCTTCTGTCAGGGAGACACGAATGGTCTCACCGATGCCGTCATGAAGCAGAGTGCCGATACCGATAGCAGACTTGATGAGTCCCATACGTTCTGTTCCGGCTTCGGTAACGCCCAGATGCAACGGATAATCACACTGCTGAGCACAGAGACGGTATGCGTTGATCATGGTATTGACATCGGAGGATTTCATGGAAATGACAATGTTATCAAAGTCACACGCCTCCAGCATCCGCACATGTCCCATAGCACTCTCCACCAGTGCTTCTGCCGTAGGTGCGCCGTATTTGGCGAGAACTTCCTTTTCCAGAGAACCAGAATTGACGCCAATACGAATGGGAATATCTTTTTCCTGACACACACGTACAACGGCACGTACACGATCCATACTGCCGATATTCCCTGGGTTGATACGAATCTTGTCAATACCGGCAGCTGCTGCCTCCAGTGCCAAGCGGTAGTCAAAATGGATATCTGCCACCAGCGGAATGGATATCTTCTCCTTGATCGCCGGGATCAGCGCAACGGCCTCCTTGTCGGGAATGGCAGCCCGGACGATCTCGCAGCCTGCCTGTTCCAGTGCCACAGCCTGTGCCACGCTGCCCGGAATATCATCCGAACGGGTATTCAGCATGGACTGTATATAAATATGGGATCCGTCCAGCTTACAGCTGCCGACGGAAACGGGTCTGACTTTTCTCATAAACTTAACTCCATATCATGATTTATTGAAAAAACCGACTGACATCCTGCACTGTCACCAGGATCATCAGCAAAAATAATGCTGCCATACCGATAAAATGCACCATGGCTTCCCGTTCCTTTGGAATGGGTTTCCGGCGAACCGCCTCTATCAGCAGGAACACAAAGCGGCTGCCATCCAGTCCTGGAATGGGAAGCAGATTGAACACGCCCACATTGACAGTAATAAAAATGGTCAGATTCAAAACGGACTGCACTCGTTCCAGAACATTTTCCCCGGTAGACGCCGCCTGTTCAATAACGCTGACGGTACCCACAGGGCCGGAGAGATCCTGTAGGCTGTACTTGCCGCTGACCAGTTCAATAAGCGACATCCAGATAAGCTTTGCAGTAGCTACCGTATCCTTTGCCGCATAAGAGAGAACTGTCACCGGATTCTTGGATTTTCCCTGCACGGCAAAATCCAGCAGACCTTCTGTGTTGTCGTTGTGGAATGTCACCGGATCAATGGTGATCTTCTCCCCGTCACGCTTTACAGTTACGGAAAAGGATTTCGCATCCGTGGTCTGCAATTTATAGATCAGGTCAGTGGTGGAAAAAATGTGACTGCCGTCAATGGCAATGATCTTATCACCTACCTGCAATCCGGAGCGTTCACTTTCTGCCGCAGTGATAGTTTCACCGGTAGTCGCATCCGTGGTCTGGGCAAACTGTGCAATGACCGTAGAGGGTACCTTTTGGCTGGTGCACAGCAGCACGGCAATCAGCAGGAATCCCAGGATGATATTCATAATGGCACCGGCAAGGACAACCGTCATTCTGCGCCAGATTGCCTTTTTCTCAAAAGCGTTGGGATTATCGCTGGATTCATCCTCTCCTTCCATGGAGCAGAATCCTCCAATGGGAAAAAGCCGCAGAGAATATTCTGTCTCACCCTTTTGAAAATGAAGAATGCGAGGTCCCATGCCGATGGCAAACTGATTCACCTGAATCTTGTGCAGCTTTGCCACAATAAAGTGTCCGAATTCGTGAATACCGATGATCATGCCGAAAATGACAATGGCAATGAGAAGTGTTACGATATGCTGCATAGGTGCATGTATCCTTTCTTATACGAATCCCTGAAATGGAGATAGATAAAATTGCGGGCAGAAATTTTGTCAGTCTAGGAGAATACCGCAAGTTTATCGATTGGAGTTTGAGGGATTTGTATTATTTTACTGAGAAATTGAATTATGTACGAATTCCCTTGCACGTGCATCTGCACGCATCACATCCTCATAGCAGGTGATCTCCGTCTGTGGAATGGAATCCACAGCACGCTGTGCCAGAGCACCGATCTCCAGAAATCCGATTTTCCCCTTTAAGAAAGCGGCAACGGCTTCTTCATTTGCTCCGTTGACAACACACGGGGTGGTACCACCACGTGTAATTGCCGTAATTGCTGTTTGCAAGCATGTAAAAGTTTTCAGATCCGGCTTTTCAAATGTCAGTGTGCCATATTCTGTCAATGATAACGGCCGGGTCGGACAAGGCATCCGGTCGGGATAGAGCAGTGCATACTGAATAGGGATCTTCATATCCGGTACACCCATCTGCGCAATGATAGAATAGTCCTGATACTCCACCGCCGAATGCACCACGCTCTGACGATGCACAACTACCTCGATCTGCTCCGGTGTCAGGTCGAACAGCCACTTTGCCTCAATGAATTCCAGTCCCTTGTTCATGAGGGTAGAAGAATCCACCGTGATCTTGCTTCCCATGCTCCAGTTGGGGTGGTTCAGGGCATCTGCGACTGTGACATGCTCCAATTCAGCACGTATCTTTCCGAAGAATGGACCGCCGGATGCAGTCAGAATAATTTTCCGCAACTGTTCCCGGCGATTCCCCTGCAAGCACTGGAAAATCGCAGAATGCTCACTGTCCACTGGATAAATGGACACACCTTTTTTCGCCGCCTGATCCATAACCAGCGAACCGCCAGCAACCAGGGTCTCCTTATTGGCAAGGGCAATATCCAGACCAGCCGAAATGGCGGTCAGCGTGGGCAGCAGTCCTACCATGCCTACCACGGAATTGAGCAGCATATCTGCCGCCGTATCCGCAGCAATTTCACACAAGCCGTCCATACCGCAGAGTACCTGCACTGCCAGATCTGACAGACGTCCTTTTAACTCGTGATATTTGGTTTCATCATAAATACAAACCTTTTTGGGACGCAGTTCCCGTGTCTGCCGTTCCAGCAGATCGATGTTCCGGTTGGCAGCAAGGGCGTGAATCCGCATGTCATGTGCCTTTGCCACTTCCAGTGCCTGTGTCCCGATGGATCCCGTGGATCCTAAAATTGAGATACACTTCCCCATAAATGACGACTCCTTTTTCGTGCAGTAATACTACCTTATAGTACACACACGATGCAGAGCGCAAACCACCCTGCATCGTGTGCTTCATCCATAATTCAAACAATTATCTGTAAAATATTGGGCACATGCACTCCAATGCATAAAATGCCGGAATGGTAAACAAAACGCTGTCAAAACGATCCATAACGCCGCCGTGTCCCGGCATAATGTTGCCGAAGTCCTTGATTCCCTGCTGGCGCTTTAATACAGAAGCACTCAGATCGCCCAGCACGCTAATGACGGCACATACTACTGCTGTAAAGATCAGCCACAAGTAATGCACATGGGCATGTGTGATCAGGCTATAGATCAAGGCAAATACGATCATGACCACAATGTCCACCACAATCCCGCCGAAAAAACCTTCTACAGTTTTTTTCGGGCTGATTTCGGGACAAAGCTTATGTTTTCCGAAAAACGTGCCCGCAAAATAAGCGCCGGTATCTGCGATCCAGGCAGAACACAGTGCCAGAATCACACAAGCAAGACCGTACTGACTGCCCAGCAGCAGTGCATTCAGCATATTCAGCGAGCCAGCCACCAGAAGAGTCACAGCTGCAATGAACAGGATCTCCTGATATTTCACATGCTTATGCAACAGTACCAGTTCCACAAACATAGCAACGATACAGAGAAATGTCACTGCAATGATAGCAGATATGTTCCCATAATACTGCAAAAACGGCAACGCAGCGCCGTACACCAGTCCGGCACCCACGGAAATACGGCAGTGGAGACATTTTCCGGCACGGTACAATTCAAACAGCGCAATACAGATCAGTGCGGCGATGGCAAGGGGAAAGACAAACGTCTTATGCAGAACCAGAATCAAAATTGCCAGCAAGCCTCCGACAACGCCAGAGATAATACGAATTTTCATGGTCATATGCCCCCAAATCGTCTGCCCCGCTGTGCATAATCCACCAGTGCCTTATTCAGTTCGTTCCGATTGAAATCTGGCCAGAGCACATCGGTGAAATAATACTCTGCATAGGCGCACTGCCAGATGAGATAATTGGACAACCGCAGCTCGCCGCTGGGACGGATCAACAAGTCCACATCGGGCAGCCCGGCAGTGTACAAATTATCCGAAATGGTCTGTTCTGTAATAGCAGAAGGATCCAGTTTCCCAGCCTGCACCTGCTGTGCAATGCATTGCGTCGCATGTCTGATCTCATCCCTGCCGCCGTAGTTGATGGCGAGGATCAAGTTCATCTTTTCAAAGTCCTTGGAATCTTCCTCCAGTTCCTGCATCCGCTTTTGCAGCCGATCCTGTAATCTGCTGCGGTCGCCCACAAAAACCATGCGCACACGCCGCTCCAAATACTGATCCGCTTCGCAAAGATAGTCCCAGAACAGATCCATAATGGCATCCACTTCGTCCTGGGGACGTTTCCAGTTTTCCGTGGAAAATACATAAAAAGAAGCATTCCGCAAGCCGATATCCCGGCAGTACAAGGACAGATCCTTGAAATTCTTTGCACCTTCTTTATGACCGAACTTTCTGGGCATACCGCACTTGTTCGCCCAGCGTCCGTTTCCGTCCATAATAAATCCCACATGCTGGGGCAACACCTCTGGCAATGCAATGGCAGAGTCTGTTTGAGTCTGTGAATTCTTTTTTGTGAAAAATGGCAATGCCATGCAGTTCAACTCCTATCCGATATCAGAGCCTATCCCAATCAGATGCTCATGATTTCCTTATCCTTATCAGCAACCATCTTATCCACTTCTGCGCAGTACTTATCTGTCAGATTTTGGATCTTCTTTTCGCCGTCCTTTACTTCGTCCTCTGTCAACTCGGACGCCTTCTTCTTTGCCTTCAGTTTTTCCATGGTATCACGGCGTACGTTGCGGATAGCGACCTTAGTATCCTCACCAATCTTCTTGATATTCTTGCAGAGTTCCTTACGACGATCCTCTGTCAGCTGAGGAAATACCAGACGGAGCACCTTGCCGTCATTAGTAGGAGTAATTCCCACGTCAGAAGCCAGAATTGCCTTTTCGATGGCTTTCAAAGTGGTAGCATCCCACGGCTGAATCACCAGAATACGTGCCTCTGATACAGAAATAGCAGCCATCTGTTGGATGGGTGTAGGTACACCGTAATAATCTACCATTACTTTATCCAGCACAGCCGGATTGGCACGGCCTGCACGAATAGTAGTAAACTCATGCTCCAAGCGGCCGATGGACTTCTTCATCTTTTCCTCGGTTTCCTTTAACAGTTCTTTCATAGCTCATTTCCCCGGAATCACCGGGCTCCTTTCAATACATTTTACTTGAATTGCAATGTGATTATGCGTTCGTTTCTTTATTTTCCTCTTCGGCAACAACAGTTCCCACATCCTCGCCCATAACAGCGTCATAGATATTATCCGGGCGGCTCAGGTCAAATACCAGCATGGGCATTTCATTATCCCGACACATAGAAGCAGCGGTGCTGTCCATAACCTGGAGTGCACTGCCCAGTACATCGCTGAATGTCAGGCGATCATAGCGCACAGCATCCTGATATTTGTGGGGATCCTTGTTATACACGCCGTCAACCATAGTAGCTTTCAGCAAAATATCCGCTTCAATTTCCACGGCACGCAGCGTAGCTGCCGTATCTGTCGAAAAGAACGGACTTCCGGTACCGCATCCAAAGATAACCACTCTTCCCTTGTTCAGATGAGAAATGGCACGGTTGCGGATATACGGCTCAGCGATCTGCTGCATACTGATAGCAGTCTGTACACGCACATCCACGCCGAGAGATTCCAGCAAATCAGCAACAGCGAGTGCGTTCATAGTTGTTGCGAGCATTCCGATATGATCAGCACGGGTACGATCCATATTCTGGCTGGAGCGTCCTCGCCAGAAATTACCACCGCCAACAACAATTCCCATCTGCACGCCGGCATCTACGCACTTCTTGATGCTCTGGCAGATCGGCAACATGGTTTCTGTATCCAATCCGGTTTTTTTCGGGCCGGCAAGTGCTTCACCGCTCAGTTTCAGAAGAACCCTTTTGTATTTTGGTTTCATACTTCCTATTCCTTTCGTATATGTCTCTTGTACAGATCTTCCAACAGGAAATCCATATCACTCCAGAAGTCCGGTACGACAGCTCACAAACTTCCTGTACTTATTTTACACTATTTTTCGTGAAATGTAAAGCGATTTATAGGAAAAAATCAAAAAAAGAGCATGGCAACCGCCACGCTCCTTTTTTTCGGCAAAATCGCCTTATGAAATAAGTTTTGTTTACTTGATCATGCTTGCAATTTCTTCTGCAAAGTTGTCAGCTTTCTTTTCAATACCCTCGCCGCGCTCAAAACGAACAAACTCTGCGATTTCGATGGTAGTACCAGCTGCCTTCGCAACGCCGTTAACATACTCCTGTACAGAGCTCTTATTTTCCTTAACAAAAGCCTGTTCCAGCAGGCAGTTTTCTTCGTAGTACTTGCCAACCTTACCAGCAGCGATCTTTTCCTTTACCTGATCCGGCTTATTTGCCATCTTCGGATCCTCAGCCATCTGTGCCAGAATGATCTTCTTCTCTTCATCCAGAACAGAAGCCGGAACATCTTCACGCTTCAGATACGGCGGGTTCATAGCAGCAACCTGCAGTGCGCAGTCCTTTGCAGCTGCCAGAACTTCCGGTGTTGCGCCAGCCGGAGACTCTGCACGAACCATAACGCCGATCTTGCCGCCGCCATGGATATACGGTACCAGAATGCCTTCCAGGCGAATGAAACGACGGATCTGGAGATTCTCACGGATCTTCAGGAACAGTTCCTGAAGTGCTTCGTCAACGGTCATTGTACCGCCAGAAACAGTTGTTGCTTTCAGAGCCTCAACATCAGCCGGATTCTTTTCAATGATCGTATCTGCGACCTGGTTTACGAATGCCTTGAATTCGTCAGTATTTGCAACGAAATCGGTCTCAGAGTTGACTTCAACGACACAGCCCACGGTATTGTCTGCATTTACCTTTGCAACAACCATACCCTCAGCAGCCACGCGGCCAGCTTTCTTTGCCTGGGTAGCCAGACCCTTTTCACGCAGCAGCTCAATTGCCTTTTCAACATCGCCGTCTGCCTCAGTCAGTGCCTTCTTGCAGTCCATCATGCCTACGCCAGTGGACTTGCGCAGTTCATTGACATCTTTTGCTGTAAAATTAGCCATTGGATGATTCCTCCTCAAATTATATCTACGATACTTTCAAAAAACCCGAATATGATTTGCGAAAACCAGCACATATTCGGGTCATGAATCCATTTATTTCGCTTATTCAGCAGCTGCCTCAGCCTCAGTTGCCTCTGCGGCAGCATCTGCGCCCTGACGGCCTTCGATGATCGCATCAGCCATTACGCCAGCGATGAGCTTTACAGCACGGATCGCATCATCGTTGCCCGGGATCACATAGTCGATCTCGTCCGGATCGCAGTTGGTATCTACGATAGCAACGATCGGGATGTTCAGCTTCTTTGCCTCAGCAACAGCAATACGCTCCTTGCGAGGGTCAACAATAAACAGTGCGCCCGGCAGCTTCTTCATATCCTTGATACCGCCAAGGAACTTTTCCAGCTTTTCAATTTCGAGCTGCAGCTTGCCAACTTCCTTCTTCGGCAGCAAATCGAATGTGCCGTCTGTCTCCATTTCGTGGAGTTGTTCCAGACGCTTGATTCTTCTCTGGATGGTGGTGAAGTTTGTCATCATACCGCCCAGCCAGCGTGCGTTTACATAGTAGGCGCCAGCACGGGTAGCTTCTTCCTTAATGGATTCGCCAGCCTGCTTCTTGGTGCCGACAAACAGTACGGATTCGCCCTGTGCAGCCAGGTCACGAACGAACATATAAGCTTCGTCCAGCTTCTTTACGGTCTTCTGCAGATCGATAATATAGATACCGTTCCGCTCGGTGAAAATATACGGAGCCATTTTCGGATTCCATCTTCTGGTCTGATGACCAAAGTGTACGCCAGCTTCCAGGAGCTGCTTCATTGATACTACGCCCATTGTGTAGTCCTCCTAATATATTGGTTTTGCTTCCTCCGCATTTCCTTATAGAATGCACAACTCTGCCGATATGCAAAGCACCGGCACATTCCAGGACATGCGTGCGAACTGCCTTTTTATTATACCAAAAAAGGTCGGTTCTGGTCAAGATTTATACACGAAAAATATTTCCATCAATTTATCTTGATTTTTGTGCATGTTGAACAATTTTCAATATTCTCCAGCGCCACCAGAATGGTATCCTTCCCGATGAGATGGATCTGACGGAAGCCAATGACGCAGTTTTCTCTTGGTCCGAACAAGCCCAGTATCTTCGGTCTGCCATACAGGATCAGTGCTGTCACCGCTGCGGTTTCTGCATCCAATTCCAGATCGTCCACCCGCCCCAAATTTTCCCCGTTGACCACATTAATGACATCCTTGCTGCGCAGTTCCTCCAGCGTACAGACCATTGCAATCACCTCTGTGAGAGGATATGCGCAATTTCTCGAAATCTTTCATGCAAAGAGTCGATACAGCAAGGTTGCGACAAGATCAATGCCAAACACCGCTGCAGCAATACCGCTCACCCAATTCAGTACCCGATTGGACATCAGCCCAGTCAGTTTTGCAAACAGTGGGCGCAGCAGATACAGGAACAGTACGCCGCCGATGCCGAAGCGGACAGACGGTGAAAGGGCAACACGTGCTTGGAAGTTGATGGAATAATCCGCATAAGTCTGCCATGGCCAACTGCCGGTCGTCCATTCTAATAAGTAGCTTGCAGCAAGTTCGATGAACGTCGCCACCACGCCGCAGCCTACAAATATGGCAATGGGACGGAGCCAGCGGATATTCCATTTCAATTCCATCTCCATGAACTTTCCGAAGCACAGGAGAAATGCCAGCATTCCCACTCCGTAAACCGGGCAATAAGGACCAAACAGTACACCTCGATTGCTGAACCCCCAATGATAAACCACAACTTCCAGAAATACCTCATAGCACCAACCAATAATTGCCGCCATGAGAAAATAGAGAAACAATTTCTGTACTGTTTCCAGATTCAGTTTTTTCATTGTAACACCTCTTTTTACTAGAAACGGCAGGCATTTTCAAAATGGAAACGCCTGCCGTTTTTAAGAACAATCAATTATCTGATAGAATTACTTTTTCTCTGCAACTGCCTTTTTCGCCACAGCTGCAATGTTATCTGCACAGAGTCCGAACTCCTTGAGCAAATCCACAGCCGGACCAGAGTGACCATATTCGTCATTGACGCCGATGCGGACTGCCGGAACTGGGCAACAGGAAGTAACCGCTTCTGCCACTGCGCTGCCCAAACCGCCAATAATGCTGTGCTCTTCCACAGTTATCAACAGACCAGTTTCACAAGCTGCCTTGCAGATCAGCTCAGTATCCAAAGGCTTGATGGTATGGATATTCAGTACACGTGCATGGATACCCTCAGCCTCCAGCTGCTCCGCAGCCTGCATCGCCTCGGAAACCATAAGACCAGTGGCAACTAGTGTCAGGTCACTGCCCTCATGAAGTGTCAGACCTTTACCGATGGTGAACTTGTAAGTTGCCGGATCGTTGAAGATCGGTGCAGCCAGTCTGCCGAAACGCAGATAAACCGGACCCTCATGCTGGATGGCAGCCTCTACAGCAGCCTTTGCCTCTACGTCATCTGCCGGGTTGAGGATGGTCATGCCCGGAATGGTACGCATCAGGGCAATATCCTCATTGCACTGGTGGGTCGCACCGTCCTCACCCACGGAAATACCGGCATGGGTTGCACCGATCTTCACGTTCAGGTGGGGATAACCGATGGAATTGCGGACGATCTCAAAGGCTCTGCCAGCTGCGAACATGGCAAATGTGCTGGCAAAGGGAATCTTTCCGACAGTTGCCAGACCAGCAGCTACGCCCATCATATTGGCTTCGGCAATACCGCAGTCAAAGAAACGTTCCGGATATGCCTTCTTGAAGATGCCGGTTTTGGTAGCGGCAGCAAGATCAGCGTCCAGTACTACCAAATCCGGATACTTTTCCGCCAAGTCACGCAATGCTTCGCCATAGCTTTCTCTTGTTGCTTTCTTCTGAACCTCTGCCATCGTTAACCCTCCAGTTCCTTCAGCTGTGCAGAAAGCTCTGCCATTGCCTGTTCATATTCTGCCTGATTCGGTGCCTTGCCGTGCCAGCCAACCTGGTTTTCCATAAAGGAAACATCCTTACCCTTGACGCTCTTCTGAATGATGGCAACCGGCTTTCCAACGACAGTTTCTGCCTCCTGCATTGCTGCTTCGATGGAATCAAAATCATGTGCGTCCATGCGAATCACATGCCAGCCAAATGCCTCGAACTTCTCCGGAATCGGCTCCGGCGAGCAGACATCGGTGATCTTGCCATCGATCTGCAAACCATTATTGTCCACAATGGCAACCAAAGAATCCAGCTGATAATGTGCTGCAAACATGGCAGCCTCCCAGACCTGACCTTCTTCAATCTCACCGTCACCCAGAATGGTATACACCTTATAAGCAGCATTGTCCATCTTTGCTGCCAGTGCCATACCGCAGGCAGCAGAGATGCCCTGGCCCAGAGAACCGCTGGACATATCCACACCCGGAATATGAATGCAGGGGTGTCCCTGAAGCAGTGCACCGATGTGACGCAGGGATTTCAGCTCTTCCTTGGGGAAGAAGCCACGCTCTGCCAGCGTGGAATACAGTGCCGGTGCGCAGTGTCCCTTGGACAGCACCAGACGGTCACGGTCTGCCATATCGGGATTTTTCGGATCAACGTACATTTTTGCAAAATAGAGATAGGTCAACGTATCACAGATCGAGAGAGAGCCACCCGGATGTCCGGACTTTGCGTTGTAGGTACCCTCAACAACACCCATTCGAATGCGGCAAGCTGTTGCCTGCAGCTGTTTTTTGGTCATTTCATCCATTCTATGAACCTCCAATGATTTTGATATGAAACCTTGCAATAATGCAAAGTTATTCGGAAAATCTGCATAAAATATGATCGATCAGCTCTGCAATTGCATGTGTTTCACAGGAATTTTCAAGCTGAATATCTACAATTTCTTTCACACAGGATTGTGCGTTGGACGGACAGGCACTAATATCCGCTTCGTGCAGCATTTCTAAATCGTTATCGAAATCCCCGGCTGCCACGATACGCAGCTGCGGCATATCGCACAGTGTTCGATATTTCCGCAGTGCACTTCCCTTTGTGGTGCCCTTGGGCAACATTTCATAAAATCGTGCCTCAGACTGCACAAAATCTGCACAGTCCCAGCTATGTTTCCGGAAGAACGCTGTCAGTTCGGGCATCCGTTCCGGTGCAATGGCAAAGAGTACCTTGAGCCATCCCCCTGCCGGGATTTCCTCCGGCATCATGAGGATGGGTTCCACCTGACATATCTCCAGATGTTCCTTTTCGTATGCCGTCATGCGTGCTACATATGTGCCATTCTCCCGGAGGATCTCCGCCGAAACATCCGGGAATGCATCCAGCACTGTCCGTGTTATGGAGACCGCATCCGGCGGCAGTGTCACCGTATCCAGCATTTTCTCGGAAACCGGGTCGTATATCGCCGCACCGTTGAACAGGATCACTGGCATATCCAGCTGCAGCTTTTGCAAATACCGCTGCGACGCCTGCAATGTTCGTCCAGTGGCGACAGCAAATTTGCCGCCTTTCTGTCGGAATTCTGTAATCGCTGCAAGATCTGCCGGAGTGATCTCCTTGCTGGCAGGCAGCAGTGTTCCGTCCAAGTCCGTGAGCAGCAGAGTGTTCTCCAGTGTTTCCATAGGCACGCTCCTTTTCAGGATTTCAGTTTTCGAAGTACTTTTTCAAAATAGTCTGGCAAGGGGCTTTCGAATTCCAGATATGCGCCAGTAGTCGGATGAAGAAATCCGATCTTGGCGGCGTGGAGGCACTGCCCCTCAATGCCAGGAAACGCCTTTCCATAGACATCATCTCCCAGCACCGGATGTCCCA
The DNA here is from genome assembly GCF_019417665.1 of Ruminococcus sp. Lineage (GTDB taxonomy): Bacteria > Bacillota > Clostridia > Oscillospirales > Ruminococcaceae > Ruminococcus_C. The sequence continues at coordinate 53,489 of NZ_DXUU01000008.1, forward strand.
TGTATGCCAAATGCACACGAATCTGGTGAGTACGCCCTGTCTCCAGCCGCAGCCGCAGATGGGTGGCACGCTGATATTCTGCCAGCACCTCATAATGTGTCACGGCCGGCTTGGCATTCTTCTGGGTCACGCACATTTTTTTTCGATCTACCGGATGCCGTCCGATAGATGCCGAGATCGTTCCCGCAGACTCCCGAAAATGTCCCATTGCCACTGCCTGGTATTCCCGTGTAAAGGTATGCGCTTGAATCTGCTCTGACAGTGCCTGGTGAGCAATATCATTTTTCGCCACCATGAGCAAGCCGCTGGTAAAGCGGTCGATACGGTGCACGATACCCGGTCGAATCACGCCGTTGATACCGGAGAGCCGTTCGCCGCAGTGATAGAGCAAAGCGTGCACCAACGTTCCCGTGGCATGTCCCGGTGCAGGATGCACCACCATTCCCTTAGGCTTATTCACCACCAGTACATCGTCATCTTCATAGACGATATCCAGGGGAATATTTTCCGGCTCCAGCGAAAGCGGTTCCGGTTCGGGCAGCACGATCTCCACCACATCGCCGCTGTGCTGGCGGTAATTCTTTGGGACAGACTTTCCATTTACGGTAATATGTCCCTGTTCCATGCGGGATTGTAGCAGAGAACGTGTCAGAGAAACAGACTCCTGCGCTGCCAGCCATTTGTCCAGCCGTTCCCCTGCCCCTTCCGGTGGGATTTGCAAGGTCATTGTCTCAGACATTCTCCGACTCCTTTTCGGCAGTTCCGGATACAGTGCCCTCTTTCCCCTGCTTTTCCAGCTTTGGGTCGATCAGGAAGAAGTACAGAGCAAAGAGAATCACGCCGATGACGACGCAGCAGTCTGCGAAGTTGAAAACGGCAAAGTGAAACAGCTTGACGTCCAGATAATCCACCACAAGTCCGCCCCGGAATATCCGGTCGATGAGATTCCCAATGCCGCCGCCGATAATCAACGTCAGACTCGCCGTCAGAAGTTTCGATCGTTTTCCCCGGTGAATGAGCCAGTAGATACAAACTCCCATTAAAGCAGACGTCAGCACGATCAGCAGCCAGCGCATTCCCGAAAAGCTGCTAAACACAGCACCGTCATTTTCCAGATAACGCAGCCCCAGAATCTCCGTGTCACCGAAATGCAGAAACTGCATTTCCCCCACGGGCTTTAATTCCTGAATTGCCCAGTATTTTATCAGCTGATCAATGACAGTCAGCAAAATAATTCCAATCAATGCAACGATCAGCACAAATGATTCCTTTCCCGTCAGGACTCCGATACAACCGAAGCGCAGCGTGCGCAAAGGGTCGGATGTGCAGCATTCTTGCCCACACTGTCCAGATACATCCAGCAGCGCTCGCACTTTTCTCCGGAAGCACGTTCCACTGTATAAGTTGTCTCACCGGCGTCTGCCTTGACTACACTGACAGAAGAAACGATCAGCACCTTGGCAAGCACATCAGCTGCCTCAGACAAAATCGCATATTGAGCATCATCTGCAACGGAAATGGTCACAGCTGCTTCCAGAGACTTGCCGATGAGTTTTTCGTTACGCTTTTCCTCCAACACCTTGTTGACATCCATACGAGTCTGATAAATCAGCTCCCACTTTGCCAGGAAAGCTGCATCCTCAGTGATACCGCTTGCCTTGGGCATTTCGTTCAGGAATACGCTCTTGGCATCATCCTCCGCAGAATGGGGCAGATACAACCAGATCTCCTCTGCCGTAAAGGAGAGGATGGGTGCGATCAGACGTGTGATGGCACTCAAGATACGGTACATGGCAGTCTGTGCCGCACGGCGTTCTACAGAATGCTCTGCCTCGCAGTACAGGCGATCTTTTATGATATCCAGATAGAAGTTGGACAGATCTGTGGTGCAGTAATTATGAATGGCGTGGAATACCACATGGAAATCAAAGGATTCGTAGCCCTCATGCACCTTTTCAATGACGCTGTCCAGACGCATCAGTGCCCAGCGATCCAGTTCCAACAGCTGATCATCAGATACACTGTCACGATCCGGGTGGAAGCCGTCGCCGTTGCCCAGGTTACCCAAGATATAACGGGCAGTATTACGAATCTTCTTGTATGCATCCGACAGCTGTCCCAGAATCTCCTTGGAGATGCGAATGTCGGAATGATAATCAGAGGAAGCCACCCACAGACGCAGGATATCTGCGCCGTACTGCTTCACGATCTCGTCAGGCATAATGCCGTTGCCCAGGGACTTAGACATCTTTCTGCCCTCGCCGTCAACCACCCAGCCGTGAGTGCAGACAGCCTTATAGGGTGCCGTGCCCTTATATACCACGGAGGTCAGCAGAGAGGACTGGAACCAGCCGCGATACTGGTCAGCGCCTTCCAGATACAAGTCAGCCGGCCACTGCAGGCAGTCGTACTGTTCCATGACAGCCGAGTGGGAAACACCGCTGTCGAACCATACGTCCATGATATCGAATTCCTTGGTGAACTCCTTGCAGCCGCATTCGCACTGTACTTCCGGAGACAGGAATTCCGACAGTTCCTTTGTCCACCATGCGTCAGCGCCTTCCTTCCGGAACAGGTTCGCAATGTCACGGATGGTGGTATCGTTGACGATGGGCTTCTTGCAGTCCTTACAGTAAATGATCGGAATCGGTACGCCCCAGGTACGCTGACGGGAAATACACCAGTCACTACGGTCACGTACCATTCCCTTGATACGATCCTCGCCCCATTCCGGAATCCAGCGGACGTTTTCGATTGCCTGAATGGCTTCATCTTTAAAGCCGTTTACGGAGCAGAACCACTGTTCTGTTGCACGGTAAATAATGGGCTGGTGGCAGCGCCAGCAGTGGGGATACTGGTGGACGATCTTTTCCGTTGCCAGCATTGCGCCCAGTTCTGTCAGCTTCGCTGCAATCGCCTTGTTGGCTTCGTCCGTATCCATTCCCGCAAATTCGCCGGCTTCTTCTGTCTGACGACCCTTATCGTCTACGCAAACGAGAATACCGATATCGTCGTAATTTTTGCAGACTTCAAAGTCCTCTACGCCGTAGCCTGGTGCGGTATGTACACAGCCAGTTCCGCTTTCCAAAGTGACATGATCACCCACAATGACCGGGGAAAGACGGTCGTACAGCGGATGCTTTGTCTTGATATGCTCCAGGTCGCTGCCCAGGAATGTGCCTACCATCTCGTATTCGGTAATACCAGCGGCCTTCATGGTAGCAGAAACCAGTTCTGTTGCCATGCAGTAGTATTCCTCGCCCACCTTTACCAGTGTATACTCATAGGACGGACCAACACAGATCGCCAGGTTACCCGGAATTGTCCATGTGGTGGTCGTCCAGATGACGAAATACACCTGTTCCTTGGCAATACCCAAATCTGTAAACAGACCTTTGTCGTCTGTCACCTGGAATTTCACATAGATGGAGTAGCAGGGATCGTTCTCATACTCGATCTCCGCCTCTGCCAGAGCAGTATTACAGTCTGGGCACCAGTAAACGGGCTTCAGACCCTTGTACATGTAGCCACGCTTTGCCATTTCGCCGAATACTTCCACCTGACGTGCTTCGTACTCCGGCTTCAGGGTAAGATACGGATCGCAGTAATGCCCCAGACTGCCCAGCCGCTTGAACTGTGCCATCTGATTCTTGACATGCATCATGGCAAAATCCTTGCAGTGCTTGCGCAGCTCTACCGGTGAAATAGCGCCATTTTCCACGCCGATAGACTTCATAGCTTTCAGCTCAATAGGCAGACCGTGTGTATCCCAGCCCGGTACATAGGGTGCACAAAAGCCGCTCATATTCTTATACTTGATAATGAAATCCTTGAGCGTCTTGTTGAGCGCTGTACCCAAGTGGATCTCACCGTTGGCATAGGGAGGACCGTCATGGAGAATATAGCGAGGCTTTCCCTCATTCTTGGCAATCATTGCCTCATACAGGTTCTCGTCCTCCCATTTCTGCAAGGTATCCGGTTCCCGTTTCGGCAGATTTCCACGCATGGGAAAATCTGTTTTCGGCAAATTAATGGTAGTATTATAATCCTGTGACATAGCTTGATCCGGCTTTTCCCCGCAGGCAAAAAGCCGCTCCTTTCCCTGAAATTAGTCTTTGTCCTGCAGATCTCCGAACCGGGAGTCATATGCGCCCTGGATGGTCTTTGCAGAGAACTGTGCAGAAGCAAACGGATCCGATGCAGACGGTGCTGTCACATCTTCTTCCGGCATCTTCGGTGCTTCTGCCTCTTCTGAAACGCCGAAGGTATCATCATCCTCTTCCGGCATTGCAGAGAGCATATTCAGATGCTCTTTATACATATCAAAGAGCGCCTTCTTGAAATCAGCGACCTGTTTTTTAGCAGCAGCCAACTTCTTGTGAGCCTCTTCAATTTCCGCTTCATTCTTTTCGATGAGTGCGTCATGCTGTACGGTCACCTCATCCATCATTGCATCCGCCTTTTCCTTTGCTTTTGCAATGATTTCCTCCGCCTGTGCATTTGCATCGGCAATGATCCGGTGTCCTTCTTTCTGTGCACCGAGCAGCGCATCCTTCAGCGCATCCTCGTCACGCATGTATTCCCGCACCTTGTCCGCCAGAACCTGGATTTTATTATTGCTGTCCTCCAGCTCCCGCTGCGCGATCTCGACTTCTTCCTCCAGTTTGTTCAGGAATTCGTCGATATCCTCCTGCTTATATCCAAAAGCAGCCTTTTCGAACCGAAGTTCATGGATTTCACTTGCGCTAATCATAAGGTATCTCCTCTCACTGATATTTTTGTATCGTTATATGATATCTCCCTTTCCGGGTCGTGCCATCCATGGATTCCAGCAGAAATTTGCCGTATCCCCGGATGGAAAACACATCCCCGATCTGCATGGATGCAGAAGGAGTCTCAATCGCTGCATGACGGCAGGTCAGCCTTCCCTGTCGAATAAGCTGCACTGCCTTTTCCCGGCTCAGGCGTGTGACAAAAGCCACCACTGTGTCTGCACGCAGAGATGCCACAGTGCCGTTCAGCGTCAGAAACGCCGTATTTGCCGACAGACACGCTGGCTCATTTTCCGTCACACTGACGCCAACTTTTCCCACCTGGTGCACCTCCTGCACAATGATAGGGGCAACATGGGCGCACACAAACGCTTGGGTCATGCGGGCATCGATGAGAATATCCCCCACCGTGCCTCGCTCCAGGTTACACGCCATAAAAGCACCCAGAAAATCACGATGCTCCGGCGGTTTTGCTGCCCGATAGGAAAAGGTCAGGCATTGTATAGGAAACTGTTCCCGGGTCACCGAGATCCATTCCGGCGCAAAGCAAAGCAATACACGCCGGGCATGTTCCACGCCGCCCCACATGGTACAGGTGACACCGGCGGCATGGGCAATGGCTTCTGCCATAACGCCATCTTCCTGAGGCACAAAATCTGTGAAATAGGGACGGCTATCCCGGTCACAGCGTGCCGCCAAGTCGTTCCAGTGGGCTTTCATGAGCTGTACAGGGTCAGAGCCTTTGCAATCTGACATACCCATACTTGTCCGGGAAATTAAACCAGACCGCTGTCCTGAAGTTCACCCACGATGCTGTCGCCGTCAAAGCCGACGTTCTGAGGAATAATCAGGAATGTCTGATTTGCAATAGGTTTGATTCTGCCGTGCATGGAATATGCTGCGCCCACAACAAAATCGATGATCCGGCGCTTTTCGTCGTCATTGATGCCCTCCAAGTTTAGGACAACTGTCTTGTTCTGCATCAGATAGTCAGCTACTTTCTTGGAATCCGAAGTGTATGCAGTTGCCTTTACCAGCACCACCTGAAACTGTGCAGTCGCCTTGATAGTAGCATATCGTTCGTTTCTGCGCTCACGGCCTTCGTCATAAGACGCCGGTCTGGAATAGCTGGTGGGTGCAGACGCAGCAGACGAAGCACCTGCAGAAGGCTCCTCTTCCGGTGCAGTCATATTGGAAGTCTCCGGCTCATTCTCATCTGCCGGCATAAAAAAATCTTTCAAGCTGTCTAATACGTTCATAATACTCTCCATTCTCCGCACAAGTTGATATTACAGACAGCACCGTGGAGCGTGCGGTTACGATGTGTCCTTTTCATCTCACACATTAGGATGGCGGATGTAATTTACGGAAGGTCTTTACCCATAAAAATTTTATAATATTTGCATATTTCTACAGGAATAGATTCTAATACTTTCTCGCTCCGAACAAGGCGGAACCGATCCGGACAAGTGTCGAACCATAACGAATGGCGGCGGCATAATCTCCCGACATTCCCATCGACAAGATGTCCATATCTATATTATCCATTTTTTTGGACGAAATGTCAAGATAAAGTTGTTGCATTTGGCAAAGAAATTTTTCATTTTCCCCTGCTGGTGGGATGGTCATAAGCCCACATACATGAACAGAGGATAATTGCCCTATCTCTAATAATAGCTTTTCCAGCTGTTCCGGTGCAACGCCGCTTTTGGATGCCTCTCTACCCACGTTCACCTCAATGAGAATATCCTGCACCTTCTGAACTCGCGCCGCATGGCGGTCGATCTCCGCAGCAAGGCGAAAGCTGTCTACGGAATGGATCAGTGTCATATCCTCAATGATATATTTCACTTTATTGCTTTGGAGATGCCCGATGAAGTGCACCTCTGCTTCCGGCAGATAGAACTCCTTTTTGGACAAGAATTCCTGAACACGGTTTTCTCCCAGCGTCCGGATACCGCAGCCAATGGCGTGATTCACCGCCTCAGGCGCAACCGTTTTGGTGACTGCCATAAGAATGATTTTTTCTTCAGGTTTACGGTATTTCGCCTTTGCCTCTTCTATCTCATAGATGATCCGTCTGTAATTTTCATCGATATACCCAAAGTTAGTTTCCATTTGCATCAATCCCTTCCACAATGACAGAATCGTAAAGCATCAGATAGCCATCCCCGGCGTTCATATCCGAAAGCACATAATCCTTGCCTTCATAGACCACATCCAAGCGGCGAAACTCGATTTTTTCCCCATCCTGCACATAGACGCCCCGGCTGTTCACCACCTGGGTGGTTTCCTCACCGGTCTCTTCATCTACGACAGTTTCTTCTACATCTTTGAAGCGTATCGCATCACGAGGTACTTTGATGCCCTCATATTCTCCCAGGATCATCTCCACATTTTCCGTGCGGTTTTGGACAAAATCCGAGGTCATGGTGTCGCAGTACAGAACAACCATCACTTCGCCGTCCTCGTCGGTGCTGCGCAGTTCCTGAACCGTTGCGCTGGCAGTAGCAGAAGAGGTCAAAAGTTTCAGTGTAACAGTATCCCCTACCTTGTACTTCTGTTCCTTGTTGTCGATGATACCCACCATGTACCAGCCGTACTGGGCAATGGATTTTCCGATGACACCATTATTCTTCGCCGTTTTTGTATCATCGCTGTTTTTTTCTTCCTGGGTGATCTTCCTGATCTGTTCCGGCGTAATATCAGAAAGTTTCTCAGCAGTCAGAGACGACTCCAATCCATCTGTATAACTGACGAAGTAAGAAGAATTCTCTGATGTGACTGTCCCCACGAACTGTGTCTGGGCACTTTCCAGGGATTGTATCTGGGTCCTGAGATCACTGATCTGCTGGGAAAAGGAAACCTCACCCTGACTGACAACGATCTGGTAGGTACTGTATGCCTCTACGAACTTCTGTTCAGCGGAAGCCATAGCGCTGATATCCGACCGATCCCGGTTCTGCACGATCTCTTTATAATACTGAGAGATCTGACGGGACAAGTCAGCAGGCTGGGCTTCTGCCAGCGTACCAGTATTGGAGATGCGCTCCAGAACATCCAGCTTATCCTGCAATGCTGCGATCTGCTGTTTCTGTTCGATAGACGCTTCGTCCGGATAGATCTCTGCGATGACATCACCCACTGCGACCTTCCCACCGTCAGGCACCTGATAGCTGACTGTACCGGTGCCGCTGTAGGTGAGAACAGTTTCATCCCGGACATAAACGCCCTCAAAGATCTTGGATTCATCCGCAGTCGCCCGGATCGCCGTTTCGGTCTCATAGCTGGTATCTACGAAGTGATAGAAGATCGTACCGATGGTCACAAGGACAGAGGCAGAGAGCAGCACCAGCAAAACGTTATTCATTTTATTGCTGGAGTTCATAGCAGCATTACCTCACAAAATCAAAATTCTTTTTCCTCGGCATCCAGAATCGAAATGGGATGTGCCGGGATGACGGTAGAAATGGCGTGCTTGTACACCAGATTCTGTTTACCATCACACTCAAGGATCACAATATAGCTATCGAACCCCTTGACAGTTCCCTTAAACTGATACCCGTTTGTCAGAAAGATCGTGACACCGATCCGTTCTTTTCTTGCCTGATTCAGAAACACATCCTGAAGATTCAAAAGTTTATTCATTGCTGAGATCTCCTTTTTTATCAAACATATGCTTTCTCTCTCTGTTTCAACGAAAGCTCACTCTATATTATAGCACATTAAATCGGACTTGGCTATAATTTTTTGACATTTTTCCAAGATTTCTTGTTTCTTGTCAAATTTGTCGATAATTATCCACTGAATTGCACTATTTTTACGAAACCATGTCAACTGTCGTTTGGCATATCTTCGGGTTTCCTGTTTGATTTTGTCGATACATTCGTCAAAGGACATGGTTTTTTCGAAATATGGTATCAATTCCTTATAACCGATGGCATGATATGCTGTACGGAGCGCCTCGTTCTGATAAACAGCATATGCTTCTTCCACCAGCCCATTCTGCACCATCTGATCTACCCTTGCGTTGATACGTTCGTACAGCAGTGCACGGTCAGCAAAGGTCAGCCCGATCTGCAAAGAATGATATGGGCTTGGCAGACGATGACTTTCCACCTTGCATTCTGTAAAGGTTTTTCCCGTGGTCATGCATACTTCCAGAGCACGTACCACCCGAACCAGATTGTTGGGATGTATATCCGCCGCTGCCAAGGGATCAAGCTGTTCCAGACGTGCGTGAAGCGCTTTGTTTCCATGGGCGGATGCATATGCCAAAAGTTCCTGCCGCAGTACCGGATCCTGTTTCGTAGGGGCAAGCTGGACATTGGACAGCAGTGAGGAGACATAAAGTCCCGTACCGCCTACAATGACAGGCAAATGCTTTCGCCCATGAATCTGCTCAATAAGGGGCTTTGCCAGTGTCAGATAATCCGCTACGCTGAATGCAGTATCCATAGGCACAAACCCGATCAGGTGATGGGGTACCCCCTGCTGTTCCTCGGACGAAGGCTTTGCAGTGGCAATGTCCAGCCCCGTATAGATCTGCATGGAATCCGCAGAGACCACCTCTCCGCCGTACAGTTGAGACAACATCACACCGAGGGCTGTTTTTCCGGATGCCGTAGGTCCCACCACAGCCAGTACTGGTATTTTTTCCGTTTCTGTCATGGGTCACGTCCTCCGGAATTGCTTTTCCAAGTCGTATTTTCGAATGACAAACATCACCGGTCTGCCGTGGGGACAGTGCCGGATCTCCTCGTTTTCCCAGACTTCCTGCGCCAGCTTCTGCATCTCCTGAATATCCGTGCGATCACCGGAACGGATCGCCGATTTGCAAGCGATGGAGTGGAGCATATCATGAAAGGTATGTACCTGGGGATCTGCCTTGCCCAATGCAAGATTATGAGCAATTTCCGCAATCACCTCGTCCAGATTCAGTTCCAGCACAAAGGATGGCACTGCAGTGGTGATCAACTGGGGCGGTGTACTGCAATCAAAGGAAAAGCCCATTTCCGCCAGCCGGGGCAGATTCTCCTGCACCGCTGAAAATTCCTGCATGGATAAAAGCGTCTCTGTGGGACGAAGCAGCATCTGGCTGGTCTGCTTTGTTGCACCAGAACGCAGACGTTCGAAGATCACCCGTTCGTGGGCTGCGTGCTTGTCGAAGATCAACAGCTTTTCCTCATCCTCCGCCTCTGCCAGAATATAGTTTTGGAATATTTCTCCCAAGACACGGATCTTGCTGTGTTTTTTCTCCGGCGGCGGAAATTGTTCCGGTTGAGACGATACCTGCGGCGCAGGCTTCGGTCTTGCCGCAAAGGCACGATCATCTAAGAAGGCATAGCCTCCCACAGAGACCGTGGTCTCTTCCGGTACAGCTGTTTTCAATGCCGGCGCATCCGCTATCTTTTTCTCCGGTGCAATTTCCGGCTGCACTCTTGTTCTCTGGGGAATCGTGACAGCAGTCCTGGCAGCCGTCAGCGGAGAAACCGTATTTTTTTGCATCGATTCCGGGTGGCGTGTCTCCGGCGGCAGGAATACTTCCGGTTCTTCCTCAGGTTCTGACGGTGACGGCAGTGCCGGCTGGACAAATTCCTGTTGGGGTTTCGTAGATGCAGTCCAGTCCTTCTGAGGCACACGCTCCATCTGAAAGTCATAGATCAGACCGTTTTGCATGAGAGCATTTTTCACCGCAAAAAACAGGCTGTCCATAACGGCTTTTTCGTTGGAAAACCGTACCTCTGCCTTTGCCGGATGAATATTAACATCCACCTGCGCCGGCGGTACCTGAAGCATCAGCACACAGGCGGGGAACTTCCCTACCATAATGAGATTCTGATAGGCATTTTCCAGTGCAACGCTGCACTGCTTCGAACGGACATATCTGCCGTTGATGAAGAAGTTCTGGAATGTCCGGTTGGAACGAGAATACAAGGGTTTTCCCACGAAGCCCCGGACAGTGTTCATACCGTCTGCATAGTCCACCGGAATCATATCGTGGGCAAATTCCTTGCCGCAAATAGCATAGATGGCAGCATAGAGATCGTCGCTTCCGTCTGTACGGAATTCCGCTCGGTTATCCCGGATCATCCGGAAGGCAATATCCGGATGGGACAGTGCGATCTTCTGAACGATCTGGCTGACAGCGTTGGCTTCGGCGACATCTCGCTTCATGAATTTCTGACGTACCGGCACATTGAAGAACAAGTCCCGGATCATCAGTGTGGTACCATCGGGACAGCCTGTCTGTTCTGGTTCTCCGGCAATGCCGCCCTCAATGGTATAACTAGTGCCATATTCGTCCTCTTTCCGTTTGGTCAGCACCGTGACCTTTGCCACAGCCGCAATGGACGCCAATGCCTCCCCCCGGAATCCCAGAGTGAAAATCTGGTCGAGGTCTTCTTTTTCTATGATTTTACTGGTGGCATGGCGGAGAAATGCCGTGGGCACTTCCGACGGTGCCATGCCGCAGCCATCGTCCACAATACGCATATAGGTCGTACCGCCGTTTTTAATCTCCACGGTAATATGTTTCGCTCCGGCATCAATGGCATTTTCAACCACTTCCTTGATGACGGACGCCGGACGCTCAATGACCTCACCGGCGGCGATCAACTCCGAGATCTCTTTCCGCAGCACTGTAATATGCGGCATGACAACACCTTCTTTCCTGGGATAATTTACACTTGCTCCTTTTTCAAGGGAGATGAAAAAACAAATTAGGAATTAGGAATGATGGCATCTCCTGCGAAGATATATCTTAAATATGTGAACGCAGCGAACACCATCATTCCTAACTCCTCATTCCAATTACGACAGCATTGCTGTCAGATCTGCCAGCAGTTCCCGACATTCTGTATCGCTCAGCTCTGCCAGATGTGTCTTTTGCAGGGCGGCAATGACACGCTCCTGCTGCATGGCAGCGAAACTGATTTGTCCGGACTGGGCATGTTTCTCGCCTGCACCCGATGCCGCTTGTACCTCCATCTCTGCCAGCAGCTGCTTGGCACGCTTTACCACCTGATCCGGCAGACCGGCAAGCTTTGCTACAGCAATGCCATAACTGTCATCTACGCCGCCGGGCACGATCTTACGCAGAAACCGTATGGAATCTCCGTGCTTTTTCACGGCAACGCTATAATTCTTCACACCATCGATCTCCTGTTCCAGATCGAGAAGTTCGTGATAATGGGTTGCAAACAGGGTCTTACAACCGATCTTCCGGCTGCTGATGTATTCCGCAACGGCACGTGCAATGCTGACGCCGTCCAGAGTGGAAGTACCTCTTCCTACCTCGTCCAGAATAACAAGACTGTTCTTCGTGGCATAGTTCAGGATATCCGAAACCTCTTTCATCTCTACCATGAAGGTACTCTGTCCGGCAGTCAGATCATCCGATGCGCCGATACGAGTAAAGATCTTGTCTACTACGGATATTTTCGCATATTCCGCCGGCACAAAGGAACCGATCTGCGCCATAAGTGTAATCAGTGCCACCTGACGCATATATGTAGATTTACCAGCCATATTCGGTCCGGTGATCATGAGCATCCGCTGGGACTTGGTATCCAGATAGGTATCATTGGGCACAAAAACTTCCTCTGTCAACATACGCTCTACCACGGGATGCCGTCCGGCAGTGATCTGGATGCTTCCGTCTACGGCAATCTCCGGCTTGGTATAGTCGTTTTCCATAGCAACATTGGCAAAGGATGCCAGTACATCCACCTGCGCCACAGCTGCCGCCGTTTCCTGTACGCTTTTCAGCATTGCCCCCAGACAGTCACGCACTTCGTTGAAGATACCCTCTTCCAACCGGAGCACACGATCCTTTGCGCCAAGAATTTCATTCTCTACGGTTTTCAGTTCTTCGGTAATAAACCGCTCACTATTGGCGAGGGTCTGCTTGCGGATATAATCTGAGGGGATCAAATCGTAGTACGACCGCGTCACTTCCAGATAATAGCCGAACACACGGTTATAGCCGATCTTCAAGCCTTTAATACCGGTACGTTCCCGTTCCCGCTGTAGAATTTCGTCAATGATTTGGGTGCCGCCGTTCATGATCTTCCGCTGGCGATCCAGTTCCTCGTGGAAACCGTCCCGGATAACACCACCATCTTTCAGCGTAATGGGCGGATCATCTACAATGGCATTTTCTACCAGAGCCGCTGCATGTTCCAGCGGCGAGATCTGCTGCTCCAAAGACGAGATCAGCCGGGACGAGGACAGCTTCTGCAATTCCGCTTTCAGTGCCGGGAGCTGCTGCGCCGTCATGGATAGGGATTTCAGATCACGTGGCGTTGCCTTCTGGTAGATCACACGTGTCATGAGCCGTTCCAGGTCATAAACGTTATCCAGCAGTGACCGGACTTCCATGAGCACCAAGCTATTTTTCACAAATGCTTCCACGGCATCCAGCCGTGCCATGATCTTCACCGGCTGTACCAAGGGCTGTTCCAGCCAGGTTTTCAGGAGCCGCTTGCCCATAGCAGTTCTGGCATCGTCCAGCAGCCAGAGGAGGGAACCTTTCCGTTCCTTATTGCGGATGGTCTCCGTCAGCTCCAGATTCCGTCTGGCACCCAGATCCAGTCCCATTGCCGCTGCACTATCGTTGACTTCAATGGAAACAAACCGTGCAATATTCCGCTTCTGTGTCTCACGGATATAGTCCAGCATACCGCAGACAGCGCAGGCATCCGCACCGTCCTCGGAAATGCCCAGCATCTCTAGAGACGACACGCCGAACTGCTGACAGATCAGTTCCCTGCCCTGTGTGAGGTCAAAGCATACGTCATCCCGCAGAGAAACAGCGCATTGCAGTCGTACCTTGATGAAATCCATGACCGGTTTCAGGGACAGCGCCTGTGCGTTCAATACCAGTTCCGAGGGGGAATAGCGTGACAAGGTATCCATGACACGCACCGTCAGATCGTTGGATTCCTGGGGTACGCACAGGGACATCTCCCCCGTGGAAAGATCGGCAAAGCACAAGGCGCAAGAGCCATCATTTCCATAGTACATAGAGCACATATAATTATTGGAATCATCCTCCAGCATACTGCTCTCAATAACCGTACCAGGTGTCACAATGCGTACCACATCACGTTCCACAAGCCCCTTGCTGAGGGCAGGATCTGTAAGCTGCTCACAGATAGCGATCTTATAGCCACGGTCCACCAGACGTTTCAGGTACAGTTCCACGCTGTGATAGGGCACGCCGCACATAGGCGCACGTTCTTCCAGACCGCACTCCTTACTGGTCAGTGTCAATTCCAGCTCCCGGGACACTTGAATGGCGTCCTCGAAAAACATTTCATAGAAGTCGCCCAGACGGAAAAATACCACGCAGTCGCTGTACTTCTCTTTCATCTCTGCATACTGCCGCATTCCTGGCGACAGCTTTTCCTTGGGGATATCTGCCAGATTCATGCTTTCACCTCATCTCCTTGCTGCATTGTGCGAACATCAGTGGCAGCCGCCGCAGGATGCACAGTTCCCGGTACAATTGGAAAGATCCGGGTGACAGGTGTCGGGATCCTCGCCGTTGGCGCACAGGGTCAGGATCATATCCACCTCCTGCATCATGGCATCCATTGCCTCTTTTGCCGCCTGGAATGCAGCCATGTGGGGATTTGTCACGATACGGTCATAGATCTCCTGTACCTGTGTTTCCAGCTGCTGCATCTTTACACTGTCCCGCTTTTCCTCAGACTTTTCCATTTCGTGCTGATAGGACATACGCTTCAGGTTGAATGCCTGGATATCCCCCTGCAGTGCCTCGTCTCCGTCGTTCGCTGCCTTTGCTTCGTGATATGCTATATAACGGGAATCCGCCTGAATTGCCTTTCCCAGCGTGCGTACTGCTTCTTCTACTGCGTTCATGATAATTCCTCCTCTGCTGCCAAAACGCCTTCTACTGCCCAGTTCCGGGTATTGGTCACACGGACGTCCACAAACTGTCCGATGAGAGACGGATCACCGGGAAATTCCGCAATAATAAATGCCTTATCCTTTCCCATGAGATAGCCCTTCCGCTTGCTCTCCCCCTCCACCAGAACACGCAGTGTCCTGCCGAGAAACCGCTTGTAATGTTCCGCAGCGATCTCCCGCTGGAGTGCCAGCAGGCGTTCCATGCGCTGCCGCTTTTCCGCATCAGGTGTATGATCGACGATCTCTGCCGCCTTTGTGCCCCGGCGTTTGGAATAAATAAACGTATAAATATTATCATACTGCACCCGGCGCACCAAATTCAGTGTGCCCTGAAAATCTGCTTCTGATTCATTGGGAAATCCCACGATCAGATCTGTAGTCAGAGAAAAATCCGGATCCTGCTGCCGGAGATACGCCACGATTTCCAGATACTGCGCCACGGTGTATCGCCGGTTCATCTGTGCCAGAACAGTATCGCTGCCGCACTGTACCGGCAGATGGAGATGACGCCCGATCTTCTCGCCGTGCAGGATGGTATCCAGCAGCTCCGGCGTAGCATCCTTCGGGTGGGAAGACAGAAACCGGACAACGAATTCGCCGGGAATCTCGTCGATCTGCCGCAGCAGCGACGCAAAGGAAACAGATTCCTCTAGATCCTTGCCGTAAGAGTTAACATTCTGTCCCAGAAGCATGATCTCCTTATAGCCGTCCTGAACCAGCTGGCGTACTTCTTCCAGGATCTGTTCTGGTTTCCGGCTGCGCTCCCGTCCTCTCACGTAGGGCACGATACAGTAGGTGCAGAAGTTATTGCAGCCGAACATAACCGGTACAGCCGCTTTGAAGGGATGTTCCCGAGATGGAACAATACCCTCATACATAGCGTCATATTCCCCTGTATCGCAGGCAAATTTTTTCCCCTGAAAATGTTCCAACAGAAGCTGAGGAAACCGGTTCAGGGACGCTGTGCCAAATACAATATCCACAAAGGGATAATGAGTTCGGACGAAATCCGCCGTATGTTCCTCCGAAGCCATACAACCACAGAGCACCAAAATGAGATCGGGATTTCTGGTCTTGTACTGTTTGATATTGCCCAGGATGCCATAGACCCGATCCTCAGCGCTTTCCCGTACAGCGCAGGTGTTGAACAGGATCAGGTCGGCATCCTCGTAGGAATCCGTCAGGGTAAATCCCAGTCCAATCAGCATCCCTCGGATCCGTTCGCCGTCAGATACATTGAGCTGACAGCCAAAGCTATGCACATGGGCACGCACCACAGTACGATCCGCAAAGAGATAAGATTGGATCTGACGGCGCAGTGCATCCGGTACCGCTGTTGAAACACGATCGTTCTGACGCTCCATAAAAACACTTCTCCATTTCTATTTTCACAGGACTTTGCCGTCCTCTGAAAAATGACATTATATGTTTTATTATAGCACAGTTCACCGCTGTTTGCAAGGATTTTTTTGCGTAAAATGCAGAAACTATTCTTACCCATTTTTACCATTTTTATCAAAGAGGTGGGATTCAATCCATACGCAAAATCCCGTGCATTTTCTCTTACCCGCCTTGCTTTTCAGAAAATTTCCAGCAAATTTTCACAATTCAATCACAATGAGCTGATATACTACATCCATGCTCATTTGAAACAGTTGTTTCACATGAATACATTCTTCTTACCGCTTCTTCTAAAGAAGCGGACCAACCATTTCGTACAGAATTTTCCGGCATGTCTTTTCCTTCCTGATTCTTCTGAATTGCTCCAACTGGCAGCAATTATACCGGAAACTGTACGTTTTCTATAAAGAGAAAAAAGAACCGGTGGGTCTCCTCTCCTTTCCCACCGGTTCTTTGTCTGGAGTTGAACCACATGCAGCCTATGCGATATCACACCCTCAATGACCACTACTGCAATTCTTTCAGACAACCTATACAAAAAGCCGTCATCGACGCCGGATTCACCTGTCCCAATCTGGACGGCACTGTCTCTGTGGGAGGATGCATTTTCTGCAACGGCGGCAGCGGTCACTTTACCAATGTCATTAACTTAAAACAGCCCTTGAATGGCAAGCAGAATGTCTGGAAGTA
>NZ_DXUU01000080.1 GCF_019417665.1 Ruminococcus sp.
CACCTTCTTCATCATAAGAGGTGATTTTTGCATAGTGAACTTTGTTCAGACCGAATTTTACCTTGTTTTTCTCCATTGCCATATAGATCAAACCTCCATCTCATAGAGTACTTCATACAATTCTTCCGAATCAATGAATGTTTCTGTTTTTGTATAATAAATCTCGTGCTGGGAAAGCACTGCCTCCACTTGTTCTTCCAATTCCGGCTGCTTTTTGTCTGTGTACAATTCAATGTCCAGCTGTTTGCAACTGAAATATGCCAAATTATCCGCTGAAAATGTATTTTCTCCGGGAGATAAAAACAGCAAAAAAGGCGGTTCAGGCGATTCGCCTTCCGCATAATGATGATAGGCAAAGGGCAGTCCCATCTCTTCCATCATTTCTGCGATCTGTTCGTAAGTCATGACAAAGCCCCCTCAATTAAATGCTCCAGCAACTGTACACCGTTTTCTTCCGCAGGAGCAATGTGCGGTTTGCCGGATACACGTCCACCGCCACGCTTGGCATGGCCTTTCTCCAATAAATGTGCCAGTTGGTAACGATTCTTACTGTGGACAGTCATCTCCAAAGAGTGACTGTTTTCGCCAGTCTTTTTCGTTGCCCAGCTTTTCGCATACTTTCCCGTGTCTGACGGAGCATTGGCAGAGATCTCATTTTTCACTTGCGTGGCGGTTTTCCGGACAGCCTTTTTCATGGCAGTATCCGCAAGGTCTGCATATTCCTGCAAGCCCTGCATGATTTCCTCCGCAAGATTGTCAATACTGGTCATTTTGTCCTGCCTTTCTGGCTTCTGCAGTAAGTTTCAGATAGTCCTTGTGCAGATAATCCGGTGTAACACTGGTGATGTTGTATGTAACATCCCGAAACAAGATTCGGTTGCCTGTTACAGACGGCATCCAGTGCTGACTTTGCCGAATGAGGAATTCCAGTGTTTGTGTTTCTTTGGTCACACCAGCGTCCGTATGCTCCGAAGAAGCTTTCAAAGTCACTTTTGCCCAGCAGGAAAAAGCTTCGTCCCATACGGCGGTGTGATTGCCGATTTCATCGGTAACGACACGATTCTCCAGAAAGGTGATTCTCTGATTCAGTGTTCCAATTTCCATCAAATCACACCCTCTCGCTGTGCGAACAGCATGGCACGAAGCGTTAATGTCAGCTTGGAAAAGTCTGCGTTATTGCGGTTTTCATAGAGATAAGAAACCGTGTAGAGCATCGCTGTTCGTACCACATCTTCGTTTTCTGAAAAGCGTTCCTCGTCCATTCTTCCTACATCCATTACCAGCTGTTTTGCAGTTGAAATAAGGGAGAGAAGCAATGGATCATCGTCCTCAAAATCCACACGCAGATATTGCTTGACTTCCTGTAAAGTTACCACCCACTCCAACCCCTTTCTCTGATTACGCTTTCTTGATGGTGAGTGTCTTAATAGCTTCCGGAAGAATCAACTTGCCATCCAAACGCTGACTTGCAAGGAAACCAACCTGCCCTGTCATAGCAAAGAGTTCATTCAGTCTCTTGAAGGAGCGTCCCTGTCTGTCAGCCACCCAGTAATAGCTAAAGTCACCGAATGCCATGCACTTGTTGCCTGCCTTGATTTCCGGCACATAGCTGGATGTCTTGTAA
This sequence comes from Ruminococcus sp., assembly GCF_019417665.1. Lineage (GTDB taxonomy): Bacteria > Bacillota > Clostridia > Oscillospirales > Ruminococcaceae > Ruminococcus_C. Next base: position 1,625 of record NZ_DXUU01000080.1, read on the forward strand.
GGGCGATTGAGAATGGTGTCCGGAACACCAGCCTGCACAGACGGACTCCAGATGTAATTTCCTGTGTTGTCTTTCAATTTTCTGAGAGCCTTGACAGTGGAATCATTGAGCACCCACACCGCTTTCTTGCGGTACGGGCTTCTGAGAGAATAGAAGAGTTCCATCACATCATCAAATGTAATGCTTGCACCTGTGGTGGAAGTGCCGTCTTCCGCACCGCCTGTAGCATTAAAAATACCGGTCGGTTTGCCCTTGCCATCACCAACGAAGAACGCCTCTTCTTCCTTAGAACCGATTCTTCTTGCGAACTCCTTTGCAATGTAGGACAGCAGATCAAAAACAGAATCATTCAAAAGTTCTTCTGAAATTTTAATTGCTGTACCAAGCTTATATGCGGAAAGCGATGCCTGTCCGAACGTATCATCAGAAAGAGAATACTGCTGTTCTTCGTCCATCCAGACAGCCTCGCCCTTGGAAGTAACAATCGGAATCTTGCGGTCGCCGTTGGAAGTTTTGATAACGGTTGCCATCTGGCGGAAAATGCTCTCTTCCTCCAACGCTTCCACCAGTTTTCGTTCAAACTCATCTGGAACAAGATAACCGCCCTCTGCATCTGTACCAATGTGCAAATCATCATGGACATCGATCCAGTTACGATTTCTGACGCTATTCCAGAAAGCCTTCTTGTAGGCATCGCTTGCCGTACCTGTCTTTTCCGTTACGTCCGGTGTGGCAGGCTTGCCGAGAACAGGAGTGGAAGTTGCCTTGTTCATTTCAGCTTCGATTTCAGCCTGTCTTTCCAGACGCTGAATTTCTTTTCCGAGATCAACAATGGTCTGTTCCATCGCATCGTAGGTCTTGGAATCTTCCTCGCTGAGAACGCCGTTTGCATTTCGCTTGCTATCAAGAAAATCACGGGCAGTATCCCAAGCCTTGTTTCTCTTTTCTCTGAGTTCTTTAATCGTCATAATCAATTCCTCCAATCAATATTTCAATAATGCCAGTCTTTTTTCAAACTGGTCAATCGGTGTGCCTGTAACGGATTCTGCTGATGCAGATACTTTGGATAAGAATGCAGATAGATTCTTCGATTTGGAATAGGTCATTGCAGTAAGTGTATCTTCTTTTTCTTCTTCATCCGGTTCTTCCTCTTTAGGAACAACAGGCATTTTCTTCTCTGCAAAGAGAATCCCATCCACAAATCCCATTTCATGAGCCTTTTTCGCATTGAGCCAGGTTTCATCGGACATCAGCTTTGCAATCTTGTTTCGGCTGAGATGGGACTTGGTTTCGTAGGCGTTAATAATGCTCTCTTTGACTTCTTCCAGAAGTTCAATTGCTTTTTCCATATCTGCTTTATTGCCTATTGCTGATGTGGAAGGGTCGTGAATCATCATTAGGGCAGTCGGTGCAATCAAGGTTTCATCGCCTGCCATTGCCACAACAGACGCAGCGGAGGCAGCAATGCCATCAATTTTTACGGTAACCTTGCCTTTGTGATTTTTCAGCATAGAATAAATCTGACTTGCAGCGAACACATCGCCGCCCGGCGAGTTCAGCCAGACTGTCAAGTTTCCGCTGACTTTTGCGAGTTCATCATGAAACAAAGCAGGTGTCACTTCATCGCCCCACCAAGTATCTTCTGAAATGGGACCGTTAAAGAGTAACTCAGTTTCCGATGTATCTTCGTTTTTGATAAAATTCCAGAATTTCTTCATTCGGTTTTTTCCTCCTTTTTTGGATTTGCAAATGCACCTGCATCAGCAAGTTTGGTGAAGCTGCCATTTACGAGATACAGGTTACCTCCATCTTCATCAGGAATCAAATTCATATCTTCCTTTTCACGGATGTCATTCGCCGACATCCAGCCGTTTTGTCTTGCAGTAGCATAGCCCTGCATTCTGGAAGCATAATCGCCACGCAGAAGTCCGTCTACATTGAACTTCACAAAATACTGCCCCTTTTCAGAATCAGAAAGAAGTGCTTTCTGCAAAGACTGCTCCCATCGAACGATCCAAGGGTCAAGGCTGTATTTCACGAAATCCAATGATAGATGTTCCACGTTACTGAATGTTGCGTGGTCAAGGTCGCCAATCATATGGAGCGGTACACGGTACATTCTTGCAATCTCCTCGATCTGAAACTTTCTGGTTTCCAGAAACTGTGCTTCATTATTTGGAATAGCAATAGGAGTAAACTTCATGCCCTCCTCTAAAACTGCGACCTTGTGGGCGTTTCTTCCGCCATAGGCTCTTTGCCATGCATCACGCACACGTTCCGGATTTTTGATTACCCCGGGGTGTTCCAACACGCCACTTGGTGAAGCACCGTTTCCGAAAAACGATGCTCCATATTCCTCGCAGGCAATAGAAATGCCGATTGCATTTTTCGCAAGTGCAATCGGCGAATATCCAACCAGCCCATCGAAACCTAAACCCGGAATATGCAGAACTTCATCGGCGTAAAGAATGATGTCGCCCTGTTCTTTCAGATTCGGATTTGCTTCATCATAACGGTTGTAAATGTATATCAGACGGTTTTTCTCATCACGGTCAACTTTCATCTTATCCGGCATCAGAGGGTATAACCCTAAAACATCACCTCTGCCGTTTCGGATAATCTGTGCATAGGCATTGCCGTAAATCAGCAGATGAGACATTAAGGTTTCTCGGAAAACAAAAGAAGTCATTTCGGAATTTGGCTGATCGTGGAGTAAAAAATAGAGCGGATGCTGCGGCACTCGCTCTTTTCCTTTCTCGTTGTATTTGTATAGGTGCAGTGGCAGTTGTGCGATAGCCTCTGACAGAACCCGCACGCAGGCATAAACCACTGTGTGCTGCATGGCGGTACGGTCATTGACACGTTTACCGCTGTTCGTTCGTCCGAAGAAATAGCTGTAGCTGGGGCTGTCATAGCTGTTGGTCGGCTTATCTCTGGACTTAAAGAGCCCGGTGAAAATACCCATGAGAATCAACTCCTTTCTTGACTTTTCGTATATAGGTGTAGTATAATATGCTTAACAGTATGTAGGGCATCAGCCTTACAAATCGGAAGTTGGTGGTGTGTTAACAACTTGCTTATGATTGATATTTAATGAAAAATAGTGGGATTTAAAAAGAAGGTAATAATAATGAAATATATAGATGCTACAACACAAAAGTCTTTGAAACAGGGAGTAATGGAATTATTAAATCTTTCTGCTAGTGAGATGGCACAGATATTTATGTCCATTTATAAAGATACGAAAAAGCAACCGTGGGAGTGGGTTAGAGATTTTCTTTCTGATTATGTTGTAGATGAGACACTAGAACATATCCAGATGTTCCATCTTTCTCGAAGATTGAATGGAACTGATATAAAAGCAAATAATAATCTTGAACAACTTTTAATAGAAGACTCTCCTCTATCTGAATTTTTTAAAAAACATAAGATAATTTTCAGACCGAACGAAGGACATATTGATTTGTATTATAAGGGAAAATTGCAACCTCTTGAGGATGAGTTTAGATATTCTGGCGGAAATATTTATTATCTTAGATCTAGATTGGGATATAACAAGATTCAAGATTACTGCGTAAACGGGTTTGCATTCCGGTCACATTTAGAGAAGAATCAGTATTTTTCTTTATTGTCTTATTGTCCTGAATTGGTCGGAAATATTGAAGAGCTTCTTGGCATACATGGAATGAGTACGGATTACTATAATAATAGTAAATACTATTGCATTGAATACTTGATTCCTTTGACGGATGTGATATTCGATATGGGATATCCGCCAGAAACTGCCAATGAAAAAACAATAGAATTTTTGCAACAGGCAATATTAAGATTATATGATGAATGGATAGGAAGTAGCTTTGTGTGTGATGATAACCTTATACTTAGGCTTTCAGACGATGCTTGCATTAGACCAGAGTGGTTTGTTAAAGCAGAGGAATTAAAATAATTGAGGTAGAAGTGTGATAACATATGAAGATAAATAGTGATGAAAATTCCAGTTTGTAGGAGTAACTACATCTATAAAATCAACATCTCCCTCGAATCATAAATAGAATCATCAGAAACGCATCCACAGCGGATTGCACGGTCAAGAGCCATAATCATGGCAACCGCACCGTCAATTTTCTCTGTGGATTTTTCTTTGTCCGGCTTGATGTTTCCTGCAGGGTCACGGCGAATAAAAATATTATCCATCATCCAGCGGAGAACCGGGTGACCGTTATGAGCAAGAGTCTGTTCAAGGGTCAGTTTCATCAGTTCTTTTGTAGGCGGTGACATATCCTTGTAACCCTGTCCGAACTGAACCATTGTAAAACCAAGGCCTTCAAGATTCTGCGACATCTGTACTGCACCCCATCTATCAAATGCAATTTCTTTGATGTTGAATTTCTGCCCCAGTTCATCGATGAAGTTTTCGATAAAGCCATAATGGACAACATTCCCCTCAGTAGTTTTCAGATAACCCTGCCGTTCCCATACATCATATGGAACGTGGTCACGCCTTACTCTGAGTGGCAGTGTTTCCTCTGGCAGCCAGAAGTAGGGTAGAACATAATAATGCTCGTCATCTTCTGTTGGAGGAAAGACAAGCACGAAAGCTGTAATATCCGTTGTACTGGAAAGGTCGAGTCCACCGTAGCAGATACGACCTGCAAGCATCTCTTCATCAAAAGCGACCTTGCATTTGTCCCATTTTTCCATCGGCATCCAACGCACCGCCTGTTTTACCCATTGATTCAAACGCAGTTGTCGAAAAGCATTTTCTTCTCCGGGAGTCTCCTTTGCAGAATTACACGCAGCCACCACCTTATCCATACCGATAGTTTTATCCAGTGACGGATTTGCCTTCTTCCAGACCTTTGGGTCAGTCCAGTCCTCAGATTCATCTGCACCATAAATGACAGGATAAAAAGTCGGGTCATGTTTTCTGCCTTCCAGAATATCCTTCGCTTTCTGGTGGATTTCATAGCAGATGCTGTTGGTATCCGTTCCGGCTGTGGTGATGAGAAAATATAGAGGCTGCATTCTCGCATCACCGGAACCTTTGGTCATAACATCAAACAATTTCCGATTGGGTTGCGTATGAAGTTCATCAAACACCACGCCGTGGATGTTGAAACCGTGCTTGGAGTAGGCTTCTGCCGAAAGCACCTGATAGAAGCTGTTGGTCGGAATGTACACGATACGCTTTTGTGAGGTCAGGATTTTCACTCGCTTGGAAAGGGCAGGGCACATTCGTACCATATCCGCTGCTACGTCAAATACAATGGCAGCCTGTTGGCGGTCGGCAGCACAACCGTAAACTTCGGCACGTTCTTCACCGTCACCGCAAGTTAATAGCAGAGCAACGGCAGCAGCAAGCTCTGATTTGCCATTTTTCTTCGGAATCTCAATGTAAGCCGTGTTGAATTGCCGATAGCCGTTCGGTTTTAAGATTCCAAACAGGTCACGGATAATTTGTTCCTGCCAGTCCAGCAGTTCAAATTTCTTTCCTGCCCAGGTGCCTTTGGTGTGGCTCAGACACTCAATAAAAGAGACGGCATAGTCTGCCGCCTTTTTGTTATACTTGGAATCCTCCGCCATAAAACGGGTCGGTTTAAATCTTGCTATTGTTCTTACCCTCCCAATAAAAAAGACCTGCCAAAAAGCAAGTCTGCATCATTTATTTTAACGCCCTCAAGGGGCAGTTTTGTAATCGAGATTCCATTCCCATTATAACCATGTTACCATAAAAATTCAAGGATAGCAAGCGGCTAAACAGACAGAAAAAACGTAGAAATTTCGCCGTTTTCTTGTGTAAGATACACCAATAGAAATTTTTCCGGTACGACCGCCAGAGCCTTTCGGCTCCGGCTTGTGGGATTCGGTTTTGAAAAAAT
>NZ_DXUU01000081.1 GCF_019417665.1 Ruminococcus sp.
GCCTGGCTGGGAAAAAGAAAATTGCCACGACTGCGGGCACCTTGTCTACCACAAAAGGAGGGGATATATCATGAAAACAATAAAAAGTGTATTACCAAAGGCAGGTATGATCTTTTTAATCTTTACTCTGCTGTGCGGCGTGATCTATACGGGTGTTGTCACAGGAATTGCTCAGCTAATTTTCCCGGACAATGCAGACGGAAGCATCATTGAAGTAGACGGGAAAAAATATGGCTGTGAGTTGCTGGGGCAGCAATATACAGATGAAGCCCATATGTGGGGGCGCATTATGAATATTGATGTTTCAACCTATACGGATGAAAACGGAAAGGCACTGATGTACGCCGCTCCCTCCAACCTCTCTCCGGCAAGTGAGGAATATGCACAGCTTGTGGCAGAACGTGTAGAAAAGCTCCGCAATGCAAATTCTGAAATGGACGAAACAGCTGTTCCGGTGGACCTTGTCACCTGTTCCGGCAGTGGGCTTGATCCCCATATTTCCCCGGCAGCAGCGGAATATCAGGTAGCACGCATTGCAAAGGCAAATGATATGACCGAAGATGAAGTGCGTGAGATCATCCAAAACTGCACCGACGGTCGGTTCCTTGGCATCTTTGGTGAAGAGACCGTCAATGTGCTGGAAGTCAATCTGGTGCTGGACGGTATTCTGGAGGGGTGAAATGAACATAGCTAAAATCATGATTCCCAAAATCTCCACTGTATTTCTTCATGAAAAGGATACGATTCGTCAGGGATTGGAACGGTTTATGGTACATGGCTATACCGCTGTCCCGGTACTGAATGATCAGGAACAGTATATTGGAAGCGTGACGGAGGGAGATTTCCTCCGCCACCTTCTTGTTTGCCAGACAACAGACTTGAAAGTACAGGAGGGATACCGACTTGGCAGCATTGTTCGCAGAGATTTTTGCCCTACGTTACAAATAGATGCAGATTTCGAGCAAGTTGTAACTTCCATGCTGAATCAGAATTTTGTCCCCATCGTTGATGGCCGGAATGTTCTATGCGGGATTCTGACAAGGAAACGGCTGATTGAATTTCTGGCACAAGATCGTGATAAAAAAGAATAAGTCCTGCATCTTTAGACGGCCTTAATACAGATACACATTCTCTTTTACCTTCTTTACGCCCTTTGATTTATGATTAAGGGCACATAAAGGGGTATAAAGGAGGATTGCAGTTATGGGAGTAGTGTTGTTAAAAAGGAAGTTGACTTCGTTTCAAATTATCATCCTCGGGTTTTCCGGTGTGATCCTTTTCGGCACCTTCCTTTTAATGCTACCGTTTTCCAGTCGCAGCGGACTGGCAACGCCTTTCTCGGAGGCATTGTTTACTTCTACTTCAGCAGTCTGTGTAACCGGACTCATTATACATGATACGGCAACATACTGGTCGGCCTTCGGCCAGTTTGTCATTTTACTGCTGATTCAGATTGGAGGCATGGGGGTTATTACCGTAGCCGCATCCTTTGCAATGATTTCCGGTCGGAAGATTTCTTTGATGCAGCGCAGTACCATGCAGGAGGCGATTTCAGCGCCAAAGGTAGGGGGAATCGTTCGCCTGACTGGCTTTATCGTCAGGGTGACACTGGTGATGGAACTGCTGTGTGCAGCCGTGATGGCGCCGGTGTTTTGCCGTGACTTCGGAAAAATTGGCCTTTGGATGGCACTGTTTCATTCCGTGTCCGCTTTTTGCAACGCAGGCTTTGATCTGTTGGGTGTGCGCACTCCCTTTTCCTCCCTGACCAGCTATGCAGCGAATCCAGTCATAAACTTTACGATTATGTTCTTGATTGTGTTTGGCGGCATTGGCTTTCTGACTTGGGATGATATTCGGACAAACCGATTGCATTTGCACAAATATCGGATGCAGAGTAAGGTGATTCTTTGTACCACAGCGGTTTTATTGATCGTTCCGGCAATGTACTTTTATTTTTTTGAGTTTGCTGATCTTACCCAAAAGGAGCGGCTTTTATCTTCTCTTTTTCAAGCTGTGACACCACGAACGGCGGGTTTTAATACAGTGGATTTAACGGATTTGAGTGAGGCCGGACAATTTATCACCATTGCGCTGATGCTGATCGGCGGTAGTCCCGGGTCTACCGCAGGCGGTTTGAAAACAACAACCATTGCTGTTTTGCTGACTACTGCAATTTCCACCTTTCGGCGCAGAGAAAATGCACACCTCTTTGGACGTCGCATCGATGATGATGTCGTAAAAAACGCAGCGACAATTTCGCTAATGTATATTACGCTATGTTGTACCGGTGGCCTTATCATCAGCGTTTCCGAAGGACTTCCCATGCTTACCTGCCTTTTTGAAACTGCCTCGGCTGTTGGCACAGTCGGCCTGTCTCTGGGGATTACACCGGAACTGAATCTGCTCTCACGGAGTTTTTTGATTCTGCTGATGTTTTTTGGGCGAGTAGGTGGCCTTACATTGATTTTTGCGGCCTTGTCCAGTGCACAAAAGAAAGTTTCAAAACTACCAAAGGAAAAAATAACAGTAGGATAAAGGAGACATTATGAAATCAATTCTTCTAATTGGTCTGGGGCGATTTGGAAAGCATATTGCCCTGCACTTGAATCATTTGGGTCATCAAGTGATGGCGGTAGATACTTCGGAGGAACGTGTAGAGGCTGTTCTGCCCCTTGTTACCAATGCACAGATTGGAGACAGTACGAATGCCGATTTCCTGGAATCTCTCGGTGTTCGCAACTATGATGTATGCATTGTGGCCATCGGCAACAACTTTCAAAGTTCATTGGAAACGACTTCTCTGCTCAGTGAATTAGGAGCGAGGTTTGTAGTTTCCCGAGCTGCAACTGATGTTCAGGAAAAATTTTTGCTGCGTAACGGTGCAAATGAAGTAGTCTACCCGGAAAAACAGCTCGCAAAGTGGACAGCAATCCGTTACAGTGCGGATCACATTCTCGATTACATAGAACTGGATGAAAATCATGCCATGTTTGAGATTCCCATTCCCAAAGATTGGGCGAACCATTCGATTGGAGAGCTTGATATTCGTAAAAAATTCAATATTAACATTATGGGAATCAAGAAAAGCGGCAAGCTGGAGTTATCTATTTCTTCAGACACAGTGCTGAAAGCAGGAGATACCATGTTGGCGTTGGGAAGTAACAGAAATTTGCAAAGGTGCTTTCATACTTGATTTTAAGAAAAATCAAAGGAATTGGGGGGTGAATCCATGCAGGATGTTATTTTACTTGTAAGTACATCAGCCATATTCATTTTTGGGTACTTTCTGACGAAAAAACTGGATGTTTTTCTGGAAAACAATTGGAATAGACAAGAAACTGCTCTGACTTACGGCGAAAACAGCTTGCGAATTGGTTTTTCCAACCCATTCATGGCAGGCGGTCTCGCAGATGCTTTCGAGACTTACGGAAAGCAGCATCCAGATGTCTCTATCCATATTTTCAGCGGAGAAGAAAGTGAATTGTGCAGAGAACTGGAAACACACAAATTGGACATAATTTTTTTACCAGAGAATACAGACATATCAAAAAAAACTCATTATAATACACGGATGGTGCTTCTTCGTTGCGCCCCGGTTGTGATGGAATATGCTGACTTGCCCATTGAGCCGATTACCCAGAATCAAATCACACAAATGGCACTATGGAGGGATTCCCAAAAATCACCTGTCATCGATTTTTTCATTGGATGCCTGAACAAATTTGCCGTGGATCCGTCGCAGATGTAGGTTTTGACATTGTGTGTTATAATATTGAAAAAGGGAATCGCTTTTACTTGAGTGACAGATAGGGGGGTTAAAATGGAACTGCCAAGACAAGATCCGGATCAGCTTCTTCGTGCGATCCGTAACGATGCATCCACTAAGAAAAGCGGAAAACTCAAAATCTTTTTCGGTTATGCCGCAGGTGTCGGAAAGACCTATGCCATGCTTCAGGCGGCTCATCAGGCGAAGGAGCGTGGCATCGATGTGGTCGCCGGATACATAGAACCCCATGCCCGCCCCCAGACGATGGCACTTCTGGACGGCTTGGAGCAGCTTCCTGTGAAACAAGTTGCTTACGAAGGAATGACCCTTCGTGAATTTGATATTGATGCTGCGCTCAAGCGAAATCCCCAGCTCATACTGGTGGATGAGTTGGCCCATACCAACGCCGAAAGCAGTCGGCACACGAAGCGGTATCAGGATGTTCAGGAACTGCTAAATGCTGGAATTGATGTCTATACGACTGTAAATGTCCAACATATCGAGAGTCTCAACGATACAGTAGCCTCTATCACCGGAATTCTTGTGCGGGAGCGCATTCCGGATTCCACCTTTGATCAAGCAGATCAGGTAGAACTGGTGGATATTGAGCCTGCGGAGTTGCTGGAACGACTGGCAAGTGGAAATGTGTACCGGGAAGATCAGGCGCAGCGGGCAACAGTTAATTTTTTCACGCTGGAAAATCTCACCGCATTGCGGGAAATCGCCCTCCGTCGGTGCGCTGACCGGGTGAACTTGCTGACGGAAAGCGCCAGAGTACAGAGCCGGGGCGATTACCATACAGACGAGCGCATTCTGGCATGTCTTTCCTCGTCGCCATCCAACGCAAAAATCATTCGGACTGCTGCAAGGATGGCAAGAGCCTTTCGGGGAACATTTACCGCTCTTTATGTGGAAACGCCAAATACAGCGGCGATGAGTGACGATGATAAAAAGCGTTTGCAGGATAATAAGCGTCTGGCCCAGCAACTTGGCGCTGCGATTGAGACAAGTTATGGCGATGACGTGCCTTATCAGATTGCGGAATTTGCCCGTCTTTCCGGCATCTCAAAAATCGTAATTGGACGAAGTACCATTGCACGAAAGAATATTTTCAGCAAGCCCACCTTGACGGAACGCCTGATTTCCAGCGTACCTAATCTGGATATTCATGTGATACCGGATGCCAGCACAGAAACCAGCTATCAGGAAAAAAAGAGAAAGGCGCAGGTAGATGCGATGCCCCTGCGTGATGTTCTGAAGAGTATAGTCGTATTGCTGGTAGCTACACTGATTGGCTGTGGCTTTGACGCTCTTGGGTTCACGGAGAGTAATATTATCGCAGTTTACATATTAGGCGTACTTGTGACCGCTGTAATCACAACCAACCGACTGTGCGGGATTCTGACCTCGGTTGTCAGTGTGCTGGTTTTCAATTTCTTTTTTACCACTCCGAGACTGACATTCCATTTTGACGATCCAAACTATATTGTTACCTTTACCATTATGTTTATAGTAACACTGCTTTCCGGATCTCTTGCTACCCGGCTGAAAGAAAATGCGAAACAATCTGCCCATACAGCTTACCGTACAAAGATTCTTTTTGAAACCAACCAGCTTCTGCAAAAAGAGCAGGATGAGAATGCGGTAATCACCGCTACGGCAGGGCAGCTCATGAAGCTGCTGAAAAAAGATATTGTCGTCTACCTGTCTGATGGTAAAGAACTTGCCACCCCTAACGTTTTTCGTGCTGTTAATAGCATTCAGGAAGATTTAATTTCTGAGAACGAGAAAGCAGTCGCCGATTGGGTCTTCCGAAACAATAAACACGCCGGTGCCACAACAGATACATTATCCAGTGCAAAGTGTTTATACCTTGCGATTCGGGTCAACCAGCATGTATATGGAGTGGCTGGTATTGCGGTGAACGGTATTCCGCTGGACTCTTTCGAAAACAGCGTACTCCTCTCTATTCTGGGCGAGTGTGCTTTGGCACTTGAAAACATCAAAAACGCCAAAGAAAAAGAGGAAGCGGCTGTCCTGGCACAAAATGAACAGCTTCGTGCCAACCTGCTGCGGGCAATCTCCCATGATCTTCGAACCCCTTTGACAGCGATTTCTGGCAGCGCAGGCAATTTGCTTGCAAATTATAAAAAGATGGATGATGCATTGCGGGAGCAGACCTTTACCGATATTTATGACGATTCCATGTGGCTAATCAATCTGGTTGAAAATTTGTTAGCAGTCACACGAATTGAGGGCGGACAGGTCAATTTGACTTGGAGTATCGAACTCATGGATGAGGTCGTTTCTGAAGCACTGAAGCACATCAACAGAAAGAGTAAAGAACACACCATTCGTGTGACCAGCGGTAAAGACTTTATCCTTGCCCACATTGATGCGAAGCTGATCGTTCAGGTTATTATCAATTTGGTGGATAACGCCATCAAATATACCCCTGTCGGTTCCGTAATTGAAATACATACCGATCAAAAAGAGCAATGGGTCACGGTTTCCGTTTCCGACAACGGCCCTGGGATTCCCGATGCGCAGAAACCCCGTATTTTCGATATGTTTTATAGTGGAGCCAATAAAGTGGTCGACAGCCGCAGAAGCCTTGGATTGGGGCTGTCCCTCTGTAAGTCCATTGTGACCGCCCACGGCGGCACGATTTCCGTATCAGACAATCAGCCAAATGGCACTGTGTTCACATTTACATTACCCGCCGGGGAGGTAGAACTTCATGAATAAACCTTTGATATTAGTGGTTGAGGATGACCCGTCTGTACGAAATCTCATTACGACCACTTTAAAAACAAATGATTATCGTTATGTGACAGCACCTAATGGCTCGGCAGCCATTATGGAGACCACATCGCACAATCCTGAAATCATCTTACTGGATTTGGGCTTGCCAGATATGGATGGCGTTCAAGTCATTCAAACGGTTCGCTCCTGGTCCAATGTTCCGATTATTGTAATCAGCGCCCGAAGCGAGGATAACGATAAAATCAAGGCGCTGGATGCCGGAGCGGACGATTATTTGACAAAGCCCTTTTCGGTAGAAGAACTGCTGGCACGACTTCGGGTGACGCAGCGAAGACTCTCTCTGATGACGGCAGAGATGTTTACTGCCAGTTCTATATTTGTGAATGGTAAGTTGAAAGTGGATTATGCCGGGGGATGCGCTTATCTGGATGAAAGCGAACTTCACCTGACACCCATTGAGTATAAGCTGTTGTGTCTGCTGTCCAAGAATGTCGGCAAGGTACTGACCCATACCTTTATCACACAAAATATCTGGGGCCACAGTTGGGATAACGATGTGGCTTCCCTGCGGGTATTTATGGCAACACTGCGGAAAAAGCTGGAGCCAACAGAGGAGTCCCCGCAATACATCCAAACACATATTGGTGTGGGCTATCGTATGATAAAAGTAAATTAATGATATGAGGTCGGCCAGAGTCCGCACATGGCCGGCCTCGCTAATTGTGTTATGACGATTTCTCTTGTCCGTAAAAAATGTTGCATGCCATCGTTCAAATATGTGATTGAGCTCAGCGATCAAGATAAGGCCACGCTCA
>NZ_DXUU01000082.1 GCF_019417665.1 Ruminococcus sp.
ATGTCTGCATTTGCAGCGGAAGATAATATTTCCGATGGCGTAAATATGATGGATCCTACAACCGATGTGTCTGTGATGGATCAGTTGCTGGTTGGTACTTCGGTGCAGTAAGTTTGATATTGAAAAAAGCAAAGAATATGCAGTGGCTTTGTGTTGCTGCATATTTTTTGAAAAAGGAGTCGAAACATGGAGAAAATACAAGATAGCGGCTTATCCTGCTTCTTGATTGTCATGAAATTTCACGGTATTCCCATTACAAAGAAGCAGGCGGAAAATCTATCTGTTTTGGACGAAGGAAAACAAACCGGAGAAATTGAGATCATACAATCGGCAAAAGCTTTGAAAATGCGGGCAAAGTTGTGCAAATTAAAATTGAATAAACTGAAAGATGTAAAATCACCGATTATTGCAAAGCACAGGGATGATACATTCTTTATTATCGCAAAATCCAAAGATGATCAGTTTATGGTGTTGTTTCCAGATAAAGCGCAGCCGGAAGTAAAATCCCTTGAGGAACTTGCAGAAATTTGGGATGGAACAGCAATTCTCATTACCAAAAAAGGAATTATGGACAGAGAAGCAGCGTTCAGTTTCAAATGGTTTATTCCCACAATTCTGAAATTTAAAAAAGAATTTATTCAAGTTTTGATCGCAGTATTTACGGTGCAGATTTTAGGAATTCTCACGCCGGTTATGACGCAGGTGGTTGTAGATAAGGTGCTTGTTCATAAGAGCATTTCCACACTGAATGTTCTGACTATCGGGATCGGTGTTGTGTATATCTATGAATTGATTCTGAGTCTGGCAAAAAATTATGTATTTACGCATACCACAAACCGGATTGATGTCATGCTAAGTTTTAAGCTGTTCAAGCATTTGTTTGCGCTGCCACTGAAATATTTTGAATCCAGACGCGTGGGCGAAACAGTGGCAAGAGTGCGAGAACTGGATAGTATTCGCAATTTTTTAACAGGGACGCCGCTGTCATCTATGATTGACTTTATTTTTATCATTGTATATATTGTCGTACTGTTTTTCTATAGCAAAAGCCTGACCGTGATTGTGTTATGTTCCATTCCGGTATATGCGGTTCTGTCTGCAATTGTAACTCCCCTATTCAAAAAACGTCTGGATGAAAAATTTGAAACAGGTGCAAACACACAGTCTTTTTTAGTGGAATCCATTACAGGGGTACAAACGGTAAAGTCTTACGCCTTGGAACCAAAATTTGAAAAAAAGTGGGGCGATTTACAGTCTGACTATGTCAAGGCAAGTTATAAAACCTCTATGGTATCCGCAACAGCCGGAACAACAGGACAGTTTATTCAAAAGGTATTTGATTTATTAATTCTGTTTTTTGGTGCAAAAGCAGTCATGGATGGCAATTTTACAGTCGGACAACTCGTGGCATTCCGAATGCTTTCCGGCAGAGTCAGCGGACCAGTTCTTCGGTTGGTGCAGCTCTGGCAGGAATATCAGCAAGCTTCCCTATCCGTAAAGCGAATCGGTGATATTTTCAACACAGCTCCAGAACCCGTGTTAAGCACCAATCAGACATCTATGCCGAGCATACAAGGGAAAATTATATTTGATCATGTGCATTTCCGATATAATCCCCAGGGCGGTGAAGTCATCAAAGGAATGAGCTTTGAAATTGAATCCGGAACAATTGTCGGTGTTGTAGGAAGAAGTGGCTCTGGAAAAAGTACGATTTCAAAATTGATCCAGCGATTGTATTTACCGGAAGGCGGTAAGATTTCCATAGATGGCATGGATATTTCCCTGGTCAATCCGGCAATGCTGAGAAAGCAGATCGGTGTCGTATTGCAGGAAAATTTTATGTTTAACGGAACGGTTGCGGAAAATATTTCAATCCATATGCCCACTGCTTCTATGGAACAGATTGTACACTGTGCGAAAATTGCCGGTGCTCATAATTTTATTCTGGAATTGCCCAATGGGTACAATACAATTATCGGTGAAAAAGGCATGGGTCTCTCCGGCGGACAAAAGCAGCGTGTAGCGATCGCAAGAGCTATTCTTGCGAATCCAAGAATTTTAATTTTTGACGAAGCTACTTCTGCATTGGATTATGAATCCGAGAGTATTATTCAGAATAATCTAAAAGAAATATGTAAAGGCAGAACAGTTTTAATTATTGCTCACCGCTTGTCTACATTGAAAGACGCACAGAAAATCATGGTGATCGATAAGGGAAATCTGGTGGAATATGACACGCATGAGAATTTAATGAAACAGGAAGGGCTGTATCATTACTTGTACAATCAGCAGCAAAGGGGCGATATCGATGGATAACAAAATGACGGAGTACATATTAAAACATAGCCGTAAAAAAGACAAAGAACTCAAGTATGATTTTATGCCGTCGCTGCTAGAAATCATTGAACGTCCTGCCCATAAAGCCGGAACGGTAATCATTTTAGGGGTGTTTACACTTTTAATTGCCGCAATAATATGGGCTTGTCTTTCAAAAATAGATGTGGTGGTAACTTCAAGCGGTAGCGTACAGCCAATTGGAAATATCAATGTCGTTCAGTCCTATGCAGGCGGATTTGTTAAAGCAATCGATGTAAAAGAAGGCGACTATGTTCATGCCGGCGATCTGCTGATAGAATTGAATACAGAAACGCTCGATATTGATCAGGAACAGCTGGAAACACAGAAGAATGTATTAAATGTGCAGCAGGAAATCTATCAGAAAATCCAATCAGGAGAGGATGTTTCAACAATTAAAGCATCTGATTACGATACGGATTTGCAGCCATATATTCAAGCAATTCTAGATGCAGACGCTAGCTATAAAAATACGCTTTCCAACTTAGAAAAAGAAAAAAGTGATGCTGAATTGAATCAGCAAATCGGACAATTACAATTAGAAGAATATCAAGAAAATGGAACAGAAAGGCAAGCTAAATCGCAGGAATTGACAGATCAGCAATATGCTTTGGCAGTGGAACAGGCGGAATTGAAAATAAAGGATACTGAAACACAGTACAGTTCGCAGATAAATTCTAAGCTTTCGGAAATCGGCAGTCAGTTGGACGAGATCAATACTAACCTTGAAAAATATAAGCTGTCAAAGGAATATCAGAATATTACAGCTCCTGTAAACGGGTATGTGAACAGCATAGCCGTAAATACCATCGGAGAAACGGTAACCTCTGCTGAACAGCTCGTAACAATCGTACCGGATAATACGCCTGTTGAAATGGTCTGTTATGTAAAGAATATGGATATCGCCGATATCGAAGTTGGAATGGAAGCGGAAATCAAGCTCGAAGCGTATCCATATAATAAATACGGAACGGTCAAGGGTAATGTGAAATATATCAGCCCCAGTTCGTTTAACAGCGAACAGCTTGGAAGCGTTTATCTTGTAAAGCTAGAGATGGATAATTCAAATGAAAATATAGATGTTATTTCCGGTCTTTCCGGGTCAGTTGAAATCAAAACTGATAAACGTACTGTAATGGAGTATTTCTTGGATCCAATTATAAAAGGGTTTGGGGAGAGTTTGAAAGAAAAATAATGATATCTATTTAAAGGTGATTAAGCGAACTATGTTTTTTACTGTTTCATGTGATTTTAATCTGAAGGAAAGGAATTATTAGGAAATGTATAGCGAATTAAAAAAGCTTGCAGCAAATTATGCTTTGGCACGCAGATGTAGTGAAATAGATAACGTAAACAATCTGTGTTTAGATGAACCATCTTATCGAAATAAATTTATGCGTGATCGAGATAGAATTCTGTATTGCAAATCATTTCTGAGACTTGCAGGTAAAACGCAAGTATATGCACCAAGCAAAGGTGATCATCAAAGAACACGACTTACCCATACATTAGAAGTGTCACAAATAGCACGAACCATATCAAAAGCCCTTTTTTTGGATTCTGATCTTACAGAAGCAATTGCATTGGGGCATGATATTGGACATACTCCATTTGGTCATGCAGGAGAGAGGATGCTTCATGAGATTATGAGCCCAATAAACAATGAATTTGCACAAGTCCCTAAATCAACTTCATTATATAAACTAAAAAAGAGCAGACAAGCTACCTTGAAAGAATATTATGGATTTAAGCACAATTTACAGAGCGTAAGATGTGTTCTAAAGGATTTAGAATCTCGTGACATTGAGTTTGGTTTGAACTTAACCAATTATACGCTTTGGGGAATTATGAATCACTCCGGTTTATCATACAAAATTGGAAAGGTTAGTACCGACTATGTAGAAGCAGATTTTTACAAGCAGTATTATAAATATTGTTGTCATCCTGATGGAAGGCCTTCATGGTCGTTTGAAGGATTGATTGTAAGAGAAGCAGATGAGATCGCACAAATGCATCACGACTTAGAGGATGCCATTCGAAGCGAATCAATTCCGAATGAAAAAGTAATTGAATTAGTAAATACATTAAAACAGCTAATGCCACCTGATAATCAATATACGCTTGATAATTTATCAGATGTAAAGTCAAAAGAGCATTTTATAAGTGAAATATCAACCATCGTAGTAAACACTCTTGTTACTACCTTTGTGAATGCATCAAGTGATAATCTAATGCATCTCCTTAATATTGAACGAGATAATGCAGATAATATTTTTGAGCGTGATGTATATGAAGATGAGAATATTAAATCTGCAATTAGCTATGATTTATATGGTGAAAACAAAAATAAAGAGCTTGTATTCAACTTCAAGTCAGCTTTATCTACGGTAGTTCTATATACATATGATGTACAGAGAAGTGATTCAAAAGGAAAGTATATTATAAAAAACTTATTTGAGGCTTATTATACAAATCCGCAGCAACTTCCAGATTCAGCAATTAGGAAGTTTAGAAAAGCCACAGGAAATTTCTCAGATGATGATTATGTTAATACAGGAACAATGCGAAGTGAATTTGAGAAATATATAAATGATTTCCGAATGCATGATAATGTTGAAGATGATCTTAAACTTATGCGAACGATATGTGATTATATTGCAGGAATGACAGATAACTTTGCTATAAGTGAATATGAGAAACTTTACGGTTGATTTACATGAATAAATATTTTATAACATAAGTAATTTTAAAAATATAGAAAATATTCTTGTGTAAATCTGCCTAAATATTTATATGGCGCTTTAAGTTCAAATAATATTATTTGTCATAATAAACAACATTTATTTAAAGATGAGGTGTTTTAATATGGAGTCAAATACTGAAAAGTATTTTCCATCAGTTTACGATGAGTATTACTATTATTGTAGAATTTCTATTGTGGAAGAAGCAAAAGAAAGATATATGAAGTGTAATAGTTTGCTTTTAGGTTCTGGAATTACTGATTCTCCTGTGATGAAACTATTAGAAAGTGAAATTGATGAGAAAAAGCAAGTAATCTATAGTAAATACGAGAAGCTTTATCACGATTTCATTACGTATTCCGATAAACTGATCAATAAGGAGAATGTTGAAAGCCAAGACGATTACATACGTTGCATGCAGAATCTTATGCGCATTTCTAACGAAACGATTGTCTTTACATACGAAAATTTTGGTGCACAGAAGAATAAAATGTTAGGGCAAAAATGGGAATATGGTGGAAAAAAAACAAAATTGTCTGATATTATTGATCAGAATCGCAATATTCCTTATATACTAAATCCAGATGAAATAACGACAGTCATTGCAAATAAGTATTACAGTGTTTTTGTTTCTATAGTGATATTTGTAATGTTTATAATTGGCTTGATTTATATCCCTTTAATTGCCAAATCAAAGAATTATTCCCCAGATTATTCTGTGTCGGATATCTGTAGTATAGTAATGCTGCTTTTTTTGTCTATAGGATTTACAATAGCTGGTTTAACGCTTTTAGTAACAAGAATAAAGTACAAGAAAAATTTTCGTCTTATAGAAATAAAAAGCAATGCACATAGCAGAAACCGATATTTGGTGCTGCATCCATATACTACCAAATTCTCTTTAAAAAATATAAAAGAAATTGTTGGCATCGTAAGAACTTTAATTAAATAAAGATTTCGGAATATAACGATAACTTTTAGAGTTTAAAGTTATGTTCCTTTTCTTTTTACTCCATTTTTGCATTAAAGGCAGAAATGGAGTTTTTTTATGTTTTTCAAATATGGAAATGTTTTGTTGGCGAGTCTCAAATACCCATATGTTAGAGACCACCCTATTTGTCACTTAAGAGGTATCGTATTTTGTCACTCACAGGCACCGTATTTTGTTAGGCATTCAAAATCAATGATTTTTCATCAATTCGGTACTAATACTAATTCCATATCAACCTGTTGAAGAATTTGCCGCTATCATTTCGTCACTCTGCGTTGCCCGCCCTTGCCAGACGACAGCCTGCCTGCGGTTGGGCGCCATAATGCTATCTGGCAACTTCTTCAACAGAACGATAAGGGATTAGTATAAGCAAGCACGCCAATCATTGTGTGAATTGTTGATTACGATTTTAGTAAATAGCCCTTGTTTGTGCTTTTTAACGTAAAATGACAAATTACACTGCCTTTTGGATGACAAATAGGGCGGTCTCTGACAGCAATAGACACTGTTTGATTAGAAACGCACAGACATATATGTTTATTGCACTATATTTTATTCAAAAAAATCAAGGAAAATTTTCCGGTTTCAGGTGAGCAGATCCGTCTTAGTTAATATAAAGGGGGTGATAGGACCATCGCACTCAAAACTGCATAGGAAGGGAGGGACAGATTATGTCGGCTCCCTTAAAAAACAATAGTTGCATTGTTGCCATATTTGACAGCTATGCCAAAACTGTCATGCGCAATGAATGCAGGGATGCGGTTAATGAAGAAAGAAGGAAACGAAAAAGAGAGGATGTGGGAACAGAAAAAATGCAATATCTGTTTGAGATGCAGATACAAGAGGATACTTATCCATCTGAACACTTAGTATTGGAAAGTGGAAACCATATCTGTGTAATTACCAGTGAGTGGCTGTATGATGCCATGCTGGAGTTGCCAGATAAGCAAAGAGAGGTGTTGATTTTAGATTTTTGGTACGGATATACAGACAATGAGATTGCGTTGCATTTTCATGTTACGCCGAGAACAATCTACAATTGGCGTAAGAAAGCGTTTGCAGCCATACGTCATCATTATGAAAGGAAAGCCTATGGAAAAGAATGACCTTACATATGAACAGATTAGTGATGCGGTGAAGGGTAAACAAGAAGCATTGGATCATGTTTTAATGCACTATGAAGATTATGGGCATCTCTAAAAACCCCCTATACAAACAGAGAAAAACCTAGTATAATAAAA
>NZ_DXUU01000083.1 GCF_019417665.1 Ruminococcus sp.
GAATACGGAAAATCTTATCGATATGAACGCTATGGCAAAGCTTGCCGTGGAAGAACATATCCCCATCGGCAGAAACCGGCTGTTTCGTTGGCTGAGGGAAAATGAAATTCTCATGTCAGGCAATCTACCCTATCAAAGATACATCGACCGTGGATACTTTGCAGTGAAAGAATCGGTTTTTGAAACGGATTCCTTTTCCAAAACCTATCAGCAGACGTTTGTCACCGGAAAGGGCCAACAATACATTATTGGCAGACTGAAAAAAGAGTTCGGGAATGAAGATGAAACGAACTGACAATCATATGAATGGTGGTGAAATTATGCTTGGATTTATCATAGGACTGCTTCTGGGCGGAACATTGGGCGCCGCAATAATGGCGCTGTGCAATGCCGCCAAAAGTGCAGATGAGGAAATGGAAACGAAAATAAAGTAAGGTAAGGTCGTTTTGCCAACAGCAGAAAATTTCTGCCATTTGCAAAGCGGCTTTTTCGCTTTCTGACGTTTTTTCTGCTGTTGATTTTAACGGCAGAAAGGAGTTACATGAACAGCTTTATGTCATGGGTAGGCGGGAAAAAGGCGCTCAGGGATGCCGTACTTGCAAGGTTTCCGCCATATTATGAACGGTATATCGAAGTTTTCGGCGGTGCAGGCTGGGTGTTGTTTCACAAGCCGCCTGGCAATGATTTCGAGGTGTTCAACGATTTCAACAGCAATCTGGTGAATCTGTATCGCTGTGTACGAGATAAACCCAATCAGCTGAAATACAAGCTGCGGTATGTCTTGAATTCTCGTGAGGACTTCAACTGGATTGCAGATTTGCACAAGCGAAATTTGTTTCCGAAATTCCGTGATATTGACCGTGCAGTAAAGTTTTATGAGCTGATTCGGTACAGCTACGCCAGCAGTCTGGACAGCTTCGCCTGTCAGCCCCATTCCATGTGGAGCGATTTTCCACAGATCGATATGGCTGCAAGACGGCTGCAAAAGGTTGTCATTGAAAATCGTGATTTTGAAAAGCTCATCCGGCAGTATGACCGTCCGGTGAGCTTTTTCTATTGCGATCCGCCGTATTTTGCCACGGAAAATTACTACAAAGATGTGGGATTTACCGCAAAAGATCATATTAGACTGCGTGATACATTGCTGAACTGTTCGGGGAAATTTCTCGTGTCCTACAATGACTGCCCTGAAATCCGGGAACTCTGGGACAAGCCGAATATTCATATGGAAGAAATCAGTAGATTAAATAATCTGGCGCAGCGGTATGACGGTGGATGTATGTACAATGAGTTGTTGATTTCTAATTATGATACCGGTGAGAGAGCAAAAATGACAAGACAGCTCTCTCTTTTTGACGATAACAACGGAGGTTTTACTTTATGAAACAGGTGATTTTTTCACAGATTTTAGCCGAAAACGGCGTGACAAATTTTAGCGGACTGTTTGATGAAAATGGCCTGCCGGTGCGTGTGGAACTGGAGAAAAATGCGGACGGCGTCGTCCTTACCGTTCTGCGCAGAGAATTATCGGAGGACGAACAGCAGGAAATCTGCATGGATTATGAACACTGCCAGGATTGTCCGCTGTGGGAACAATGCGATGCGGAGTGTGATGAAATATGATCCTTGATTGGTTCTGTACAAAAATTCGTTCGCCGACTTTTTCGGTAAGGTTCAGCAACAAAAAAACGCATTACAGCACGTATTTTCGTGCTTTTTTGAAAGGAAGTTTGTATATGTTCAAAAACAAAATATTGAAAAAACTGGGCGCAGGTCTGATGGCAGGACTCTGCGCTTTTTCCATGTTGGGAACAAATTTAAGCGGTTCTCTCGGAGTAAGTGCAGCAAGCAGTTCCACCGAAAACGCTGCATTCCCATCCGCCGATACGGTCATCGCAAAAGCGGCAACTTTGCTGGGAACACCCTACCAATTCGGGAACAAAGGTTATTCCGGCATTTACACCCAGGGCGCATATTCTCCCCTGTCTGTCAGCACCATCAACAGTCTCGGCATCGACTGTTCGGGACTTGTGTACTACACCTTGACCCAACTAGGCTACAAAACCACAGGCTTTTCCTGGAACAATCCTGTGCCCGTTGATACGGCGCATTGGCTGACTGTTAGCGATAACTGCACGATTACTTACGGCGGAAAGACTTCCAATATCGACATTGAAAAGCAAAACGTCAAAACGGAGGATCACCCCTACTGGGAGTGTGCGGACGGTTCGACGATTACAGCCGGTTCAGTGGTTGTGGCGGAGACGAAAAATATCAACCATGCCTGGATTTACATGGGCGAATTCAATTCCCGAAACGACGTGGTATCCTATCTGAAAAGCATCGGCGTTCCGGAAAGTCTTATCACTTCATCAACAGTCGGCAGCGGAAACGGCGACGGTGGTACGCATTGGCGTATTGAGTCCAATGGTTCCCAAGGTGTTGTTATCAACAACAATACGGACGGAAAAAGCGCAACCGCGCTGAATACTTCGGCGTTTCGTATTACTCAGAATGATGCGACATTCCGCATCAAAAAGTGTCTGGACGGAACGTCTCAGATTGTGGGCAAATCCACAGTGGACGGCAGCACGGCGAAGTACGGTGTTTACTCCGATTCTGCGTGCAAAACCAAGGTCGGAGAAATCACAATCGGCGCTGACGGAACAGGTTCGATAAAGCTTCCTATGGGGAGTTATTACGTCAAAGAGATTTCCGCTCCCACAGGGTATGAGCTTTCAACAAAGGTTTATGAGCTAAAAGCCAATCAGACTGTGACCGTTTATGAGGATTTTCAGGTTGGAAAAATCAAGGTCAACAAGACCTCCGAGGACAATATCGTCAAGGATATCGAATTCAAGGTTACCGGTTCAGACGGCAGCAGTTACACGAAAAAAACAAATTCCAGCGGTATTGCAGAGTTTTCTGCGCTCAATGTTTATGATATGAAAACGGGAAAAGCGATTACCTATACAGTTTCTGAAATTAACGTTGCCACAAGATATGAGACGCCAAAGGCACAAAATGTAACGCTGACAAGCGGAAACGCAGATCTGACTGTTACCGCCAATTTTGTCAATGATCTGAAAAAAGGTTCAATCAAAATCAACAAGCAGTCGGAAGACGGTGAAAATGGCGACAGAACGTTTGAAATTACAGGAAATGGTAAGACCTATACCATAAAAACAGGAGCTGACGGCATTGCGATACTTTCCGATATTCCTGTTTATGACAGCAATAACGAGAAAATTGTTTACACCATTTCTGAGAAGAATGTGCCGATAAAATATGTGATTCCTGCCGATCAGACGGCAACTCTTACGGCTAACGCAACTACAACTAAGACATTCGAAAATATCCTCAAAAAGTTTACCGCAGAGGTTGTGAAACAGGATGCGGAAACCGGTTCTGCACAAGGTGACGGCACACTTGCCGGAGCAGTTTACGGCATTTACCGTGACAGAGCGCTTGTTGACACCTATACGACCGATGAAAACGGATATTTCAAGACAAAGGAGTATGTCTGCGGAAATTACACGGTTCAGGAGATTTCTCCCTCCGAGGGATATCTGCTTGATACGACTGTTCATTCTGTAGGCGCAGAGCCGGAAAAATACACAATTGAAAGTAATCTCATTTCTATGACTGTGACTGAGGACGTGATCAAGGGCAATATTGCGATCATCAAGCATACGGATGACGGTACGACTCAGATTGAAACGCCGGAGGTTGGCGCGGAATTTGCGGTCTATCTGAAATCCTCCGGTTCTTATGCAAACGCAAAGAATTCCGAAAAAGATTATCTTGTGTGCGATGAAAACGGCTTTGCACAGACAAAGGATATGCCATACGGTATGTACACCGTTCACCAGACCAAGGGCTGGGAAGGTACTGAATTTATTGCCGATTTTGACGTATATATCAGCGAAAACGGACAGACCTACCGCTATCTTATCAATAATGCAGAGTTTGAAAGCTATGTCAAGGTGGTAAAGGTGGATTCTGAAACGAGCAATACGATTCCCTATGAGGGCGCAGGATTTGAGATTTATGATTCAAACGGCGGCAAGATCTCTATGTCCTACAGCTACCCAACACCTACGACAATTGATGTATTTTATACCAATTCTGAGGGCTATCTGATCACTCCGGAAGTCCTTCCCTATGGCGAATATTCGCTTGTGGAAGTTCAGGCTCCTTATGGGTATGTGCTGGACAGTACACCTGTGCCCTTTGCGATTTCCGCTGAAAATGCGGAGGAAGAAAACGCTCTGACGATCGTGAAAGTCAACAAGGAAAACACTTCCCAGAAGGGCAGAATCAGCGTTCAGAAAACCGGCGACTGCTTCGTATCTGTTGCAGCGGCGTCCTCCGCTTACACCGATGAAAACGGCGAGATGATAGTAAATCCGACCACCTACACTCCCGTGTTTGCGAACGGAAATCTTTCCGGTGCAGTATTTCAGGTGATCGCCTCTGAGGATATTGTTACTCTTGACGGTACAATTCGTGCAAATGCAGGCGACGTTGTTGCCGAATTTAAAACCGATGAAAACGGCTATGTGGAAACAGATTTGCTCTACCTCGGAAAGTATGACCTCTGCTCCTCCGTCAAATACACTCAGATTAGAAATCAGTGCATACCAGTCATGCTCAGAGAGGGTTGCTGCATTGTCCCGGCAATACTGAATAAAGTCGCAGGACGCTTCTACGATACGAATGCCTTTCTGTTCTCCGTGCAGTTCAGCTTTCGGTATATCTTCTGTTTCTTCCTGGACAGGCAGCACTTCTATCAGCTGCTCCTGTGTATACCTCCGTTCCGGATGAAACGAAATACACTCCACCATTATCGGTTCCTGCTTGCAGTGATAATAACCCGGTAGACGCATGACACGGCTTTCATTGACACAGGCAGGATCACCGCCGAAATACTGCACCAGTGCCTTCTGTATCGGACGGAACTGTGATACTTTTGCATCTTTCACAAACCAGTAAGTATGC
Source organism: Ruminococcus sp. (assembly GCF_019417665.1). Lineage (GTDB taxonomy): Bacteria > Bacillota > Clostridia > Oscillospirales > Ruminococcaceae > Ruminococcus_C. The sequence goes on from NZ_DXUU01000083.1 coordinate 5,002, forward strand.
AGAGATTTCCGGGTTCTGATAATCATAGACGGCGGCAGCGGAAACGCATCAATCAGAGTTTGCTGTTCCTCGAATGTTTTGTCATCCATTTCCACAAACTGTGCATTGATACGGACAATGCTGTCGTCCGTCTGACCGCCGGAGTTCACCACAAAAAAGATACCATGATTTTTCTTGTTATGTTCTTTCAGCGTAGACTCCACAGCAAAGAATTTTCCTGCCTCCACAGATATTTTTGCACCGGTAAAGATACCTTTTTTCCGGTCGTCAAAAATACGCAGGCATACTGTATCGTCCGGATTGAAAATAGCATTGATAACATCCTGTGCCGATATGTTCATACAACTTCCTCCATATCTTCTGTGAAATATCGAATCGGCATATGCCTGTGTTTTGCCCACCGTATCTCCTGTTCCATGCCCTCAGAAATGCTGCTGCCGAACACCCATAATTCCACGCATTTGGTTAATAGGACGTGATTCATGAACATTGCCGTCTGCCTCTCTTCTCCCAGAGTATCATCCATAAACTGCGGAAAAAGCAAATGCGGTGCAATGGGAATGCTGTGATGTGCTACTGCAAAACGGCTGTATTTCCGTGCATTTTCAATGTTCTCATTTGTATTGCCACGATAGGGAGAGCAGATATATACAAGCGGGCGAAAAGCGGCTAAACGGCGTGCTTTCCGTTCCTCGCTCTCGATTCTTTTCATTGCTTCAAATTCTGTTGGAGAGTAATATCCCTCACTGTTATGGGTTGCTGCCATGTTTATCCCTCCAATTCCTCTAAATTGCCGAAAGTTTCACCTGCGGATGCCTCTGCAACAAGCGGCAGATCAAACTCTGGAAACGGCTACTGTTCCATACTTTCACGAATAAACACTACCGCCTCATTCAGCTTTTCTTTCGGAATAATAAACGTCAGTTCATCGTGAATCTGTAATATCGGTTTCAGCCATGGACGCTCCGACAGTCCCTCCAAAATACGTACAATTGCCAGTTTCAGAATATCCGCTGCTGTTCCCTGAATCGGCGTATTTAATGCGCACCGCTCTGCAAAAGACTGCAAGCCCCAATTATCACTGCGAATATTGGGAAGATAACGTCTGCGACCAAGCCAGGTTTCTGTGTACATATTCTGCTTTGCCATGGCTTTGGTTTCATCCTGCCATGCGGTCAGTCCAGGGTATCCGGCTTTCAGATTTCGGATAATGGTTTCGCATTCTTCTATGGTCTTGTCCACGCCTGCCTTAAATTTCAGCGTGCTTTGCAGCCCTTTCGGAAACAGTCCGTAAAATGTACCAAAGTTTACATTTTTGGCAATGGTACGTTGTTCCTTGTACTCCTTCCGGTGCTTGTCCTGTGCTTCTTCGTAGGTACAGCCGAAAATGACAGAAGTCGTTGCTGCATGAATATCACCGCCGTTTTTGTAGGTTTCCATCATGGTTATGTCACGGCAGTAAAACGCTCCCACACGCAGTTCAATCTGCGAAAAATCCAGTGACAATATCAGATGATTTTCCGGTGCTTTGATAAAATTACGGACGCCGATGGGATCGTTGCTCTTGCGGGGGCAGTTCTGTAAATTGGGATTACGGCAGTTCATTCGTCCTGTTTCCGTGGACAGAGCAAAGAAATCCGGATGGATCCTGCCGGTTGCTGTGTTCCGGTATTTCAGATAACCGTCAATGTAAGTGGACTTGATCTTGCCCCATTTCCGGTATTCCTGTACCAATGTGAACAGAGGAGAAAGTTCCGGTCGGTTAGTATCACACCACTCCTTCAGCATGATCATGGACGCATCATCTGCTGCCTCTTTATTTGATGCAGTGACTTTCATAACAGGAAGTTTCAAAGTTTGATAAAGATAATCCTTGAAAGCTTTGGTACTGCAATTTGCACCAATGGGGATATCACCGATAATCATTGCAATTTCATTCCGAATGCGTTCCATCTGACCTTCCGCCTCATGCTGACGCTCTTTCATCAAATCCACATCAACAGGTACGCCGTTGTGCTTCATAATGCCGAGATATACCGCTGTGGGAGATTCAATCTGCTCCACAATATACCGATGTTTCGGAAGAAACCGGTCAAACCAGTTATTGAAAATATGATACAGCCGCAGTGCAAAATCAGAGTCTGCACAGCCATATCTTACTGTTTCAGCGTCCTGTGCATCCAGTTCGTCAAAATGTCTGCCGTTTGTAACTTCTGAAAATGTAGGCAGAGGTTCGTGACACAGTTCTGCCGCCAGCTTTTTCAGTC
>NZ_DXUU01000084.1 GCF_019417665.1 Ruminococcus sp.
TTACCAACAACAATGTGACGACTTATCTGACTTTAGCAGTTGTAAGACTGCGTGCTGGAACGACAGCTATTCTGGATTTCGATCTGACAGACTGCCGTGCGGATGAGAGCAAATGCGGTTACTGCAAGTGCATTCTTGGCAAGTGCAGAGTGACCGAGATGCTTGCCGAAATGGCAAAGACGAATGCCACACTGGACGAACTGCAAAAGCGGCTGGATGCGATGAACAGCCAGATTTCGGAACTGCAGACCAAGGTAGATGACTTGACGGCAGGCGAAATCCTAGCAACCGGACAGTGCGGCGAAAACATCTACTATGTTCTCTACGACAACGGCAAACTGCTGCTGCGTGGCACGGGTGCAACCTACGATTATACCTCTCATGATTCTGTGTTCTATCAAAACGACCAGATCAAGGAGATTGTACTCAGCAATGGCATTACTGGTCTGGGTGACCGTTTGTTCTATCATTGTGCCAATGCGAAAACGGTATCTCTTCCGGCAACACTGACCAGCATTGGTGATTCTGCTTTTGCACAGGAAGATGCCATAATCAATGATACCGCTGGTCTGACTTCTGTTACCATTCCGCAGGCAGTTACTGCGATTCAGTCATACGCCTTTTATCATACCGCCATTGCAGAAGTCACTGTGCCTGCCAGCGTGAAAACGTGGGGAAAGTATGTTTTTAGCGGCTGTGCAAAGCTGAAGACTGCTCGTGTTGCGTGTGATTCCATTGGTGCTTTTGCGTTTACAAGATGTACAGCATTGTCCAGCCTTACCATTTCTGCGAATTGCGGAACCTTTGGGGAAAATATGCTGACATACTGTGAAAGTCTAACAGCCATCACATATGAAGGAACGATCGCTCAGTGGAACGCCATCACCAAACCGGTCAACTGGATGTCTTCCGGAGAACATTCCTACAACAATTATCTGAAAAAGATCCAGTGTGTAGACGGCTATCTGGAATATGATACGGAAACCCATACATGGAACGAGGTGAAAAACGGATGATGAAATTCTTAGTGAAACAGCAAAAAATCGAAGCACTGGAGCGAGAGGTCCTTGCCTCTGACCAGATTGCATTTGTTTCGGTGAAGTTCGTGTTCGATGGGGCTTGGAAAACGCTGCACAAAGTGGTGCAGTTCACGCAGTGTGAGGAAACATACAACGTGGTGCTTGGCATAGATGGAACAACCTGCTTGCTGCCTGCCGAACTGCATCCTGGTGCGGTGAAGATGAGTTTATTTGGTTACGATGCGGAAAGCGATACTACACTGCGTGCAACAACCGTACCAGTAACTCTTCACATTCGACCGTCCGGTTTTGTCGCAGATGGGGATACGCCAATTCCGCCTACGCCGGATCTGTATACGCAGCTTTTGAAAAAGCTCTCAGAGATGCAAACCGGAGCAAACGGAAAAGACGGTCGTTCTGCTTATGAAATTGCCATAGAAAACGGTTTTGTAGGGACAGCTGCAGAATGGCTGGAAAGTTTGAAAGGCATGAATGGCGTTGACGGTAAGGATGGATTACCCGGAAAGGACGGAAAAGATGGTGCAGACGGTTTGCCCGGTAAGGACGGCACAAATGGGAAAGACGGTAAAGATGGACGTGACGGAAAGGACGGCATTTCTCCGGATTTGACAAATTATCCGGATACCGATGCTGTGAAAACACTGATTCAAGTTGCTGTTCAGCCACTTCTGGAAAAAGCACATACCCACGAAAATCAATCCGCATTGGATCAGATCACTGCCGCTAAAATCGCACAATGGGATGGTTTCGGCACACAAATCAATGGGCTTAGCACAAAGATCACAGTCTATTCGGAAAAAACAGAACGTACTTTGGAGAGCCTGCAAAAGCAGATCGATAACCTGACAAACGACAGAAATTACACCGTTCTGTTTCAGTCCGGACAGAATACTGTTTCGACCTATGCACCAAACATCAGCATGATTCTGGACGGCGGGTATCAGACCATGAAGGATTTTCTGGCTGCCTATCCGCAGTTTTGCAGTGCAGAAAATGATTTCGTGCTGTCCTACTCGCAGGAGTGTTTTCACTGGGATAAGTCGGTTTTGACCATTTGTGAAAATCCCTTATTTCTGACGAAAAATGCGGAGATCGTAATGTCCTATCAGTCGGGTTCCAGCGAAGCCGGAAGCCTGTATCTGGTGCCGAAACCGCAGAAGATCGACATTCCTATTGGTGTGTATGTGAACACGCAGATCGATGCAAATCGTGCGGTTTCTCTGGATTTCCAATGGCTACAATCGGACAACTTTATCACCACCATCACAGAATGCAACGGCATTTCTGACGGCGAATATTACCTTGCCTGGGTGGGCAGAAGCAACAATTCTCATCCGAAAATCCGATTCCTGAAAGTACTGGAGGATTGAAAATGAAAGATACCATTTGCGTGGCTGTCGGCTTGGTCGGCGGCTTTTTTACTGCCATTTTTGGCGGCTGGGACTCCGCTCTGGTGACACTGGTCGTCTTTATGGCAATCGACTTTTTCACTGGCATCATCACCGCCATGATGAAAAAATCAAAACACACGGAAAGCGGCGGACTTTCTTCCAAAGCTGGCTGGTTCGGTCTGGCGAAAAAAGTCTGCACCTTGATGCTGATCGTCGTTGCAGTTCGGATGGATATTCTGCTGAATACCAACTATATCCGGGATGCAGTCTGCATCAGCTTTTGCCTGAACGAACTGCTTTCCATCGTGGAAAATACATCGCTCATGGGGATTCCATATCCACCTGCAATTCAAAAAGCAATTGATGTTCTGCAAACAAAAATCGGCAGAACCGAAGAAACGACCGACAAGGAGGACAAGTAATATGGCTATTTTAAGACCAGATGTAACAACGACTCTGAACGGAGTAAAAATCAACGAGTATTTGCTCACCAAACACAATCCCAACAGAATCGATATGCCCTCTGTTTCCATGGAGGGCAAAGTTATCGGTGTGACTGTTCATAACACCGATTGGATTTCGGTAGCAAGCGGCACGACCCCTGCGGAACAGTACACAAGGGCAACGGTCAATAACAACATGAAGGACGTGCGAGTTCATTACTATGTGGATAACGTGTGTGCATGGCAGAATCTGCCCCACAGCCTGAGTGGCTGGCACGCTGCTGATGGCTCTGGGAACGGCAACAGGAGAACCATTGCTATCGAGTGCATTATGTCCTCTGCATACAATTCTGCCGATCAAAAATCGGAGGACAATGCAGCAAAATTGGCAGCAGCGTTATTAAAACAGTGTGGATTGGACATCAGCCATCTCTACACCCATACCCACTGGCTGAATGTCCGTGATGGACGAAACGGAACGATTGACCAGTTGAACACCATGTACAATCGGTACAAGATGTGTCCGGCGTACATTTTACCTCATTGGGCGGAGTTTAAGAAAAAGGTGCAGTCTTATTTGAATGCTGGAACTCCCACTATTTCTGCACCTTCCACAAAGCAGATTTACCGGGTGAGAAAGTCTTGGGCAGATGCAAAGTCGCAGCTAGGTGCGTACTCTTCTTTGGAGAATGCGAAAAAGGCGTGTAAGGCAGGATACAGCGTTTTTGACAATTCAGGCAAAGTAGTATATTTTGTTGTGAAAACCTACGCAAAAGGTACAAAGGTCACACTGAACAATGTCACCTTGTATTCGTCCAGTACTGCCAAAACTGGTACAAAGAAATCCGGAACGTACTATCTCTATGACGGACAGGTAGTGAACAACAGAATGCGTATCACAAATTCTGCTTCCAATTGCGGCAAAACGCCTGCCGGTTCTTATGTTACCGGTTGGGTTAATAAGACCGATATCTGATAATATTTCTATTCAAAATCCCGAAACGGCTCCCGTGTTAGCTGTTTCGGGAAAATTTTTAAGTGCTGACGGGAGGTATTGTATGGAACAGCAGCAAATAATGGATGAGCTGAATTATCACAGGGCACAGAAAATCACGGAAATGCTTTATCGTTCCGGTCTGATTTCCTTTGACGAATATGACAAACTGACACAAAAAAATCGCCGATCTTTCTCTCCGCTTTACGTCGACTTATTGCCGAAAACGCTTGATATATCCACGAAACAGAGTTAATATGGACACTGCGAAAGGAGGTGACTGCCTTGAAAACAGTTAGAAAAATTGAAGCGAATAAGCCGATAACGACAAATAAGCAGAAATTCCGTGTGGCTGCTTACTGCCGTGTTTCAACAGATAACGATGATCAGCTTGAAAGCCTTGAAACACAAAAAGCACATTATGAGTCATGGATCAAACTGCATTCGGAATGGGAATACGCTGGGTTATACTATGATTCAGGCATCACCGGTACAAAATCAGATGTCCGTGAGGGCTTGCAGAATCTACTGCAAGCCTGCCGTCTTGGGAGAATAGACCGTATTCTCGTGAAATCTATCAGCCGTTTTTCAAGAAATACAACAGACTGCCTTTCCATTGTCCGTGAACTGCTCGAAATTGGCGTCACGATTTCTTTTGAAAAGGAAAATATAGACACTGGGAGTATGGAAAGTGAGCTGATACTCTCGATACTGAGTAGTATGGCAGAAGATGAATCAGCATCTATTTCTCAAAATGAAAAGTGGTCGATAAAGCGTAAGTTTCAAAGCGGTACATACAAAATGTCCTATGTTCCTTATGGATATATGAGAGATGAAAACGGAAATATGGTGATTGAAACATGGGAGGCAAATGTGATTCGCTTTATCTTTGACTTAATTTTATCCGGCAAAAGTACATATGTCATTGCGAAGCTTTTAGATGCACAGCATATTCCAACGAGAAAGGGCGGAAAATGGAGTGGGTCAACCGTTCGTGACATTGTAGTCAATGAAAAATATGTCGGCGATGCACTGTTTCAGAAAACCTATACTGATGATAACTTTCACAGGCATACAAACCATGGTGAAGTCGGAACATATCTTGTTTCTGATCACCATGAACCTATTGTAAGCCGGGAGGTCTTTGAAAAAGCAAATGCACTTATCAGACAGCGGGCAGCGGAAAAGGGTGTCATCAAAGGCAGCGACAAATATCAGAAACGTTATGCCTTTTCAAGAAAAATTGTCTGCGGAGTGTGCGGCAGAAACTTTAAACGCAGGATTCACAACGGTGGAGCTGAGATTGCCTGGACATGTGCTGCACATATTGAGGACGCTAAAAAATGCTCCGTAAAATATGTGCGTGATGATGTACTGAAAGTTGCCTTTGTAACCATGCTGAACAAGCTTATATTCAGCAGGAAACTGATCCTGAAACCTTTACTGTGCAGTCTTAAATCTGATAACAGTGATGAAAATGTTCATAGAATGCAGGAATTACAAAAACAGTTAGAGACAAACACTGAAAGGAGAAATACACTCCGCTGGCTTCGCTCACAGGAAATTATTGATACCGTAATGTACAATCAGGAGATGAATCTGCTAAAAAAACAAGCAGAAGATTACCGTAACGAAATATCCCGATTAAGTCAGTATACTACAGGTGAAGCTGCCGGTATTGCAGAATTGGAACATCTGCTTCGATTTACTGAAAGTACGGCGTCTGTTCAGGAATTTAGTGATGCGTTGTTCCTTGCGTTTGTTGACCACATTATTGTTTATGACCGAAACTATGTAGGTTTCAAACTGAAATGCGGTCTGACGCTGAAGGAGGTGATCTGATGGGACATACACCATACGGCTACAGGATAGAGAATGGTATGGCTGTCATAAATCCGGATGAAGCAGGACATGTCAGACAGATTTTCCATAACTACATTGAGGGTATGAGTCTGTCAGAAGCAGCAAAGGCGGCAGGGCATCCTATGGTTCACAGCATGGTCAGACGAATGCTAAGCAGAGAATGTTATCTTGGAGATAGTTTTTACCCTGCGATTATTGATAAGGAAACCTTCGCCAAAGCAAATGCTGAATGGAACCGCCGGGCTGCTGAGATGAACCGAATCGGGAGAAAAAGAAAAAAGATTCCCCAGCCTCAGACAAAATTCACAATGGGACAGCAGAATTTTCATTATGATGATCCTGTTCAGCAAGCAGAGTATCTTTACAGTCTTATAGAAAGCAAGGTGACATAAATGCCAAAAGTAACAACGATTCCTCCGAAAAAGCATATCGGTAATCTGGCAAAAACCAAAGAAGTCAAGAAAATTCGTGTGGCAGCCTACTGCCGAGTATCTACGGACACTGAAGAACAGGCTACCAGTTATCAGACCCAAATTGAGCATTACGAGGAAATTATCAGTAAGAATCCGGAATGGATATTTGCCGGAATCTATGCAGATGATGGTATCAGTGCAACTTCGACGAAAAACCGAGAGGAATTTAATAAAATGATACAGGCCTGTATGGACGGTAAGATCGATATGATTATAACAAAATCTATCAGCCGTTTTGCCCGAAATACAGTTGATTGTCTGAACTACATACGACAGCTTAAGGCACAGAACATTCCGATATACTTTGAAAAAGAGTCCATAAACACAATGGATGCAAAGGGTGAGGTTCTGATTACCATTATGGCGTCACTGGCACAGCAGGAATCTGAATCTCTGAGTCAGAATGTCAAGCTGGGAATGCAGTATCGCTTTCAGCAGGGCAAAGTAATGGTCAATGCAAGATGTTTCCTCGGCTACGATAAGGACGAGAACGGGCATCTGGTTATCAATTCAGAACAGGCAGAGGTAGTTAAACGAATTTATCGTGAATATCTTGAAGGCGCAAGCTGTCAGCAGATTGCAAGAGGACTGGAGCGTGATGGGGTTCTTACTGCACGGGGAAACAAAAGATGGCATGATAGTGCCATTCGATTGATTCTGGAAAATGAAAAGTACATGGGTGATGCACTTCTGCAAAAGACATATACTGTGGATTTTCTCAATAAAAAGCGCATTAAAAATAACGGCGAAATGCCGCAGTATTATGTAGAAGACGATCACGAAGCCATTATCCCAAAAGAGATGTTTTTGAAGGTACAGGAGGAAATTGTAAGACGAAGTTCGCAAGTTGACTGTATGGGGAGACGGCGAGGCTTTAGTTCCAAGCACTGCTTTACGAATTTGATGTACTGTGCCGAATGTGGGGAACAATTCCGTAGAATACACTGGAACAACCGAGGCTGCAAATCTGTGGTGT
>NZ_DXUU01000085.1 GCF_019417665.1 Ruminococcus sp.
AGTTGCTCATGCTGTAATCAAGGGAATAAAAGACCATCGTACTGGCAGCAGTTAAAGTAATGCATCACTGCATATGTCACCAGATGCTGATAATATTTGTCGGCGATATTGGTACGCTCACGGATCTCATTGTGATTCGCTGTCAGAAACGCTGTGATCGCTTCTATGTCCATAGTCACGCCGAGAGAAGAGAGAGCTTTTGCAGACAGCAAAAGCAGTGCATATGCATTCACCAGACGTTCTGTCAAGTCAAAATATGCTTCTTCTGCTATGGCACTTCGCATGGTGTCCCTGCATTCCTCGTACATTGCCAGGATGACTTCTGGTTCTGCCGCCAACAGATATTCTGACAATGCCTTGCCCAGAACACCGTAATTCCGTTGACAAAAAGCGTGAATCCGATCACTGTGTTCCCGGCTGTCGGTGAACACCAGTTCAAAGCTGAGCAGACGTGTATCCAGTCCTCTGTTATGCATGCGAGCTTCTGTCAGCAGTCTGCATTCTGAAGATGTGATCGTGATCAGCTTCCAGGTATCTGATTCCCGCAGATCCGCATTGGTGTTACAGCGGCTCTTGTCCTGTTCCAACGTAATAGTATAGAATAGGTTTTCCAGATTTACGCCGGAAGATACCGTTGCTTCATCAAAGAGCTGTGGAATCCCGAATTTCTGAGCAAAATTCTTGACGATTGCATTCAGCGTACCGAAGAATGGAATGTAGACCTTTTTATCGTCTGGTTTGGTAAACACCGATGCCATCAGGGTCTGTGCCGTACTCTTTCCAGTCGTAGTCTTCCCATAAAAAGAGATGATGAATGACTGTAACGGCAAACTGCACCGCAAGCTGAGATATGCCAAAAAAAGTGAGGCACAGCTACAGCACAAGGCAAACATGATGGCTGGATTGGTCAGTAACTGATCGAGTCCTTCTGTATACGCCTGCATGGTGATGCCCTCCGTATACTGCAATACCTGCTGTTCTTTTTCATATGCCCGGAATCGCAGCTCTCCGTTCTGCATGGCGAACCCCATGCTGCCAGACTGTTCCCTGACTTCCAGCTTTGCGATGCGGCGAAACAGATAGCGGCTCAGACTGTCGGCATGATCGATATCCATGAGCAGTCCGTACCGGGAAAGTTTTATCACGTCCTTAGGATACAGCATATCATAATCTGCTGTGACCATTCTGCCATTGATGTTGAGTTCTACCCGATACACATTGTTCCTGTCCCGGTATGCAGAATCCACTTGAAACCAGCTGCAAAGCCATATCAGTTCCAAATGGGACGACTTGGAAACCGCAAGCAAAATGTACTGCCCCTCCACTGGGATCACCGGATAGTACGGTTCTGTTGCCCGCAAACGCTGCATTTGATTTTGGGAAATCTTCCTTTTTTCATATTCCTGCATTCCGCCCAGAAGCTGTTCCCGTTCTTCCGCTGAGAGCTTTTCCGGAAGTTCCGGAATGCAAGGTGGTCTATAGATCCTCATATTTTTCCTCCTTTCAAAGCAAAAATGCCGCAGTTCCGAACGATCAGAACTGCGGCATTCGCTTATCCGGCAAACAGATCCTTACTTCTCTGCAAGAAGGCGGATCTTTCGAATATTCGAGTATTCCAATTCACCGCATGATCTGTTTCGCACCTGAAACTCCACACGACAGTTGATAAAGTCCTCTACAAAAGCAATATTCGCCTGCGAGATCAGGACGGAGAACGGATACGCATCGATCCATTCCCCATTGACACTGGTCTTGAATGTGATACCGTTGTCCAGCTGGATACCTAACATCACACGTTCTTGCTCTCCTTCACCACAGTACCAGAACGCTTCTGTGATCACACCCTGATAAGTACCCTCATCGATCACAAAAACCTCTTTTCTTGCTTCCAGCCGTCTGCCTCTGACAGTGTTTCCATCTGCCTTTTCATTTGTGATCTCCACGAATCCTTCCATCTGTTCCATATGTTACCTCCCCCAGGTCAAGCAAGAGACACAATGGCGACGGTATTGCCATTCTTGTCTTCTTGCAGCTGCTCGATGCGTCCGCAGCGGGTAGACGCATTTTCTTTCCATTCCATATCCGGCATTGCCTCAGCAATTTTGTCAACAAGAGAAGTGGCATAGATCACACCGCCTTTTCCAACAGTAAATGCCGAAACCGTATCTTCCGGAACAGCGATGATTGCTAATCGTTCCTTGCCTAACTGGATCTTAACAGCGTGCGGCATTTCCAATGCATTGTACAGGTCATGATTCAGTTTCAGCCGCTTTGAGCCATTGGTACAGATCACGCTCATGCAGCCTGCCTTTCCTGTATCTGCTGTGATCTCACTGAACCCTGCTGTCAGATCAATGTAATTTGCATCGGTCTCCGTTACTTTTTCAAATTTCTTGTTACCACTCAAATATTTTGCCATGACAGCTCTTCCTTTCTAAAATTAAAATAGTCGATTAGCTTCTGATGCAATTGCACCACGTCCTTTCATTTCATCATAGCCAAAGCACCCTTGCTCTGACTGTAGTACAATTATCTCATATCCCGCTGCCATTGTATACGCCAAATTTTCAGGTTTTTCTTACCTGACAAATGGTATGGACTCACCCCATATCAAGCTGCCGTTTTTTCCAAATTTGCAAAAAGCACTCTTACTGCGGCACGCACTGCCATCAATTCTGTATTTTCATGTAGCTTTGCGACCTTGTTATCGTAGTCTTTCTTATCGCTGCATTCGATCAAGATCATCTTCTTTGCAAGTAAGTACGTTTGATATGTCAGTCTGAACTCTCTTTCTTTCATAGAATCCAATAATTTTCCACCTGGTTTGCAGCACCGATAGAGTGTTCTTGCACTTTCACACCATTCGTTTCCGAGTTCTACAGCCTCTTCTGCGACTGCCATATGGATCCCCCTTGCGGGTTCATATCGTACCAGATCAAACATGGACTCCAGTATCTTTCTTGCAGTTTTTTCTTCACATTTCCATTTTGCGTTTTGTGACACTGCAGTAACGGAACAATAGTACTGGTCTGCGATCCGCTTTTTTGCCTCCTCATATTGTCCATTCTCGATCAGCTGCATCAACTTACTAGGACGTTTTTCTCTGCGTTTCCGGTTCTCCAGTGTGTCCTCCCGATTCAACAGATCGTATTCTTTTTTCTCACAAACAGCCTGTTCCTCAAATACCGGAAGTCTGACTTCCGGATCAAATGAATTCTTTTGACTGTCCGTCATTTGTGTGTAAACGTCCATTTTTAGTTCATCAAATTTCGTGTTTTCATGCTTCGTGCTCATGATTTTCCTCCTTATACTCGCCTTGATCAAAAAAGCGTATATAAGTATTTGTTCTTTCAGAAATTTCTAAAAAAATTTCTGCTGTGATTTATGAGCACAAAAAAAGAGCATCGCAACGAAAATTCGCTGCGATGCCCTCCAAAAATCAATATTCTTCTGCCAACAGCATGGTACAATGTTCCCCATCATCCATGATATACACCTTTGCTGTGATTGACTTTTCTGCCAGTACAAAGTACGTCATTGCAAACTGCGGCTGTTCCGCCGTATGATATACAACTTGCAAACCATGATCTCCGCTGAGTCGGAACACCTGCAAGTAGTCCTTCGGTTCTGGCATTCTGTCCACACATTCCCACAGAAAAACTTGCAAGTACAGTGGAATCTCTGCATCTACTCCCCTGGTCAGGTATCTACCCTTTGATTTTTCAAACATATTCTTTGCTCCTTTACCTTGGAATCGAACATCTCGTACAGTTCCCCACGCCGCATGGTAACAGTTTCTGTCAGCTCCACTACGCCCAAACCCATATCCAGCACAATGTCAAAGTCATAGGGTCGCACATGGACTTCTTTCACAAACTGCTGAACAAATGTGCGGAACTCCTCGGTGTTCCGCCTCAACTCTTTCCACTGCGTATGCAGGTATGCGACATCTTCATAGGCGATAGGTTCCAGCAGCTTTAGTTCGTGCAGTCTGGTTTCCAGTGCTGTTTTTTCGCTTTCCAGTTGTTCCGCCCGTTGCAGCAAGTCATCGGTAAAGATACCCTTTTCGATTGCTTTCGTGATGTTTGCAAGGCTGCCCTGCACTCCGTTGTACTGTGCAGAAATCGCTTCATGGTGAGTATCGAAATCATGGTTAAACTTCTGCACCTCTTGATTCACCTTAGCAACAAGTTTCTTCAAATTTTTCGACTTCAATCTCTCACCGATCAGCACAGCAACGTAAGCGTCCAGATAATCCTTATTCAACTCTTTGTTATTGCACGCCGCCCTGTGGGTATTGCACCGGTAGGTAGCAAGTCTGGTCTTACTTCTTCCCGAAAATCTCAGGTTTCCGATCATTCGTTTTCCGCACACATCGCAGACCAGTTTCCCCGTCAGCAGGTAAAACTCTTTGCTGTGATAGCGACCAGCGTTCCGTTTGTTCCTTGCCTTGATCCGCTGCACCTGTGCAAACAATTTCTTGCCGATGATGGCGGGGCAGCCACCCTCAATGCGAATGTAACTGTCCTTTTGAGCGTGGTTATTTCGTTTGCCGTCTGCCTTTGCCGCAGCCTTATTGAACACAAACACACTGGTATATTTTTCATTGCTGAGAATTTCATACAGGCTATTTTTCCCGAACAATTTCCCACGTTTTGTCTTGTAACCGTGAGCGTTCAAATGGTCGATGATCGCACTGTAGCCGTAACCCTCTGCAAACATTTGAAAGATGATTTTCACTGCTTCTGCTTCGTAAGGGTTTATGACGAGATGCTTATCTTCTGCAACATCGTATCCCAGCGGTGGACAGCCGCCAGTGTGCTTACACTGCAAAGCAGTCTCGTTCATGCCCTTCATGACTTCCCTTGCCAGATTCTTGCTGTAGTACTCTGACATGCCCTCCAGAACCGCTTCCATCATGATGCTTTCCGGAGAATCGTCCATGCGTTCCAGCACGCTGCAAAGCTTGACATGATTCTTTTTCAGCTTCTTTTTGTAGATGGCACTGTCATATCGATCTCTTGAAAAGCGGTCAAGTTTATGCACCAGAACGATGTCAAACAGTCCTTTTCCGCTGTCTTCAATCATCTGCTGGAACTGCGGTCGGTTGTCCGTCGTTGCCGATCTTGCCTCGTCCGTATAGGTGGAAACTACTTGCCAGTGGTTCTGTTTGCAGAACTGATTCATGGCTCGTATCTGGGCATCAATGGACTCACTTCTCTGGTTATCACTGGAAAATCGAGCGTACTGTGCTACCTTTGGAATGCTCAACATCTGACCGCCTCGACCGGCAGAAAGATGTCCTCACCGTAGCTGTCATCTATGATTTTTACGCCGTGCAGATAGGTCTTTTCGCCGATTTCAAACAGTTCCACAAACTCCATTTCGGATACAACAAAATGCTGTATTTCAGACTGTTCCAGTAAAACAAAACAACCGATTTCGTCCAGATTTTCCACCTGATATTCTTGCAGCATTGTTTCTGCTTTTTCCCGAATGTATACTTGCAAAGCCGTATTTTCAATACGGTTCATCTCCTGTAAATCAGTCACTTTTATCATACTTCAAACTCCTCCATTTCATAGGGTTCTAATGTCCACTCTCTTCTGACCGCTGGTGTAAGTGGGTGGCAGGCATTTTTTCCGATCTGGTACAGCTTGTTTGCGTGCGGTTCCAGCAAATCAAGCACCCACTTTTGCCGTTCCCGTACACGCTGGGTATTCTTTCCGATAGTACCCCAGGCAATGATAATGGCATCGCTCATGGCAGCGTATTGCTCTATGATTGCATCACAATCTTCATCGATCAACTCATCATCACCATTGAAACGCAGGCACAATTTTTCCGTGATCCTGCTGTACAAGTTTACAATGTTGACACTGCCGAAACCAAGCTGATACAAGTTGTTGATGACCAACATTGTTGTCATGTCAAAGTTGACGGTATCCGCTGTATTCGGATTGATCATGATGACCATTGCAGTGGGCTTTTCGCTGTCCCATTCTTTCCGCAACAGCAGGCGGTGCTTTTTATCATCTGAAAAGATCGCCTTGCTTTTGATTACTGTTGTTTCTTCTTTCATAGCTACCTCCAAAAAAAGAGGCTCAGCATCACGCCAAGCCTCCCACAAACATTTTCACTTACTCTTCTTGACCAGTGCCAGCAGTTCAACCCCACAAGCTACCCCAGCCAGAAACATTTCAATCGCAATCGGCATCGATGTATTTCACCTCCTTTTCCTGCAATTCCATGGCGATCCCGATGCCGCCTACCACCAGTGTCAGTATCAGTCCTGCAATAAATTCTTTCATGTTGATTCCTCCATTTTCTTGTTTTATGCTTCACACTGCAACAGTGTTTTCGCCTCTTCCATTGCCTCTGCATCCATGAGCAATTCCTCGATCTCGTCCGGTGCGTAGCCGTAATCCAACAACAGATAGACATCTTCCTCCGGTACGCCAAACATACTACAATACTCCAACAGCAGTTCTTCTTGCTCGTCTGATTCATACCAATCCACATGATTCCAGTTGTACGGATTGTACATAGTGTGGATGTAGTCCTGCATTGTAAAGGCATTTCTGCTGAGTTTGCCGTCCGGTGTGATCTCTACGATCTCACCCTCTGAAACATCGACTTCATAGCACCTATCACTTAAATTTACCTTTTGCAAAGCGTTGTCCAGAATGCCTTTTGTACTGGCGTAGACGTAAATTCCGAGTTTCGGAAAATGGTATAAAGTCAGCGGATTATTGCCTCTTACCAGAAACAGCGTGTTGTCATTTCTGAGAATCGTAAAGACAAAGCTGCCCTCCACAAGTTCCGCCATTTTCTTGATACTTTTTGCATTCAGTCGATTTTCCTGTTCCAACAATTGCACCGCAACGTAGCTGTCGGTTTCGATAGCTGTTTTTGGCAAACAGTATTTCTTTTGCAGTTCAGCATCATTGTACAGCACCCCATTGTGAGCGAGAGCAAACGCTTCTGTGCCGCAGTGTCCCTCGAACGGATGATTGTTGTAGTTGTATTTTTCACTGCCCTGTGTAGTCATTCTGGTGTGTCCCATGACCGCTTTTGTTTCCTTGGGAAAGTACAGCTTGACCTTGTGAGCTGGCTTGGCTTTCTTAGAGCCTGTTCAGTATCTTTACACCAAGTTCTAAAAGAAGTATAATAAAAAG
>NZ_DXUU01000086.1 GCF_019417665.1 Ruminococcus sp.
AGTGACTTTGATAAATTTTGATAAGGGGGTGAGATTGTATGGCTAATAGAATCAAGGGCATCACCGTAGAAATCGGCGGCGATACCACCAAGCTATCCAAAGCCCTGGAAGGTGTCAACCGGGACATCAAGGGGACGCAGACACAGCTGAAAGATGTGCAGAAACTGCTGAAACTTGACCCCACCAACACCGAACTCTTGTCCCAGAAGCACAAGCTGCTGGCAGATGCGGTGTCTGCCACCAAAGAAAAGCTGGAAGTACTGAAAACTGCCGCAGAACAGGCAAACACCGCTCTTGCAAACGGCGAAATTTCCCAGCAGCAGTATGATGCCTTGCAGCGTGAGATCATCGAAACTGAAAATGAACTGAAACGCCTGACCACAGAAGCAAACAATTCTCACACTGCCCTGGAAAAACTGGGTGTGGTCGGAGAAAAGATGCAGGATGCCGGAGATAAGATCTCTGGCGTGGGACAAAAGCTGCTGCCAGTCACTGCTGGTGTCACGGCTCTGGGAACGATTGCCGTGAAAACTGGTGCGGATTTCGATTCTGCCATGTCAAAGGTGGCAGCTGTTTCGGGAGCGACCGGTTCAGAGATGGATGCTCTCCGGGAAAAGGCTCGTGAAATGGGCAGTAAAACGAAGTTCTCTGCAAGTGAGGCTGCGAATGCTATGAACTACATGGCAATGGCAGGCTGGAAAACCAACGATATGCTCAGCGGTATCGAAGGCATCATGAATCTTGCCGCCGCCAGTGGCGAAGATTTGGCATCTACTTCAGACATTGTCACAGACGCTCTGACCGCTTTCGGTTTGTCTGCCTCGGACAGCGGACACTTTGCGGATATTCTGGCAGCCGCAAGTTCCAACGCCAATACTAACGTCAGCATGATGGGTGAAACTTTTAAGTATGCCGCTCCGGTATTGGGTTCTCTGGGCTATTCCGCCGAAGACTCTGCCATTGCCATCGGTTTGATGGCGAATGCCGGTATCAAATCCTCACAGGCTGGTACAGCACTGCGTTCCGCCATCACCAATCTGGCAAAGCCGACAGACACGGTAGCATCTGCCATGGAACAGTACGGCATTTCTCTGACGGATAGTTCCGGCAAGATGTATTCTCTGCGGGAACTCATGGAACAACTCCGACAGAAATTGGGCGGACTTTCCGAGGCAGAACAGGCACAGGCTGCTGCCTCGCTGTTTGGCAAAGAGGCAATGTCCGGTATGCTGGCGATTATCAACGGTTCTCCGGCGGACTTTGAAAAGCTGTCCAATGCCATTGATACCTGTTCGGATACAGTAGACGGCTATAATGGCACGACTGAAAAAATGGCGGCTGTCATGCAGGATAACCTTGCTGGACAAGTAACCATCTTGAAGTCCCAGCTGGAAGAGTTGGCGATCTCCTTTTCTGACATTCTGATGCCTACCATTCGCTCCATTGTTTCCCGCATTCAGGAACTGGTGGACAAGCTGAACCAATTAGACCCGCAGACCAAAGAAACCATCGCAAAGATCGCACTGGTGGCTGCTGCTCTGGGTCCGATGCTGATCGCATTGGGGAAGACCGTCTCCAGTGTGGGAACAGTCTTTTCCGCCATTTCCAAGCTGCCTGCCCTGTTCTCTGCTGTGCAAAGCGGCATCGGGGCTGTAACAGGGGCGTTGGGCGTGTCGCTGGGTCCGCTGCTTGCCATTATCGCAGCTGTTGCCGCTCTGGTGGCTGCTTTTGTGCATCTCCGGAAAACCAATGACGAATTCAAAAGCAATATCATCGCCATCTGGGAACAGATCAAAAGCACCTTTACCGGATTGACACAAGGTGTCACAGACCGCATCAATGCCCTGGGATTTGACTTTGAAAGCTTCACCGATGTGCTGAAAGCGGCGTGGGATGGGTTGTGCAATCTGTTAGCTCCCATTTTTGAGGGTGCTTTTCAGAATATCTCCAATGTCTTTTCCGAATTTACCGGCATTCTTCTGGGATTGCTGGATGTTCTGATCGGTCTGTTTACTGGTGACTGGGAACAGTGCTGGAATGGCATCAAAGGCATCTTCACATCTATCTGGGACTTCATTGTCAACACGTTCCGCAATATCATGAATACCCTGAAAGGCATTGCAGATGTGGTATTGGGGTGGTTCGGAACAAGCTGGAACGAAGTCTGGACTTCCATCAAAACATTTTTTGTGAATACCTGGAACAGCATCGCTTCCTTCTTCACGGGAATCGTTACCGGAATCCGGGACTTTTTCGTCAACACCTGGACGTCTATTTCCAATACCTTCACCACCATTGTCACTGCCATTCAGACGGTGGCAACGACTGTATTTACAGCGATCCGGGATTTCTTCACTGCCATCTGGACAGGAATCTACAACTTTTTCAGCACGATTTTCAATGCCATTTACACTGTGGTTTCTACGGTTTTTCAGACAATTTATAACGTCATTACGACCGTTTGGAACGCCATTTACACCACCTTAGAACCGCTGATTACAGCATTCGGCTATCTGTTTCAGACGATTTTTGAAGCTATTCAAATCATTGTGGGCAGAGTGATGGACTGGATCTCGGAGAAGATCAGTGCCATTTGGAATGCAATCGTGGCGTTTTTAACACCCATTTTAGAGGGCATCCGAACGACCTTTGAAACCATCTGGAATGCCATCTCCAATACGATTTCCACGATTTTGACAGCGATTCAAGATGTGGTGACTACGGTTTGGAATGCGGTATCTGGTTTCATTTCTTCTGTTTTGTCAGCAATCTGGAATGTGGTTTCTTCCATCTGGAACAGCATCTCCGGCACGATTTCCAGTGTGATGAATGCCATTTTTTCTGTGGTATCCTCCATCTGGAATCGGATTTCTTCTGCGGTTTCCAATGTTCTGAACGCCATCCAGTCGGTGGTATCTAACATCTGGAACAGCATCAAGAGCACCATTTCCAACGTGATGCAGAGCATTTCTTCTACGGTGTCCAGCATCTGGGACAACATCCGTTCAGCGGTTTCTGATAAGATCAGTGGTATCCAGTCCACCATTCAAAGCGGATTCGAGGCGGCTGTCGGATATATCAGGGGATTGGCTTCGGATGCCTGGAACTGGGGTCGGGACATCATTCAGGGCATCATTGACGGCATTCAGAGTGCCATCGGCTGGCTGGCAGACTGCGTCACCAATGTCGCCGATACCATTCGGGATTTCCTGCACTTTTCTGTGCCGGACAAAGGACCGCTGACAGATTACGAAAGCTGGATGCCGGACTTCATGAAAGGGCTGGCAGAGGGCATTGACAAGAGCAAGAAGTATGTGGAAAAAGCAGTCGGCGGTGTGGCAAAAGCCATGCAGCTGACTATGGATTCTGATTTGAATTATAGTTTGAATGGTATCTCCGGTGCGATAGTCGGCGGCAGTTCCGGCGGCACGGTGAACAATTATTACAATACCGATAACCGGAAAACGGTGAATCAGACGAATCAATCGCCGAAGGCACTGTCACGGTTGGAGATTTATCGGTTGACACGGAATGCGTTGAATGTGTAATATACAATTAACAAGTTCACAGATTAAATCCCAATCCAAATAAATCGTTTATTGCCTTACGTATATCATCATTAGCTACATCATATTTTTTTAATTGCAATGCATATACGATATATTCCATATACATCAAATCTAAAAGAGAAGTGCCAATAAAGTCTTTGTCTAAATCGCCGTGTGCAAAATGATTTCTTTGGTCTGCTATGCGTTTTCCCATCTCATTATAATTTAATTTTTCATTATTTATTTCATATAAATGGTGACCAAATTCGCCAATAATGGAATCAAAATCTTCACCTAACTTAATGATTTCTGTTTGCAATGAATCTGATTTTATGAACTTTTTGAGGAATTGAAACTTCTTTTTTAGTTTTCCACTTGAGGTGCTTATTAACTTTTGAATTTCTTCTTCAGCTTGCATTTCAAGTTGTACTGTTGATTCTTTTTTCGGTACTCCATTTGGATATCTTCTATGAAACTCCCACTCAAAAGCTGCGGTAATCATAATAAATCGTGATGCATTGATATATCTTCCAGAATTATATGAGTCTGGTATGTGACGAGTATATAGCAGGTTCTGTGCTAAATCAGATAATATTAGTTCTTCACAACTTTCTATGTATTGTCGTTTAATGAATCTTCCTTTCTCTAATGTTTTCAGTTCTTCTTCTTGGTGTTCACCAGTTATATATAGATCTCCAATTTGTATTGTTTTCCCATCTTTAAATGGAATTGAAATATTAGTTTTAGGCCATGTAACATTTTTTCTATAGCACAGAAAGCAAATGAACTCTTTTGCAATTCTCCATAACCTCATTATAAATTTATAATCTGATGTTGGATCAAATGTAAAACTCATAGATGAGTTTATTGAAACAGGGGGCTCATTTACCTTAGTGCTAAATCCTCTTGATATGCCAAAGGATACCATTACTTTTTTCTCATCTACAATAAACGCTTTTTTTTCAGTTGTTGTAGAAGCAAAATCAGAAGTACGTATTGAAAATACTCCTGTTTCAGATAATTTTTTACGATTACAATTATATTCAAGAACTTGATTTACGGGGTAAATGCAATTGAGTTCAGGACTTGAAAACGACATTTTACATATTTTATCTATGCTTGAATGCCCTTTGATATAACCGAGTACGTTGATAAATAGAATTGCGTTTTTACTTCCAATAAGTTCTCCGATCTGTGTTAAAAAAATATAGTGATGGCCATTTTCATAGCAAACACCTTTTAAAAAAGGCACGTCAATTTTTAACGGATCTTGCATGATATGGGAAATCGTAATCAAATCAGATTCTGTTTGGCAACTTTCTTCTTGTGGTGGAATCAATCTTAGTTCTTTTCCGTCGAATACAAATGTAAATTCTACATCATTGTATTTTAATTTACCACTTACTAGTTCACCATTCTTTTTCAATGCGTATCCTCCATAAGCTACTTGTTTTTTAATTATCGAATATGAATTTCTCGGAATCAGGATCTATAAAGACCGTGTTGCTTTCATCAATTATACCACACCCCACCAGAAAAAACAAGGAGGCATCCCATGTATTTCACCCTCACTCTCGAAAATGAATCTGGCGAACAAGTGAATCTATCTACCACTGCCAACCAATACATGACCTCCAAAATCGAAGGTCTGAATCCGCCAGCCGGAACGATTTCCACTTCTTCTTACGCTGGCATGAACGGCAGCTACCTGAACAACGCTTTCATCGAAAAGCGAAACGTAGTCATTTCCTTTGCCATGCGTGGCATTGGGATCGAGAAACGGCGGCATCAGCTGTATCATGTGGTCAAGCCGTCCCGATACATCAAGATCTGGTACAAGACGGCGAACATCGATGTCTATGCCGAGGGGTATGTAGAAACCTGCGAGGTGTCAAATTTCGAGCAGCAGATCAGCGGGCAGATCTCCATTCTCTGTCCGGATATTTACTGGTACAGCCGGGATATTTTCTATGCCTATTACAGCGGCATCACCGGAGCATTTCACTTTCCCTTTCCGGAGAGCGATGCTCCGTTTCCTTTGGGCGTGTATTCCAACAGCAACCTGTTCTCTATCACTAATGACGGGGATGAAACCGGATTCACACTGCGAATTGAGGCATTGCCCAGCGACATTCCGCAGGAAGTGGTGGCAGTGACACCGACCATCTACAACGAAAATGGCGAATATCTGCAAATCAAAGGTGATATTCTGACCGGCGATGTCATTACGGTTACCACGAAAACCGGAAGCAAAACGGTCACGCTGACACGTAACGGCGTAGACAGCAATATCCTGAACCGGCTGGTTTCCGGTTCGACTTGGCTGACCTTGAAGGAAGGCACAAATACCTTTCGGATCGAGGCAGTTCGTGGTGTGAAAAAGCTGCGTGTGACATTGATGCACCGCAATTCTTATCTGGGGGTATAGCTATGCAGTTGGAAATTTACAGCTTGACAGCTCTGAAAGACCAGATCTCTGTGTCACTGGAAGCCATCTGCGACAGTTATTCTTCGCTCTTATGGGACATTGAGTTCTACCAGTGCGGCTGTTTCGAGGTGTATATTGCTGCCAGTCCGCAGAATGTATCCATCTTTCAGCGTGGCAGAATTGTGGCAAGGAGTGATGATGCACAGCACTTCGGCATCATTGAGTCCCTGCAATTGGAGACCGATGCCGAAAAGGGCGATTACCTGACGGTCACCGGACGGTTTCTTGCCTGTCTGCTGGAACGGCGGATCATCTATCCCACCATCACCGCAAACGGCAGTTATGAGGACATCGTCCGCAAGGTGCTGTCCCGCAATGCGATCTCCGCCGGAATCCGCAATCTGCCCGGTTTTTCCATGGGTACGGTGTCTGGTGACTGCTGGCAGAAAACCGCACGAATGCAGGTCAGCTATGACAACATCTTAGAATGGCTGTACAGCCTTTGTGAAACCATCGGCGGTTCGGCAAATGTGCGGCTGGATGGAAATACACTGAAATGCGATCTGTTTTCCGGAACAGACCGCAGTTTGTTGCAGGATGAAAATCCCCACATCGTATTCTCCGATGCGTACAACAATCTGCTGTCCTTTTCCTATGCAGCGGACGATGCCGTGCAGAAAAACTTCGCCTATGTGCTGGGCTGTGGCGAAGGAAATGCCAGAAAACGAACGACCTTCTGCTCCGGTGCAGAGCCGACCTACCTTAACCGCTATGAGGTGTATGTAGACGAGCGAAACACGGCACAGGAAAAAGATGTGACCGATGCGGAATATCTGGAAATTTTGAAAAGCAGCGGTGCGGAGCATCTTGTGCAGCCAAAAACGGCATCGGAATCCGCCATCGCTGCTTTTTCCACCCAGTATCAGTACAACAAGGATTATTTTGTGGGCGATTATGTAACCGTGGAACAGAGAAGATTCGGCTTGATTCAACCTCGAATCCAGCTGATCGGCATGGTGGAGAGTTTCGACCAGAACGGTAGAAGTCTGACACCGACATTTAAGGAGATGGAGTGAGCATATGGCATTTTCTTATGGATTTTTTAACGCACAGAACCTCGACCGGGTGTATACCGCAGAGGATTTCA
>NZ_DXUU01000087.1 GCF_019417665.1 Ruminococcus sp.
CTTTATTTTAGCAGATTTCGCCTCGCTTGGCTAGTGTTAAGTTAATGACATTGCTGGTCATGTGCCCCCAATGCCATACAGATGGCAAATGATACGGTCACTGCGGAACCCCTGGGAAAACGATTTCAAAGCGCCGGCGGAACACAGATTTATTATCCAGTTCTGTCGTTGGTGGAAACCATTCCGCTGTCGTTTGAGGTGCACGGAGATACCGCCTTGTCCAAGCTGATGAGTGTGCTCAGATGTGGTGTACTGTATCTGGACGGTGCAGTTTATCCGGTACAGTCAGTGACAATTGTTCCGTTTGATTTTTTCCGTGGCACCTGTGTGATCGTATCCGGAAATATTTCTGTGACCACGGTCTCTGTCAGTCGGGAAATTTATCAGGTGTCTTTCCCAGCGATCCGGCAAAGCGGTCAGGACGAAAGCGGCGAGATCCCATGTTTTATGCCGCTGTTTCAGCGTGGAAGTTTGGAATTTTGCGGTGTCGAAATCGTACAGGACAGCAAGGGCACTCCCTTTTCGCCGCTGGCATATTTGCAGTCCAGAAGCGGCAAACGTCTGGCGGACGGGTCTGTGCAGCTGCCGGACTATACGACCGAAAGCACAGATGTGATCTATCTGCATTTCTATGTCGGTGCCAATTTGCTGCAAGCGGCTCCGCCCAAAATTTTGATATACGGTGTCAACGGGTATCCAAATGCGGAAAGAGATCTGACGGCGTATTTTCAAGATCCCAGCGGAAATTGGATCGGCAGCGTCATTGGAATCGGAATCACCGGAACAGTGACAAACGCCTATGTGCGGATGCAGTGCAGTGATATTGACCGGATCTATCGCCTGCGGATCTATGCACCAAATTTTCAGGAGGACGAGAAATGACCATTGCAGAATCCATTCAAGTGAAGGTATACAAGTATGACTATACCGCACACAGCTATGTTCTGGTTACCACGCTGACGGAATCCAGCATTATTTCTGCCAGCTGCAAGCGGCAGTGCTGTGCAGATGGTGCTTTTGAGATCGGCGGCGTGTATGCGGCGACCTTTTCCATGCAGGCGAAGATCACGGGAATGACCACATTTCAGGTGCGTGGGGCAAAATTGCAGGTGCTCTCCAAATACGGTACAGAGTCCGAATGGTATGGTGTGGGGACGTTCTGGGTCACGGATGCCACCCGTGTGGGCGAGATCTTTTCTGTCAACGCACAGGACGCCGTAGGTTGGCTGGATACGTCCAGCTACAATGATACCGCAGAAACTGCTGTGAAAGCGGTGGGAAAAGTACTTGCTGACAAATGGAAAAACATCGGGATCGGCATTGACCAGTGGGACGAGAACGGAACAGAATACGGCGGCTGGCTGCAATATCTGACTGACTGCACAAATACCTTTATTTTATCTCAGACCGGTGTAAGAGCAATGCTGGCATGGAAACCGTATGACAAGGCAAGACGGGAAACTTATGGCAGGTACTGCAACGACAGAATCTATGCAAAGGTCAATGAGAAATGGTCACAAACCATATATCCGGCAAAGTTTTATCTGAGTGCAGAAAACAGCAACAGCGACTCTGACTGCCCACGGGATTTTTACCGCTATCTGTCCGAGCTGGCATTTGGATTCATTTATGCCAGACCGGAGGACGGAGCTTTGGAACTGGGACAGTTCGGGAACGGTTATCACGGAAGTGTCAGCATTGGAATGCCGGAAATGGAATATGATTCCTGTGAGGTGGCAGATTATGAGATCCATATGCTGCGTACAGATGCCCGTGTGGAGCTGGAAGATGAAAAATCTACATGGGCATGGGTAAAACACGGTTCACCAGATTACAGCACCAGTTCTTTTCAACGGTTTCTGATTGAATCTAATCCGTTTTTGGACGGTTTTGCAAAGGATTTTGTATTCGGCAGCGGATATGGATTAAATACTATTGCCTATTCCATGTGGCTTGCAAGATACCCGACTAATCCTGAAAATCAATATTCCGTGCGACCATTTTCCTGCACGGTACACAGCACAAAACGATTCCAGCTGGGGCAGCAGATCCAGATCACCTATCAGGATCTGCATGAATCTGCTCCCACGACCTATGACAGCATCGTCACTGCCATAGAGTGGACATTTCGGGGCGGCACAAAGCTTTCCTGCGGCGGCGAGGACAGCCGTGTGATGGCGGACTGTATCCGGTCTTCCAAGGGCGACAAAGTCCGGAAAGAGGCTCGAAACCGTTGCAGAGCATTGGAAAAACGAGTCAAGAAACTGGGAGGATAAGACATGATCTTGCAGGCAAACAAGAAATTTATTGATACCAGCCATGTGGCACATCTGCTGACTGCCGGCGAAAAGTATGCAGACAAGCTCATCTTTTCTGTAGAACGGTTTTATCAGGAGACCGACCTGTCCGGCTGTCTGTTCGTCATGCGTGGTGTCAACAGTGCCGGAAATCTGGCTTTGGAAACGCTTTTGCAGGAGGTCACGAACACAGAGATCCGGCTGACATGGAACGTTTCTCCGGCATTTACTGCGGTTTCCGGTATGCTGGCATTGGAGATCGTCTGCTATGACAACAATGACCGCATTTTGAAATATACCGTTACGCCCATGCAGGTGAAAGCATCGGTACTGGAGGAATACAGTGGCGGTGTAGATGCCATTGAGGCGGCATTGAAAGAAATGGAACAGATCCTGGAGGAAACACGCTCCGTTTCTGTGAAATTGCCAATCATTCAAAATGGCACATGGTGGCTGTATGATGCAGATACCGGAGCATATGCAGACAGCGGTGAGCCGGTGCGTGGTGCGGACGGTGCAAAGGGCGAAAAAGGCGATACCGGAGAGCAAGGCGTTCCCGGAGAAAAAGGCGAGCCGGGAGCAAAGGGAGAACCGGGTGAAAAGGGAGAGAACGGAGAAAAAGGCGAACCGGGAGAGCCTGGAAAAGATGGTGCAAATGGGCGTGACGGTGCAGACGGGAAATCAGCGTATCTCCTTGCCGCAGAGCACGGCTACAGTGGCTCTGAAACAGAGTGGCTGGCATCTTTGAAAGGTGAAAAAGGCGACACTGGGCAACAGGGCGAACGTGGTGAAAAAGGTGAACCGGGTGCACCGGGAGAAAAAGGCGATACTGGTGCAGACGGCTTTTCTCCATCCGTCACCGTAGTGAAAGACGGAAGTGTCGTGACCATCACCATCACAGACAAGGACGGCACCACGACTGTGACGCTGACAGAGGGTGCAGCGGTAGATCTGACACCCTACGCCAAGACCGTTTATGTAGATGAAAAGGTGCAGGAACTGTCTGACGATCTGACGTATACCTTGCAGGAACAGGCACAGACAATCGCTCATTTAGAGGAACTGATCGGTGACATCGCCACGGCTCTGGCAGACATTGTGGAGGTGACGGAATAGTGGCAACAATTGCACAGTACATCGCTGAGATCAACCACCAGCGTGACCTGCTGGCAGGGCATCTGGTTTCCCGTGGCATCATTGCAACGGCAAATGAAAAACTGAATCAGCTGGTGTACAAGGCCTCTCTGCTGCCGTCCGGAACAACGGAAAAGACGGTTATTTTTGATGCAGATCATCGGGACAAGATCTTTCTTTTGCACAATGGCACACAATATGGTCTGGCAGATTTTACAGCGGCATATCCGGACTTTTGCAGTGAAAAAAACGACTATGCTCTGAATTATTCTACTTCCATTTTCGGGTGGGATTATTCCTGTTATACCTGTTCTACAGTGCCGTTGACGCTCTCTGCGGCAACTCAGATCGCCATGCGATTTCTGGCGAACAGCACGGAAACAGGCATCATGCGGCTGGTGCAGTCGGACAGCGGCACGGCAGAGGATATTCTCACCAAAGCACAGACAGAGGGCAGCTATATTGACCTGTCCTTGCAGTGGCTGTACAGCACGGACTATATCACCACACTGACACCCTGTGAAAACGTCACTACAGGCACATATTATCTGGCATGGGTCGGACGGAGCAACAACAGCCATCCGCTGATCCGGTCTATTACAGTGATTTGAGGAGGTATTTATGAACCTGATCGAAGCAGTGGAGCAGCTAAAAAGCGGCAAAGCAATCCGGCGGAGCAGCTGGGGCGATGCAGCAATTCAAGCAGCACAATTGGAAAACGGACAATATCAGATTTTTGCTTCTGGAAATCTTACACCGGAAATGCTGGTTTTACTTTCCGGAGACTACGAAGCAACAGAAACGGAGGAAAAATAATGGAAGTTCTGGGCATTACAGCAGTAGCAGCAATCACAATCATCTGCTATCTGGCGGCGGAGATCGTAAAGGTCACATCTTTGGACAACAAATGGATCCCAGTGATCTGCGGCATTTCCGGCGGTATTCTGGGCATTGCAGCATTGTTCTGGATGCCGGATTTCCCGGTGCAGGACGTGCTTTCGGCAACAGCAGTCGGGATCGTATCCGGTTTAGCGGCAACGGGAGCAAATCAGATCTTCAAACAGTTCAGGAGCTGAGAAAATGGCAGAATATTCATATGAGGATAATCCACAGCTTTCGGCACATTTTCGTGCCAGAGAATTTCGATGCAAGTGCAGTTCTCCGCATACGTTTCAAGTATCGGAACGATTGATTTCAATGCTGGAACAGCTGTACACAGCACTGGACTGCGGCAAGATTATTGTTAACAGCGGCTACCGCTGTGCAGTACATGACAAGGCGGTCGGCGGCAACGGAGCAGGTCAGCACACCAAAGGCACGGCGGCGGACGTGGTGTGCTACGACAAGTCCGGCGGCATTATTTCCGCAAAAATGGTATGCTGCAAGGCACAAGATTTAGGTTTTACAGGTATCGCCAATATCACCAGTGCTTATACGGCAGTGCATCTGGATGTGCGTACCGGCAGTCGGTACTACGGCGACGAAACCAAAGGCACAAACACGGTGACAAGCGATTTCTACCGTTATTTCGGCATTGCAAAATCACAACAGCCGTCCGGAATCGTGGCGAAAGGCATTGATGTTTCCAAGCATCAGGGCGTGATTAACTGGGAAAAGGTCAAAGCGTCTGGCATGGTGGAGTTTGCGATCTTACGGGCAGGCTACGGGAAAGAATCCAGCCAGATTGACCAGCAGTTTGCACGAAACTACAGCGAGTGCAAGCGGCTTGGGATCCCTATCGGGGCGTACTGGTACAGCTACGCCAAAACTGCCGCAGAAGCGGAGCAGGAGGCGGCTGTGTGCCTGTCTGCTCTAAAAGGAAAACAGTTCGAGTATCCGGTTGCATTCGACATTGAGGAAAAAGAAAGCCTGCAAAATGCAGATGCACTTTGTCAGGTGTTTTGCGGTGCGTTGGAAAAGGCTGGATACTATGCGGCGATCTATACGTTCAAGTCTGCCTTGGAAAGCTGTATTGGGAACAATGTAAAGAGTCGGTATGACGTGTTCTTATCTCATGTGGATGTGAGCAAATCGTCTTATACTGGAAATTATGGGCTGTGGCAGTACAGCTGGAAAGGCAGCGTTTCCGGCATTGTCGGCGATTTGGATCTGGACTATGCGTATCGGGATTATCCGGCGATCATCAAAAATGCTGGGTTGAATGGATTTGCAAAAAATGCGACGGACAAGCCGAATGAGGACACGAAAAAAGATACCAGTGATGATGACACACTCAAACATATCTTGCAGCACGTTGCCAGTATTGACGGGAAATTGAACGGATAAAACAGCGGTTAAATTCCGTTTATAGGTAGTAAAAAACGCTCTTGAACGTGGTGCTCAGGAGCGTTTTTTTCGTTTTGCGTGTCAGTTTTTTGCGTTTTGCGTGGCAGGCTACACTTTCCCTTGTCCCCGAAAATATGCATTTGAAAATAAATACATGGCATAAATTCGAAAGAGATTTGATATGACATAGCTTAATGTTTCAAAATGATCCGTCATTAACTAAAGAACTCCTCTCCCGCCTGAAGGCTGTCCTGCATCAATAATTTTCTAACGTTCCTTTGATTCGATTTGCTAATAGATATTACCTCATTATTGACCATCACAACATTATCATAATTATATTTTTTTATATAGAACTTATTTATCACAAATGATTTATGAACGCATATAAATTGAAATGGTAGTTTGTTGACGGCATCTGAAAGTTTCCCGTAGTAAGAAAACATATTATCTGTTGTTTGGATGATAACCTTTTTATCATCGCTTTGCAGATAAATGATATGATCATAAGGAATTTTTAGATGTTGTCTATCTGCAACAAAATCAAACATTTTCTTTGTATTTGTATATAACCTGAGATATGTTTCAAGTACTTTAAATATTTTAGAATCAGATATGGGTTTAGCAATAAAGCTCATTGGGCGAATATCAAATAGTTCTCTATCACGAGTATCAAGAGATGTGATATACACAATCTGCATAATATTATTAGGGCATCTCTAAAAACCCCCTATACAAACAGAGAAAAACCTAGTATAATAAA
>NZ_DXUU01000088.1 GCF_019417665.1 Ruminococcus sp.
TCTATTATACCATATTTGTAGCTCAATGGGAAGATTTAATCAGTGTTTCCCTAGTTCCTTTTTGATGTCGGCTTTATTCCTACTTAGTCGGTCAAGCTCTTTGATAACAAGAGTATCACCGCTTCTGAGAATCTGCTTTTTCAAATACTGATAGCCTTCACGTTCAGTATCCTTTCCGGAACACTTGTCCACAATGATATTATCTCTGCTGACACCGTAGACTATAAGTGCCTCGATTTGTCTGTCCTCGTGCTGTTCTTTGCTGGAAACACGGGCATAGCCGAATGTTCTATTGTCCATAAAAACACCTCCAATTGTCTCAAAAAGTTCTGCTGATTTTGGAACGGCCCAAAAGTCAAAAATAGACCTTTTGGCACAGGTTTTTGAGGAAAAAATGACTGCCTCAAAAAGTGTACTTTCTGAGACAGCCAAAACATTTAAAAGATTGCCGTATTGCTTTCTTGACACTGAATTGTATAAATCGTATTATGAAGAAAAGTCGCATCGCACAGCATTTCCTCGATCTCATCCGCAGAGTAGCCATAGTCCAGCAGCAAAAGAACGTCATCTTCTGTTACACCATAACAATTGCACATCTCCAGCAGCAATTCTTCCTGCTGGGTGTATTCCTCTTCCAACTCATTATACCAGTTGTACCATTTGCTGAATCGGAAGTTTTCCCTGACTTCAAATGTAGAGCAGGTCATGAAACCATAGCGGTCTATCTGCAAGATCGTGCCTTCCTCCGTGTGCAGCACTTCAAACGGGTATTTGTGGAAATCGGATTTCTGCAACGCCTTTTTCAGAATGTTTTCCGTTGAGGCATAGACATAAAGCCCTAGTTCTGCGAAGTGGAGCAGGCACATGGGATTTGACCCTTTGACAATGTAGAGCGTGTTGTTCTCGTCCAGAGCGGTAAAGCAGAAACTGCCCTGCACGGATTCTGCCATGTTCTTGAGAGAATCGATGTTCAGCTCGCCCTGCTGTTCCAGCAACTGCACTGCAACGTAGCTGTCTGTTTCAATTTGTGTTTGCGGCAAGTGCTTTTCGGTTCTGAGTTCCTTGTCGTTGTACAATACGCCGTTATGGGCAAAGGCGAAGTTCACATCGGCGTGACCATAGAACGGGTGATTGTTGTAGTTGAACTTCTCGTTGCCCTGGGTAGTCATCCTTGTGTGACCCATGACAGCTTTTGTGCCGTTGGGTGCGTTAAAGTGAATCTTGTGAGCTGGTTTTGGGCGTTTGAAAATCGTTACCTTGCCGCTCTTCACATAGGCGATACCAGAAGCATCCGTTCCACGTTCTTCCACCGCATTTGCTAACGCCTGTGTCAGCTTTTTCAGCAGCTTGTCCGATACAATGCCCTTATAGTCCAGCCAACCAAATAATGCACACATCTCAATATTCCTCCGTTTCTTCAACGCTGTCGTTGATGTACAATTGCCGCTCTTTCAAGTACTGGATCAATTCCGGTTCTGTAATATCCGCCGCAAAGTCTGACCAGGACAACTTCGCAATGCTGTCATCGGTGTTGTACATGGCTGCATCACAGATACGGTTGAACAGCTGAATGGTGGCAAGGAATGTGTTATACTTGAGCGTCCCTCTGAAAAGTCTGAATTCCACAGTATGGTAATTGCAGAGATTCACAGCGGCGTATCGACCGTTGCCGCCTTTTTTCGCCTTGTCCATGATTGCCTTGGGTGTGTGTTCGTAACCGTATCTTGCCGCCCAGCGGTTCATGGTGTATTCGGAACGGCGGCTGAATGTCAAGAGTTTATTCCAGTGATGCTCCACGAAGTACAGGATACGGCTGATTACCTCTTCTTGTTCCTCTCGATCATCGGAAAAGGCATCCCGGTTTACATGAAGATGCAAACCGCAGGTGCTTGTCTGATGAGAACGATAGCCCTGATGAATCGCACAGTGCATGATGTCCTCCCAGGGAAATTCATTGATGTGATAGTTCATGGTGCAGGGATGGGAAACCAACTCCATACCATCGTCCAGCGAGCCGTCCGTCTTGATGTAGAGCAGTTCCGCATTGGCGTTGGCGATGTCCAGGATTTCTTCGGCATAGGCATCATCTTTGCCCGCTCCGTCAATTTCCAGTTCGATGCCGAAGTAACGGTTGCCCTCTCCATAGAAAATGGGATCTGGTTTGTAACCGTATTCGTGAATCAGATCGCTCTCCTCCCGTTCGTCCTCGTAGCAGTCTCGGCAGTATGTTTCACCATTCAGATAATAGGCATCGTCCTCGTGCAGGAGAACGTCACAGCAGCTGCATCGGGTGTAATCGTGCTGGTAGCAATGCTGACAGAGGGTGGTGGTGCTGTCTCCGTAGACATCCTCGTTCCAGATGCGTTCGCCGCAGCATTCGCAGGTGGTGGTTTGATTTCCCAGACAATCGGAGCAGAGAATCTGTCCGCCCCATTCGGTGTAGTCGTCATCCTCGATCAGACAGCCGCAGCACTCGCAATACAGGTTTTCTTCAGTTGTTTTTACTTCTTCGCTCATTTGATTTTCCTCCATAAAATGAAAATTGCCCTACCGAACTGAATCGGTAGGGCTTTGTGTTTGGGTTTAATACTCTTCTGCCAGGAGCATGGTAGAATGGTCGGTATCGTCAATGACATAGACCTTTGTGGTAATGGGTTTCTCTGTAGGAATTAGGTATTCCTTGCTGTACTCCGGCTGCTCGGAAAAGTGGTGGATATGCTGTTTTCCGTCAAACGCATCAAGCTTGAACACCTGGAAATAGTCTCGTTCTTTCGGCAGTTGGTCAATGCAATTCCACAAAAACAATTGCAACTCTATCGGGATCGCTGCTTGTACACCTCTGGTCAGAAAGCGCTGGTTCTGAAACATTTTTGTTCCTCCTTTCTCTGGTTTGTTATGCTCCTATGTTCCGTCCGAAGACGGTTTTTTCTATGCGGTCGACATGATCGTATCATCAGTACCTGGCACAGATTCACTGTAATGGTATACAATTGAAAAAGCATACTGTAACAAAACGGCTCCCCTCATTTCTGAGGGAAGCCACTGCCTAAAAAATATTACGCTGTCTTATTTATCTGCAAAGGGGGAATCAGGAAGCAAGCAAGTTTTTCCGATGATTGTAGCCTCCTCTTGTGTACCGGTTTCAAAGTTTTTCATCATACCATGAATAAAGCATTCGCCCTTTCCCAGCTTATCAATTTTCCAGAGATCCTTTTTGTTCAGACTCAGTGCCTCTGCCATGGCTCTTCTGGAATTGCTGTCTGGCTTAAAGTATACATTGATGCCTGCTTGTCTCAGCGTGTGGCTTTTGTGGCCGCTGCCGATGAATTGTGTGCTGATGTTCAGACCAAGGTTATACTTTCGACCTTCCCGCATGATCTGACTAATGATACTTCCTTTCTCAAGATTCTCATTTTGGATTTCATCGATGAAAATGTTGAACTGAGGCAGATCTTCTTGTGTCAGTTTTCGATGTTTCTGTGCCTGGAGAAGGGAAGCAAGCAGCATATTGGTAAGCGGTCTCTGCGTATTCATGCTAGGCTCGTCTACTTTGATAACCACGATGTCCTTGCACGATTCCAGGAACGTGTACCAGTCTGTCATGCTTTTATTATGACCGTATTCGATAATTTCCTCAAAGACATCATTCAGCTTGCTGTAGACACTGTCCTTTGTGCTGTCACTCACTTCTGGAAAACCGATGTCCAGGACACAAAGAAGGGATTCATAATCAAAGTCCTGCTCTGCCACACATTCCTTCAGTGCCTTTTTCAAAAAGTTTATCTGGATTTGTGATGCGTTCGGCATCGCCTGACTGATGATTTCCCCAAAGCTGTTTGTTTTCTTAGTGACAGAATAATCTGGGTATGGATACATCAGATGTACTGGCAAACCGGATTTAGAAATGTCATGGAAGGAGATGTACTGCTGGATAAATTCCTTTGACAGACTCTTTTCCAACTCCTCCTTGGAGAAGGAGTCGCTGCTGTCAAAAACAATCACACGTTTTCCCTTCTTTGCCAGTCTTGCCATAAGCTGTGTCATGAAAACAGTCTTGCCCATTCCCGAAATGCCGGTGATGCAGTGATGCAGATTTTCTCCTGCTTTCAGTACTTGTCCGGCGTATTGTCCAAAGACATTCTGAACAAGCGGCAGAAAATCAGGCTCCGCTGATTTGTCCGTGAAATACTTTTTGCTGCTGAGGCTGTCGATACGTTTGCGTGTCTCAGAAGTCACCATATCGCTGTATTTGACTGCAACAAGGTTGATATGGTTTGCCATGCCGTCTGGATTGTAGACGGTCGTAGGCTTTTTGTGCCCATTTGTAGCAACCAGGCATTCGTGTTTCGCAAGCGGATTGAGGATGCCGTTTACAGTTTGAGCCTCTGTGATTTCGGGAAGAAAATAGTCTTTTAAGATGCGTTCTTCCATCAACATAAGTTCACCGTCAATGATAATGGTATCAGAACCTTTCTCGTACTGCATTTCTCTATCCAGTCTGACAATCTGAAACTTTTCTTCTGCGATAAAGTTGTTCAGCAACTTAAAAAAAGAATCAATGATGGAAAATGTCTTTCCGCCTTCAAAATCTTGCGAATCCAGAATGACTTTCTTCAGATACTCTTCAAAATCTGAACTGGGCTCAACATGGAAAATGCGTGTCCAAAGGAAGTGGACTGACAAGAGCACAGCATATGCGGTACAAAGACTGTCGGAAGAAAATGTATTCTTCTCTGCTACTTTGATCGCTCCAATATTTTTTTGCAGAAATACATCATATTCGCCAATATGACTACAGAATGTTTCTACAAAATATCGTATCATTTCATCAAGTTGCTTGGATAGCTTAGCACGTTCTTTCTCGGAATATTTCTTGCCAAAATCTTCACTCGTTTCTAGGAAAATTCCCATTCCCTGCGGCAAATAGTGCTGGATTTCATTTGAGATCACAGCAGTCATAAACGGTTTACAGTCTGCATTCGATTGAAAATCCAGAATGGTGTCAATTGCCTTTGTTCGCTTGTTACAGGTTTCGCTGACTGTATCATCAACCAATACAACGACCTCATCTTTGCTCTGTTTCAGAAGATTGGTTAGCTCGTAATTGCTCATAGTTAGCGAATAGGGCTGCTTATCTCTGTGATATGTCTTTAGAAACACGCTGGTGAGCTGTTTTGATTCAAGACCGGAAAATGAGACGGAAAGTATCGGTGTAAAATTACAGTGGATTTGTTTCATATAAGTTGACAGTGGTGCAGTACAAAGGAATGTCAAAAGGAGCTT
The DNA here is from genome assembly GCF_019417665.1 of Ruminococcus sp. Classification (GTDB taxonomy): domain Bacteria; phylum Bacillota; class Clostridia; order Oscillospirales; family Ruminococcaceae; genus Ruminococcus_C. The sequence continues at coordinate 5,284 of NZ_DXUU01000088.1, forward strand.
CTCTGTATCAGAGTTCAAATGCGGTTTTACATTTGCGAGAATCGTTTCACAGGTATTGCTTACGGCAGGCAGTTGTTTCTTTCGATAAGCTTCTGAAACAAAAGGAGCGTAGATATCTGGCAAACGAGTTTCTCCGCAAACAAATTTGGCTCTTGTAAAAACGCCATCTTTTTTCTGGAAAACGATTCCTGGAAATTCAGGGATTGTGATAGCTGCTGTACAATTTTCAAGGTTATCCATAAGCAGCTGATAGAGATAATCGTTTGCAATCTGAGGCGAACATTTGACTTTGAAATGGGAAAAATATTTTATCAGCTTTCTGGCTTGAATATCTTCCTTAGGAATAATCGTTGTTTCAGAATGCGTTTTTGTTTCATAGGTAACAATAATACTTGTTTTCTTTTTTCCGTTATTGGTAGAGAAAAGAATGAAACAGTTCGTTTCTCTTAGATAGCCTACTTCTCTTTTCTTGCCGCTTGAATCTCTGCACCAGATTGTGCCCTGACTGTCACGATAGAATTCTCTGGAAGCAAGTTCTGTCTGAGCTTTCATGGATGCAATTGTTCCACAGAGACGTCTGATTGTCTCCTGATCAGTTATATGCATTCCATGTGCCGCATTTAGTTGGTTCTGGTAATTTTGATTTTGCATAGAAAGATTTGCACAATCATTTGAAAGTTGATTGCGTTCTGCAATGATATTGTTTACATCCTGGAATGGACCATATGTGTTCATCATAATTTTTTCCTTTGCATCAATATGGATTGTTTTGTTAGATCTTGCAGATCTGTTCGCTTCATGAAGTCTGTCATCAGTATAGCATCTAAAAATCTATATATCAATAGTTTATAAAAAATAGTGAAAAATAAATTTATATAAGAATGCAATATGTGTATTATTGA
>NZ_DXUU01000089.1:0-4375 GCF_019417665.1 Ruminococcus sp.
CCGATGACCAGTTTCACATCGTAGGCTTTGGTATCCAGCAGATATCCGTTTGGTACGGAGATTTCTTTCAGGTATACGGTATCCTGTGTTTTGGTGATCGTAACGCTGGAAGCTCCGTTGGCATCTGTGGCCGGCATCTTTGTGATCAGGTTCTTTCCATCCTTGTCACTGTAAACGCCATAAACTGCACCTGCGATGGCTTTGTTGCTCTTGCGGTCCTTCTTTACGATCTCCAGAGTTGCCTGTTTTACCCATGACACTTTAAAATCTACATACTTCTCATCGGTCACGCCCTCGCCAAATACCAGGGCAAGGTCCTGTGTCTCGCTTCCGGTTGTGATCTTGTAAGCGGAATAGTCTTTGATGATGCTTCCCTTCATGGTAACAGACCATTCCCCTTTGACATCCACTGCCTGTGTCAGCGGTGCAGATAAGTAGAATTTGGTACCGCCGCAGATCTCCACGGATGCACCTGCACTGCTTGTTTTTCCCGTTGTCACATTATGCAGTTTGACACCGGACGGCAGCTTCATGGTGATGGTCTGCAGTTCGGATGCCTTGAAGGTGATCTCTTCTGTTCTCTGGCTGTTGCCGCTGATATATGCGGTAACATTTGCATTGGAGAAACTCATGTCCACTTCCGGTATCTCCGGCTGGCTCATGCAATAATTGTAGAGTTCCATTGCCAGAGCCTGTCCGGTTGCATTCGTACCGGAAAAAGCGTCACTACTGTTATTGGCATAAGACGCAGCCAGATGGACAATGATAAACTGTTTTCCAGCGGAAAAATCAGGATGTTTCTCTGAGAAAAATCCATTTTCGCCGGATGCTTTTGTGCCGTAGTAGCATACTTTTGCCAGTGCTTTGCTGTCACCCAGTTTGGTGATCTTATAAACACCATCCCCAGGTCCTGCTTTTGACGGCTGCACACAGTAGGCAGTTGCAGACACGTTTCCAAATTTTACGGTATATTTATAAGTTACATAGGAACCCAGACCGTAGTCTGCATAATAGTATGCAGCCCCTCTTGTCACATCTACGTCCTGTGTTGCTCTTGTACTGGTATTGACTGCGGTGAATGAAACGGTTTCCCCATCTTCCATTGCCATCAGGTCAATATCCTGTTCCCCTGCCTGCTCCAGAACATCGCTGAGTGTCAGCCCGGATTCTTCATCGGTTGTATTTTCCGTTTCGGATTCCTCTAATGCAGCATCAAACTCGGATTCGGAAAGTCCGTCCTGAAATTCGGGTTCTGTTTCTTCCGGTTCTTCTGTTTCAGATTCAGCTGTCTCCGGCTCAACAATTTCTGTCTCTACAGGCACTGTCTCAGTTTCTTCCTGCGAGGCAGCTTCCTCATCATCAGAACCTGTATCCTCTTCGGTAACTGCCTGTTCTGTCTGCGGTTCACTCTGAGCTGCTGTCACAGGCTCTTTTACGATCAGGTTTCTCCCAATCTGATAAACCGGGTGGTTCTGGTTGACTGGCTCCACATAATAAACGGCATGGTAAGTGTCTGCATGGCTGGTGCTGAAGTTCTCCCCGGCGTCATTCTCTGCTTTCTGGAATGTCACTTTGACTTTGCTTTCGTCCTTGATTTCCAAATTTGTAAAATCCGTGGAAACATCAAAGTCCTGTCCGACTTCCAGCTCCAGATCGGTGGCTTTTACCACTTCATTTTCATCCAGCTGATCCTTTACGGATTCATACGCTGGCGGTTCCGCCGCTTTCGGCTCTTCCGAAGCATACACCGTCAGCGGTGAAATGACCGTGGATAAGATGGTGACTGCCGCCATCACCCCTGAAAGGATTCGCCTGAATCGATATTTACTCTTCATGTTTTCTACCTCTTTCTTCTTTTTCTTCATTTTGCATAAGAACAGCCGGATGTTTCCACCCGGCCTGTCTGTTCTCATTATTCTGTTATCTCGCATCATCTGTCCGTCTTGGATTCTGCAGACAGGCATAGGTACTTTTGTCATACCGCCATGCCTTATCCCCGTCCAGATTGGCAAGCAGATGCTTCCGCACATTTTTGTATTCGTCCCCGATCAATCCGAGGCGGAGCAGAAAGGTGCGGAACGTAAATGCCGGGTTATCCCCGATCTCCGTCTTTTTTGCATGGGTACAAGATTGGTTGATCGCCTGTGCGGATATGGCAAGTGCCAGTGTGATATTCGACCGGACTTTTCCTGCATGGAGGGTGCTTTCAAAACAGCGCCATTCCAGTGTTCCCTTTGAAAAAACAGCGTGTAGGTTTAATGCATAATACCTTGTCCAGTTGTAATGCTCGGAACTTCCGTCATTTCCCTCATACCATGCCCTTTTGAATTTTTCCATTGTAATGGTGCTGTTGGGCATCCTGCGGATCTTCTCCAATACCATAGGACGGACTTTCTGGCAGTACTCATCCTGTCTTCTGGTCTGTACATTCAAGGCTTTGAACAGAATATCCTCTTTGCAGTACATGATCGTCAGTGCATTTTTCAGACTCCTTGGTGTATGGTTGGATGCGTCCACATGGACATGCATGCCACAGGATGAATTGACAAAAGCACCTGCGTTTTTGACACACCGCACCACTTCCTGGAGTTTCCCCATTTCCGAATATTCCAATTTCGGGGATACCATTTCTGTCGAATAATCTCCATCGGCATCTATTACAGTACCATTTGCCAGCCTTTCACAGTCGATACTGCTGTCCCTTGAAAATTTCCACGTTTTTCCATCTAAATCTTTTACACACCAGGAATCGTAAGAACGGATATGATATGGCTCTGTTCCGAACATTCTTCCAATCGCAACAGCCGCATCATAGCGGCTGATACCTGTCATCTCAATCTCTGTACCAAAATACTGGTCTTTTAGGTCGATCTGCTTCACCCACCCTTCGCTTCTGGAACAGGTGAGCCGCTTTGGATCTCTTCATCTACTGCTTTCAAATTTCTGCCTATTGCTTCAATGACATTGACAGTGACACCATTACCGGCCTGCTTGTAAAGCTGGTTATCCGATGTTTCTTTTTCCATCTTGGAAATCTGACCATCCCGATATCCCTGCAGCCGCAGACACTCCCTTGGCGTCAGCCTGCGGATTCTGCCGTGGTAAATCACTCCATGACGGTCAGTTGCCGTAATGGTGAACATTGGCTCTTCCGGTTCTTTCATTCTTCTTCCATTCTGGCGGACTTTTTCCCTGGCTGGTGTCAGCACTGCCCTTGGCGTTTCTTCCACCAGCACCCCGGAGCTTTCGCCCCTGTGGTTATGGATGCTGGAATCCTGTCTGGTATTCAGACATCTTGCAACGTCTGTCACCAGCGGCGGAGGGGAGATATCTACAAAATGCAGTGTTCCCTGCTGGTTTCCGGTCGTCAGGGTATGGGCGATCTCATGCCCGACTCTTCCCCTGCGGCTGTTGATTCCCGGATATCCGAGATCGATGCTGTCCCCCTCGTAGGCCATCTTGTATCCTTTTCGGGTGTTTTCCTTGATTGGGATACCGACTTCGTATAATCCGGTCTTGCCGCCCATACCACCAGCCCCGCTGGTCAGCGTGCAGCTCAGTCCTTCTTCTGCGTAGACTCTTTCTCCCTGTTTGCCAGCATGGACTTGTATAAGAGCTGTTCCATTTGCTTTTGGGAAAGGTAATATTTTTCCGGCACATCTTCCATCAAGATATCCGACAATATACACCCGTTTCCTTGACTGTGGGACTCCGAAATCCTTGCTGTTAAGCACCTTCCATTCGACATGATACCCCAGTTCAGATAGCGTACTGAGGATGGTGTGAAACGTCCGCCCTTTGTCATGCGAAAGCAGACCGGGTACGTTTTCAAGGAGAAAATACGCAGGTCGTTTGTCTGCAACCAGTCTGGCAACTTCAAAGAAAAGGGTTCCTCTTGCATCGGCAAATCCTTCCCTTCGTCCAGCGATTGAGAATGCCTGGCAAGGAAATCCCGCACATAAAAGATCAAAGTCCGGCATTCGTTCTGTTTCAATATTTCTTGCGTCATTGCAGAACCACTCTCCTTCCGTATCAAACAGCACCCGGTAGTTGTGGTCTGCATATGCATCTGCTTCACAGTGTCCGACACAGGTGAAGCCCCCTGCCCTGTGCAGTCCTTCTCGGAATCCTCCGATTCCACTGAACAGGTCAAAAAATCGAATTGTTCCGGCTATCAGCCTCCCTTCGCTGTGAAAAAAACAGTGCAGATTTCTCTGCACCGTTTCCGTCTCTTGGTTTCTGTTTTGTGATGTCTATTCTTCTGATTCCGCTTCCTCTGGCTCAGATTCTTCTGCTTCTTCGGTTTCCAGTTCTGTTGGCTCTGCTTCCGCTGGCTCTTCGTTTTCTGGCTCTGTCGGCTCTTCATCTGCTTCAG
>NZ_DXUU01000089.1:4475-6091 GCF_019417665.1 Ruminococcus sp.
TTTTCTCCTTTTCTTGTCATGTGTTCTTCGATTACCATTTCAAGGTATTTTGGTATGCTGATTCCTAACTCTTCGACTTCCAGTTTTAGCTTTTCATGCAGCTCTACCGGGATCTTTCCGCATATGTTTTTCATCTCCATTGCGTTCGTTCTCCTTTCTTTTTTCTACACACAACATACCCTAAAACGTGACAGAAAGCTATTCACAATACCCAACGAATATGAGGCTCTCAAAAGCTCCCAAAGGATGCAGATCCAATAACATTCAATAGGCATCACCCCTTTCAAAAATCCGTGATTTATACTAATTTGACTGCCTGAAATTTGGCTATCTTATCACCGGGAAAGACTTGACTTTTTCAGAATGCATCCTCAAGCCCGGAGAGAAAATCCAGCATCTGGGACGGAATTTCTTCCTTCTTTGAAACACTCTTCCCGGAGTCTGAAATGGAAACACCTGCCAGTTCTTCCCGGATTGCCTGCCGGATGCTTTTCTCCAGCTGGTTATTTTCCTGATCTTTTAAGATCACCTGAACCAGATAGCTGCTCTTCTGTCCATCTGGAACACTTTGCAGGATCTCCCATGCCTTTTTGTGATCTGGGTTATCAAGGTTCAGGCGGAACGAGAAAACGGGTCTCTTTACTTCGCGCACATCTGCCCCACAATCCGCTCATAGCCGGAAGCGTTGGCGTGTACGTCTGTCAGGTAAATCTGCCGACACAGCCCGTCCTGCGGTGTCACGTGCCGTTTCAGAATGCTGGCTCCGCCGCCCATGATCACGGACGGAATTGCCTTCAGATCGAACCCGGCTTCCATAATTGCAGACAGTATTTTCTCCGTGTAGAGCCTTCCCTGCCGGACAATGATTTCTTTTGCGGCCGGGTCCATGCTGCAGCTCTGGCCGTTCAGAACACGTTCGATCTGAATATCCGTTACAGACAGTCCGGTATTTCTGCGAACCTGCTCGGTGATCTCATCCACACACCGGATCACACCAAGTTCCAGGCTGCGGCAGGTAGCGGCATTTGGAACACTGTTGTCCAGCCGCATCAGGTCTACGGTCCAGCCACCGATATCTGCGAGAAGAACAGAAGGCTCGTCCCGAACACATTCCGGGTGGAGAGCCAGGGCTGAGTATCCCTGTGGGAACAGTTTTACATCCTGAATCCGGATCTCATAGCTCTCATCCTCGTACCGGAAACGCAGAGGCTGCTCTTTCCGAAACAGATATTCCCGGAAGCCTTTTTTCTCCCTGCCAAAACTTGCCAGTGGAAGGCCGGCTGCCAGAACTACATCTGTTTTCCGCTCTCCCCGGCGATAGCGGATTTCCTGGGCAATGGCTGCCATTGTCAAAAGATAATAATTGTCATTGGAAGTCTTACTTCTCACCAGCGTCTGCCGCCCGGTTCCACACACATAAAATTTCCCATTGTACTGCAGGACATTCTGCATGGTATACGGCTCGTAATCGTATCCGGTCAGTCCGGTCGGAAAACATACATGGGGAGTTTTTATGGCATAATATCCATGGTCAATTCCTATAATGATAAGTCACCACATCCTTTCTGGTTTTTCTTGTTCTTTTCCAGCAGGTGGTCTTTTGGTCTGGAAAAAGA
>NZ_DXUU01000009.1:0-38100 GCF_019417665.1 Ruminococcus sp.
ATCCGAAATATCCCTAATTTCCTTGCCGATTTGTTCGCAGAAGGTATAAGGGATATTTCGAGAAGCCCCACGGAAAATTTCAGACTCTTTTTTGCTTTTTTTGATTTTACCGGCTTTGATGAGTTCCTGTTTTTCTGCTTTGATACGCTCTAAAAGCACACTTGCAGGCTCATCATTTGGGTCCTGCGGAACAAGCTTGCCTTGTACTGCCATTTGGAGTATTGAATTTTTTAGCTGTTGTGCAGTCATTTCAAATCCTCCATATCACTGATACCGAGTATATCGGTGATTTGTGCCAGAATACGGTCAATATCAGCATTCAAACTTGCTCTTTTCTCCTGATACTGCTGAATCAGTTCTTTCGGAGGGAGTATTTCTTCCTCCTCATGCGGGAATCCACAAAGGTCAATGTTATAGTTCCTATCCTCAATTTCCGTTACTGTGTATTTCTTTGCTTTATCAAACCCATCAACGGTGATCTCCTCACGATTGTCCCACCATTCTATTACAGGTGCAAAATGATCCAACTTCATTGGTTTCGTTTTGGAGAAATTCTTGTAACCATCAGGCATATCCAAACGATAGAACCATGTTTCTTTAGTAGGCGTGGTTCTGTCAAAGAAAAGAATATTCGTCGTAATGGACGTATACGGAGCAAAAACACTGTGTGGCATACGAATAATTGTATGGAGATTAAATTCGCTCATCAGTTTTTTCTTAATAGCTACTTTTGCATTATCTGTGCCGAATAAGAAACCGTCAGGCAGAATTACTGCAGCTCTGCCGTTCTGCTTCAAACGATACATAATGACAGACATAAAAAGATCTGCTGTTTCACTGCTTGCAAGGTCAGCCGGGAAATGATTCTTAACCTCATTCTTCTCGCTTCCTCCATATGGTGGATTCATCAGAACAACATCAAACTGGTCTTCTTCTGTATAGTCGAGAACATCTTTCAGAAGAGAGTTGTCGTGATAGATCCTCGGCGTATCAATGTTGTGCAGAAGCAAGTTTGTTACACACAACATATACGGGAACTGCTTTTTCTCAATACCGTAAACAGAAGTATCAAAAGCTTCTCTATCCTCAATGGTTTTCATTTGTGGCTCAAGTGCCTTCAGCCAGCTAATAATAAATCCGCCTGTGCCACAGGCAAAATCCGCCATTTTCTCGCTGATTTTCGGTTTTATCATCTGAGCCATAAAGTCTGTAACAGCTCTTGGTGTATAAAATTCACCTGCTGAGCCGGCACTCTGTAATTCTTTCAGGATAGATTCATAAATTTCACCAAAAGCATGACTTTCTTCGTAATTTCCAAAATCAATGTTATCAATAATATTTACTACCTGACGAAGTAAGACACCGTCCTTCATGTAGTTATTTGTATCCTCAAATGTTGTTTTTACGATTGCCTTATTGATTGGTGTAGTTTTTGAAACTTCAATTGCTTTGAGTGTAGGAAACAGCTTGTTATTGATGAAATCAAGAAGATCATCACCCGTTATTGCTGTACCTTTTCCATCATCTACTGCCCAGTTGCGCCAACGGCATTCTTCCGGAATAATGGATTCATAATTTTCATCATCAAATTCCCAGTCATCCTCCTTTGTATCATAAACTTTGAGGAACAGCAGCCATGCGATCTGTTCAATACGCTGTGCATCACCGTTAATACCGGCATCATTTCTCATAATATCTCGTAATTTTTTTACAAAGTTGCTCAAACTACTCATATCTTAAACCACCCTATATATTTCTTCTTCAAGTGCCCTAACAGCTTTTATGTATCCTTCTTTTCCACCGAACAGCTTGACTATTGCAGATGGTTTTCCCATTTTAATAAATGGATCAAGTTTCAATACCTGAGTATCTTCAATCTGATAGATACCCTCATTAGAATACATATCAAGCAACGCTTCAAGGACATCCCTTGCCATGCCGTTGTACTTACTAATAAAATCTCGTTTCTTTACATCGTTGGCACGTTCTTTTCTTGTCAGTGGTTTTTTATCGAAAGCGACATGAATGATAAAATCAAAATCATCTACATCACCCATACCCTGAGACTCTTTCAAAGCCTGTATATCTATGCCGTGTTCTTTAAAAAGTTCAGATATAGTCTTTTTCTTTTTTTCGCTGTTCCAACTTCTGATAAAATGTTCTAAATCAGCATATTCTCCGAGAATATTGGTTCTTGTATAATCAATGATGTTCTCATGACGGAGCAGTTTACCGTCAGCATCATAAACGGATACAACTTTGTTGATGACGTGCACTGTACAACCATTCACATCTACATATGGCTTTTCTTGCGGTGTTAACGGCGGTTCAGGTGGATCAACAAAAATATCTGGTCCCTCTTTCGGTTTAGGAGCATGATAATTCGGAGCAACTTCAATCGGTCCATCCCAGTCAGGATCATAGAATAATCTTGAAACGCCCCTGAAATCCATAACTACAAAATGTGTCTTGCCTTCTTTTTCACGCAGTCGTGTTCCTCTACCAATAATCTGCTTGAATTCGGTCATAGAACCGATGTTTTCATCAAGGACAATCAATTTTGTCATTTTGCAGTCTGCGCCGGTAGACAGGAGTTTGGAGGTGGTTGCAATAACAGGATATGGAGAGGACACAGAAATAAAGTAATCAAGCTTGCTTTTTCCATATTCGTCTGAACCTGTTATACGCACAACATAATCAGGATTTTTCGCACAAATATCTGTATTAAGATTTGTAAGAGCAATTCTCATTCGCTCTGCAGCGTCCTCTGTGGCACAGAATACAATAGTTTTCTGCATTCTGTCGGTACTGATAAGATAGTTGGTTATTTCACGAGCCACCTGATTTATTCTGTCGGCGATTATGATGTTATAGTCATAGTCAGTATTATTATAAATTCTGTCCTCAATCTCATTGCCGTAGTAATCCCTCTGACCTTTTAGAGGCCTCCATCCGTCACTTATATCTGTTGTGACGCTGATAACCTTAAACGGAGCAAGAAATCCGTCCTCAATACCGTTTTTCAGTGAGTAAGTATATACAGGTTCACCGAAGTATGTAATATTTGAAGTGTATGTGGTTTCCTTTGGCGTAGCAGTCATGCCAATCTGAGTGGCAGATGAGAAATATTCCAGTATTCTCCTCCATTTGCTGTCCTCTTTGGCGCTTCCACGATGGCATTCATCTACGATAATTAAATCAAAGAAATCTTTGTCAAAGAGTTCAGAAAAATGTTCTTTATCATCATCACCTACAAGCTGTTGATACAAAGAAAAATATACCTGATGTGAAGATATTGTTGTTCTGTCGTCTTTTGAAACATTAATTTTGTGAATAACCTTTTCGAGAGGAGAAAAATCTTGCTGAATGGATTGATCTACAAGAATATTCCTGTCAGCAAGATAAAGTATTTTTCGTTTCATCCCACTTTTCAGCAAGCGGTAGACAATCTGGAATGCAGTATATGTCTTGCCTGTACCTGTTGCCATAACAAGGAGAAGTCTGTTATCACCACGAGCGACAGCATCTACTGTTCTATTTATTGCCACACGTTGATAATATCGTGGTTCATATGTATTTTGACTTGAATAATAAGGCTGTTTTATTACAGATATTTCGTCAGCCGATAATCCTGCACCTTCATTTGCAGATGTTTTATAACGTTCTATCAGTTCATCAGGTGTTGGAAAATCATCAAGTGGTATTTCCCTCTCTGTACCTGTAAGCATATCATGCTCATAAAAAGCGTCGCCATTGGAACTGTAAACAAACGGAACGTCCATCATCTTCGCATAAACAATAGCCTGCTGCAATCCATAAGACACACTATGATTATTATCTTTTGCCTCAACAATAGCGATGGGAAAACTGCTGCTCCAATAAAGAACATAATCAGCATATTTCGCACTTTTCTTATCTCTGTGCACAAAGTTGCCATTCAAACAAATTTTTCCGTCCGTTATTTTTGTTTCCATTGTGATTCTGCTCTTGTCCCATTTTGAAAGGATGGCAGGAGTAATGAACTGTAGTTTTATATCTTCCTCAGACATATCCTTTTTGGTGAGTATGGTCATAGTTCGCACCTCCACTTCTGATAATTATTTCTTATGAGAAGTTATACATAGTTTATTATATCATGAATTGCCCAACAAGTCAATCTTTCATTTTTCATTTTCATACCACTAATTTTTCATTTTCATACCACTAATGCCATTACAACACAGGTGGCATGAGTGGTATGTTTTTTGGATTTCATTTCTCAAAACAAAATGCCGATACGCCACAATCGCAGTGTACCGGCACTCCCTATTTCAATTATCTTCTATACGAACGACTTTCTGCTTCCTGAATCAATCTCTCATAATGCGGCAAATCGTAATCCGACATCATTTCCAATGGCTCCAATGCTTCAATATAGAAATTTCCCTTGCTATTCTGATATAAACTAACAGAACAAAGTTGGCCTAATGCACTTTCCGGATCTACTGTTCCATCTTCATTGACCAGATCAAAGGCATAACAAAAATCATCAAAATCTGCTTTGCCGCCAGAACGAATTCGATTGAAAAATTTCGCCATAACTCTGACATTTCCACCATTGAACACATATGCAGATACCTTGACATCCACATCTTTTCCGTCATCTGAAATGTGACAGTTAAGACTTCTGATGCAAGCATGATAAATAAAATTCGGGTCCCATTCATCATTGGAGAAAGACATGGGAATCACACAGTAATGCAGTACCTCTGACGGAATATTGCTGCAATCCAGTTTGTTCGTTATCTCCACATGTGACTCCAGAAAATCAATAATTTGCTTTTCCTTTTCATTATCTTCACCTAAATATGCGTAAGAAACTTCCTTCACATTTCCGAGTGCATTTACAGTTACAATACAAGATCTCTCCTGCAGTTCCAGAAAATTCAAAAGCGAATTTCCATCAGCATCCTTTTCCAGTATTTCAAATTCTTTAATCAACTCCTGAAATGCACATCTGCTTTCTGTCAGAATGTTCTTGTAGATCTTACTGCATTTCACAAGTTCCTTTTTCACTTTAACAGCAAGTGTCAGTTTGCAGGAATAATCCCCTTTCTTTTTCTTGGAAGGATAAATTCTCACATCTGTGATTACACCTATATAATTTATCCAGTTCTCTGGTGTGTCACCAACAACGTAGTTTTTGAATACCTCTGTTGCATTCAGTTGATTCTTTTCCATAAGAACTCCTTTCTTTTATTTTCGATTTTTTCCAGCACGATCAGATGAAGTCATCCTCTCCATTTATCTCACGCATGTGCATCATCTGCACCAATACACGATATTGTCTCTTGGCATTTTCTCCTGGTACTGTCATTGGCTGTAACTTGTCTACATATAAATGACGTCCTTTTGACAGGTACAGATTCGCTTGACAAAGCTTCCCTCTCACTCTTTTCTCATCAACATGACCATTTGCATCAACAAGATCAAATGCCCTACAAAAGGTATCAAACAAATTTTTTTCTTGCAGATTGATGCCGTTAAAAAATTTGCGGAACTTTTTCGCCTTTCCTCCATTGAATAAACATACTGTCACTCTCACCGTAACATCATTCGAATCATAACGCGATTGGAAACACTCCAACTGTTCCAAATATGCATGATAGCACTGGCGGGGTAAAAATTCATCATCTGGCATAATTGCAGGAATCATTGTATAGAACCGTACCATGTCATATAATTTTGTCCAGTTAAAAGGCTCATTGACAACAGCGTGATCTGCAAAAAAAGAACGATATTCTTCTTCTGTTTCTGCATGCTCAAACTCAGCAGTAGTTACTTTTTTTATTTCATTTCTTCTTCCAATCATCACTGCACACATTTGACCAAACAGATTTTCCAGATGCAATTCCGAAATGCCTTTCTCATCTTGGTTCAGCAGAGAAAATTCCTCCACAAACTTTTGAAAATCTGCTCTGCCTCCAATCATGATATTCCGGAATCTTTTCCGACATGTAACTGCATCATCTTCCACAGCAACAACCACAGTCAATACCACGGCAAAATCAGGAATGACAATACCATTTGATTTGTGCTCCATTTCAGATATTTCTACGTTTGTAATAATTCCAACATCCCATACCTCCTCCATCTGTGTTTCACCAACTTGATAATCGCGGAACACCTCATCTGTACTCAGTCGATTTCCATTCATTACAAAGCAGCTCCTTTCAGATTTTTTACAGCTCTTGGCTGTATTTTTATTGTATCATACCTGCATACTGTTTTGTAAAAATGACTTTTGGTTTTAATGCCACTCATACCACTGGCTGAAGATGCTTGAAAAGTAGTTGAAAAGAGCCAATTATTTAGCAGTATTTTTTCGGAAAACAAAATTAAAAAAACATACCACTCACGCCACTTTGACTAAGGTGGAATGAGTGGTATCATTTTTTGAAACTGTATCTGCTTTATCAACGTCCAGAACACCATACAAAAATCAAAGGCAAAGTACATTTCAGAGTGTACTTTGCCTGATTTTTGCAAATTTAGTTGTAAATTATTCATGAACGGGCAGCCGTATGTCCGCCGCCATGAGTATAATAGAAATATGGATCACGAGTTCTGAAACTCATCAGAAAGCAGATCCATAAATGCAAGACAAAGGCGTTTGTTGTTTGGAGAAAGGGACTGGAACTTTTCCAACATAGCCGCATCATCTTTGGCATATTCTGTTTGGCGGACAGAGCCAAGAAGAATGTGGTCAGGGGTCGTTCCCAGGGCAGTACATAGTTTCAGAAAAACTTCCAGACTGGGAATAGAACGGGCAGTTTCAATACAGGACAGGTATTTATCATTGATTTCTGCACGCTCACAGACCTCAGCTTGTTTCAGTTTCAGTTCCTTTCGACGTCTTGCAAGATTACGGCCAATTTGTTTGTAGTCCAGTATCATAGCATCACCTCTATGTAAGAGTATAAGAGTTTTTTTAAAAAGTAAACAGTACTAAAGTAGAAAGACGACTTGACAACAGAATAAATATAGCGTATAATAAGAATGCAGATGGATTTTGGCAGAAAAATCAGTTTATATACAGAAAAAAGGCAAGATGATTCTGTATCTCATATGAGCCAAAACAGCATTTACAAATTGAAAAATGCCAGAAATCAATCGTTTCAAATCTATAGGAGTTTAGAAAGTGAGGGAAAAGTCATGAGCAAAAGCATCATTCGGAAAACCGATCGCAAGTGCGTACTCTGCAAATACTGGAACGGTTCTGTAGGAAGTACTACCATTCAACCGAAAATGGGCGGTCAGTTTACTTACGAACACGAGGAAAAGCAATCCTGCTTCAAAAAGTGTGTTCCCATGCCTGCGTGGGGAACATGTGGTGATTTTGAAGCAAGGTATCAGTGAGGAGAGAAACACATGCCATTTATACCCAATAATCCTCCCAAGGTTAACTCTACCCCATTACCATCTTCGATAAAAAAAGAAGACCGAACAACACAATTTTCGTTTACTGATCCAAAATATAAACTTTCTGACCTTATTATATCAGATAGCCTAAATGATGAACTTCAAACTATTATTAAGGCACAAGAATGTTGGAGAAAAGTATTCGAAGAATGGAATCTTGGTTCTGTTTTAAAACAGCGAAAAAATCTATTTATCAACCTATACGGTGCTCCCGGAACAGGAAAAACAATGGCAGCCCATGCAATTGCAGAATCACTTCACAAAAAAATGATTTGTGTGAACTATTCCGATATTGAGTCAAAATATGTAGGAGAAACAAGTAAAAATCTTACTTCATTGTTCCATTTTGCAGACGAAAGCAAGGCAATTATTTTCTTTGATGAAGCAGATGCACTTCTTAGCAAAAGGGTTACCAATATGAGCAGTTCTACTGATGTAAGCGTAAACCAGACACGCTCCGTATTGCTCACGCTTCTGAATGATTATGATGGAATGGTGATCTTTGCAACAAATTTCATTAGTAATTATGATTCTGCTTTTATGAGAAGAATTCAGTATCATGTTAAATTTGAACTTCCAAATGCAGAATTACGATGCAAACTATGGAAGTTATACATTCCAAAAGAAATGCCTGCTCAACTTGATATAGATGATATTTCAAAAAAGTACGATGGGATCAGTGGAAGTGATATTTCAAATGCTGTTTTAAAAGCTGCTTTAAAAGCTGCCAAGCAAAATAATACTATTATTCCTCAAAACTACTTTGAAGAGGCAATAGAAAGAATCGTGGAAAGTAAAAAAGCAAATTCGAATTCAGGAGATTCAAATGTTAAAATTACAAAATCTGAAATTGTACCTGAATCAGAAGTTCCCCCTGAAGTAAAAAAACAGGCAGAACAGAACAAATAAAAGAAAGGATGTTTATTATGATTTTATTCGCTGCGCTTGTAACACTTGGAGGTCTTGCAGTTGTCTCACTGCTTGATAAATTTTACTATGCGTTTGCACGCTGGCTTCAGTCGCTTCCGGAAAGGCTAAAAGCAGCAACACCTGGTATTCTAGTTGGATGCAAGACATTTGTCGATGGAGCAAAACGCTTTATTGATGGAAGCGTAAAACAGATTTCAAGAAACTATTCTAAAGTCGGTGAACAGTGGCATGTAGTTTCTGCTGAAACTGTTGTGAGAAGAAACGAAGTGCCTGATGAAATAATCGAAATGACTGATAATAGTACAAATTATTTAGCAGACGTCACCGATGAACTTGAGATGTATCTGGAGGGATAAGTCATGGCCGGAGAAAATTCAAAAAAATATGGTATTTTTTCATCATTGCGCAACAGCAAATCTGTCAATCCCGATGAACCAGAAAAACCATATACTTGGGAATCTTTTTTTAAGTACATGAGCAATGAAATAGATAAAAGGATAATCAGTCACACAGCTGAGAAACAGCTTGCATATATTGGAGGAAAATGTCGATTTACCCCCACAATTGAGCAAGATGACTTTACTAAAACAACAACGCTGAATGTAGATGCAGAATTATATTTTCAATTACCAAATGATGATGAGAAAAATATAGAACGCTATCCACTTCATACTGAGAGGAATTTTAGCGATTTCAATCTAAAAGACGAGTCAACTTTGACAACCTTAAAAGCGCTGCTAATTCAGCCGTTAGAAGTAAAAATTGCAAAACCGGAATGATTTACTCTCTATATAACTTAAGACAATTTATGTAAATGAAAGGAAGATAAAAATGGGATTCATTAAAAGCATTGGAAAAGTGATTAAGGAGTTTATTCTTAACATTATTAGATCTATTACTAAAGCTCTTAGAGATATTGCAATGATCATTGGAAAGTTCTTTGCAAAATTGGTTCACTGGCTCAAAAGATGCCTTGAATATGTTGAAAGGCATTTGGATAAACTCGGTTTAACACCAAAAGTTGTAGGTACTTCTACATACCTTCATAAAACAAATGAAGGCTTTGAAGAAATTGCATATAACTATTCGGAACAAAATGGCGAATGGCGAAGAGATACTGTCATCAAAGACGAGATTGTGTCTGAAGATGAGATTCCAGATGATATTCTTGAAAGTGCAATTAATATGAAGAACGATGAATATATAAACATCTCGGATCAGACAAGTAACAGAGTGGAACAAAACCGAACTGCGCTTCTTGCGTAACGGGGTGGCTCATCTATGATTTATCTTATTCTTGCAGCTATCTTAATATTTTTTCTTGTTAAAGTATTCCGAAAAAGAGGTATAATTGGAAGGATAATTAAGATTATCCTCTGTATATTGGTTTCTACAGGGGTAATTATTTTGTTAGCTGCTATTTTACCTACTTTACATGGCTATATTGAATACGTATGGGACTACGATTCTCTTCCGTTGATTGGATTCACATTGCTTGGATTAGTTGTCTTAATTATTTTGCACATTATTGCTGTAAAAAAATTATATGTTGCTTCTGGAAAACTTCTTTTCTCTGAAATTATTCTTGTTGGAATTACTTTTGTATCCGTTTACTTCGAACTTGGAATCTTTCCACCGCTTACTATTATTTTATTTATCGTGTATAAAATTGTGGCAAGCAGAAAGAAAGTCAATAAATACATAAAAAAATACATTTCAAAAAATGGTGTGACTTCTGTTGATAATTTCAACACTGAGTTTGCAAAAGGAAAATCTGGTAACTGGCGAACAAAAATTGATAAAAAGCCAGCAAACGAATATGCAGAACAATTATATTGCGACCTTGCAGACCATGTTATTCAAGATACTGTTAATCAATTTGCCGTTGAAAATCCACGAGTAATACTCTTCAGTGAATTCAGTCGATTTGACAATTATTTAAAAAGTACCAAAAAAACACTTCAACGTTACTTACCAAAAGAATCAATATCATATTGCGATGGAAATTTTATTCGTAATATAAGTTCTAAAAGCCAGGATGCTTTTTGCACCAAAGAAGCATTATCACAAATGAATGATAACCTGTGTGCTTCATTGGATGCTTATTTGGATCAGAATATAGATCCGCATAGAATTGAACAATTCAAGTTTGCATTAAATCCACTTTTAGTTCAGTACGTTCCAACATATGTAAAAGCTGATGAAGTCAGAAATGCTCTGGCAGAAAATGCAGTTAAAACTTTAACTGAAAGTGGAAAAGTAAGCAAAGAGTTTTCAGGAGTATATATAAAAATAAATTCAAACGGTCAGCCTGGAGACACACAACAAGAGGAAATCCATAATGGTTTACCAATGGATAATGATATAAAGGACGAGGAAGATAAACTTGATGATTTAGAAGGATGCCCTAAATAAATGTCATAATATGTGCCAATATTTTGCGAAATCGTAGCAAACTTTAATTCTAAATATATATTATAATTCCGATAAGGTATATTCCAGCCTTATCGGAATTTTTATATATATACGGAGGAACTTGAAAATGGAAGAAACCAGAACCTGCACCCACTGCGGCAATATCCTTGCAGAACAGGAAGGCACAATCGTTGGAGATGACATACTTTGCGATGAATGCGTTGCCGATTATTGCGTCACCTGTGACCACTGCGAAGAAACTATGTGGACAGAAGACTGCATCACCGATGACCACCTCTATCTCTGCCCGGACTGCTATGAAAGCCACTATCATCGCTGTCAAAACTGCGATAGAATCATCCATGAAGACTGCGTCAATTGGCACTGTGACATGCCCTATTGTGATGACTGCTATGACGAGATGGAATCAGACAACGAAATCGAGGACTACAGTTACAAACCGGCTCCCATCTTTTTCGGCAAGGGAGAACGATTTTTCGGCGTAGAGTTGGAAGTCGATGACGGCGGCAAATATGACTGCAATGTAAGGCAGCTGAAAGAGCTTGCAAATGCAAATCATGCGCATATCTACATCAAAGCCGATGGCAGCCTGAATGATGGATTTGAAATCGTCTCCCACCCCATGACCCTGGATTACCATATAAACGAAATGGACTGGGAAACTGTTCTGGAAAAGGCAGTGGAACTTGGCTATCGCTCCCATCAGACCAGTACCTGCGGACTGCATATTCATGTGAACCGGGATGCCTTCGGTGAAAATCAGGCAGAGCAGGAAGAGGTCATTGCGAAAATTCTGTACTTTGTAGAATCACACTGGAATGAACTGTTCCGGTTCAGCAGACGAAAAGAAAGCAGCATCAACCGCTGGTCTGCAAGATATGGATTTGAGAAAACCGGAAAGGAAATTCTGGATAAAGCAAAGGATTTCAGCTGCGGCAGGTATACTGCTGTTAACCTGCGCAACTACCACACCATTGAATTCCGGATTTTCCGTGGCACACTGAAATACAACACATTCATAGCCGCATTGCAGCTCGTAAATGAGATTTGCAATACGGCTCTTTTCAGTTCTGAGGATAAATTGGAGAAGCTCTCATGGAGCGAATTTGTCCGCAGAATCAAAGAGCCGGAATTGATTCAGTATCTGAAAGAACATCAGCTGTATATCAATGAACAGGTTTTTGGAGAGGAGGAGATGTGACATGTGTGCCGTCTATGGCTTTCTGGACTACGGCAAGAAAATCAATCATAAGATGCTGACAAAGATTCTGCGTGAGTTATCTGTTGCAGCTGAAGTCAGAGGAACCGATGCAACGGGGATTTCCTATGTCAGAAACAACGAAATGGTGACTTTCAAAAAGGCATCCCCTGCCCACAAGGTCAGGTTATTCTTCCCCATGGGAACCACCGCTGTAATCGGACATACCCGCATGACCACACAGGGCAGTGAGAAGAAAAACTACAACAATCATCCGTTTGAAGGAAGTTCAAGCAGACATCGTTTTTCCCTTGCACACAATGGTGTCCTATACAATGAAAAGGAGATTCGACATGAAAAGCAGTTGCCGCAAACAAAAATCGAAACGGACTCCTACATTGCAGTGCAGCTTCTGGAACAAGGTCAAACTGTCGATCTGGCTTCTGTCAAAGCTATGGCGGAAGCAGTAGAAGGCTCCTTCACATTTACCATACTGCGAGATGATAACACGCTGTTTCTGGTGAAAGGGACTAATCCATTGGCAATTTATCATTACCCGGAATTTGGTTTGTATCTGTATGCATCTACAGATAAAATTTTGCAGACTGCATTGCAGAAATCAGGGTTTAACCCAGCATACCAACTCATCCCCATAAATGATGGAGATATGATTCAGATCAATCCCGATGGCACAATGAAAAAGAATTCTTTTAAAATTCTCACACGCATTGACTGGCAGTATCACTATGATTATCTCGACTGGTTATGTGAAGATGATGACCTGCTGGATATCTGTACTTGCTTTGGTGTTTCCAGAGAAGATGTGCACTTTCTGCGTTCCTGTGGCTTCGCATCGGATGAAATTGAAGAACTGCTCCTGGATACAGAATATTTGCAGGAGTTACTACATGAAATGAAGAGTGTATCAGAAAAATGAAAAAGATCGACACATTGAATAACCTGAATCATTCCAACATTCCGGAATCCCTGAAACAATATTTGCAGAACAAAGTCCAGGGATTTCTGGAAGAATACACTTGCAATGATTTTGGCGACATATTTTCCATCATTTTGCTTCGGCAGAATGAACTGGATTACATTTCAGACAAGCTGCTGGAATTTGCAGAAATCCTGCAAATTGGCAATCAAAAATGGATTCACACTGTCTGGGCACCGTCTGACGGTTACAGTGAGGATATCTATCTCCCCTACTCTGCTCAGGCTATGGAAGCCATCGAAAGGAGGTGTTAGTCATGTTTCAGGGAGAACGTTATTTGACGCAGGGTGTCAATCAGACCATTCCCATGTCACTGCAAATGCTGCTCTGGGAGTGCATTGACCACATGGATGTGGAAAAGGACTACCTGCAAATCTTCCAGCTGTCCGTTGCTGAAAATGGAAATCAAGTGATTTGCCACGAACAGGAGAAACCGGAATATCAGAAAACCTATTCGCTTGCCGTTCCATTTCCGGCGATAGATGCGAAAATCTATGTCATTGACGATTACTATGCAGACGAAAACAAGCACGTTGCCACAATGCTGCTGGCAGAAGAATACTGATGAGGCACATAATGAAAGAGTTTTTTGCAGGACTGGTTCTGACGCTGATAGTCGGTGGAATTGGCATTGCCCTGGAAACCAGAAACAGGGAGGTGAAGTACATTGCCTCTGGGGATTGAATTATTTCTGGCTGGCGTAGCAGCTGGCATGGAGCTATTGGATTTGCTGCGCAGGGCTGACAAATGACCGATGAGGGGGGATTGCATGATGCACCATGCTGTTCCCTCTTTTTTTCAAATAGCACGGCGAACATATTGTTATCTCTCAGAAAGGAAGTGTATCTATGAACTACACAGGGCATGTCCGGAAGCGGGAAACAAAATCCGGCATTACCACATATCAGATCATTGTGGAGGAGGAATCCAATCCCACTACCGGCAAGCGCAAACGGCATTACAAAACTATTCAGGGCAGCAAAAAACAGGCGGAAAAAGCCATGCGGGAATTTATCACCGAACTGGAAAATCATAGCTTTGTCAAAGGCAGTAAGATGCGGGTTGCCGATTTCCTGCATGAATGGCTGGAGTTGTATGTGAAGAACCAGTTATCGCCTACTACCGTTCAGCATTACATTGACCAGACAGAGAAATATATCATTCCACAGTTCGGGAACTATTATCTGGATCAGCTGCGGAATATTGATATTCAGAAGTGGATTTTCAAATTACAGCAGAAATCGCCCTTGACTGGAAAGCCGCTTTCGCCAAAGACTATTAAAAATATCGTGTTGAATCTGTCTGCTGCCATGAAGAAAGCCGCTATGCTGGAGCTGATTCCAAAGAACCCTTGCGAAAATCTGACGCTGCCCAAATTACAGCGTTATCAACCGGAGGTATACAGTATGGAAGAGGTGGCACAGATGCTGGATTGTGCGAAAGATACAGACATGTATCTACCACTGATGATTGAGATCTGTCTGGGACTTCGCAGAGGAGAACTTCTGGCATTAAAGTGGCATCATGCAGATCTGGAACATGGGATTCTTTCCATTGAGGAAAATCTGGTAACTGTGGTCAACGAACAGATCACAAAAACGCCAAAGACAAAAAGCGGCCGCAGATGCATTCGGATTCCACAGACTTTGCTTGCATTGTTGAAAGCTACACTGGAAGAGCGTCATGCACAGCCCAATGATTACATTATCTGCCAGAAAGATGGCTCACCCTACAAAAGTGACTCCTTTTCTTTGAAATTCCGCCGGTTTTTGAAGAGCAACAACTTGAAACATATCCGATTCCATGATCTGCGGCATATCAACGCTACGATTATGCTTACTTCTGGTGTTTCACCTAAAGTTGCACAGGAACGGTTGGGACATGCAAACTATCAGATCACGATGGACATTTATAGCCATGTGTTGCAAAAGGTGGAGAAGGAAGCAGCGGATCGAATTGATGCTGCGTTGTTTGAGAAAACTGGGTCTTAAGGGAACAAAAAATCCCGGAATCTCCGTTTGTTTTGGAGGTTCCGGGTATTTTTTTGCTACATATGGGTTGGATAAATGGCATGAGTGGTATGTTTTTCAATAATTATTCAAAAATCATCCATCATGCTATATTACTTCAATTTTTAGAGGATATAGAACTGCTTGAGTGAATAATCACTCTGATAGATGGATTTCTCATCACGCCACTCAGTATAGATATACAGTAACAAAACATCCTTACCGACTAAATCATCAAAGTCCATGCCTTTTTCGTTTAACATAATTCTAAGAGTAGCTATTGGAACAGGAACGATAAACGCCTTCCCTTCCTTACTTCTTCCAACAACATCAGTTAAGAGATAATACTCATCCTCAGTTTCAGAACCACAAACTGAATGAATACCATCATCATATCTTACGTCTTCAACAGTAAGCAAGCCTGAGAAAAATTCGTCAAATGATTCTGCCTCGGGTGCATTGCTGTAGAGAGTTCCAACAGTATCTTCTCCTGTTATCGTATGATAAGCATGAATAAAGCTGTCATTTACCGCCTCAATAAGATTATTGCCGTTTGCCTTTGTTTGGTTTTTCATGATAATTTGCTCCTTTATGAATTTATTTATTGCAGCCTTTCTGGCTACGGTTATATTCTACCATAGGAATTTTTGCTTTTGTAAAAATGACTTTCAAATGCTGGTATTGAAAAAAGCCCATCACTTTCATCACTACAGTAGTGACAAAGGTGATAGACTCATTTTACTTTGTATAAAACAGCATAAAATAGATAATTGATACCACTCATACCACAGCTATGCTTGCGAAACAAAGGCAAAAACGCTTGGATTTAGGTCTATTTCTGAAAATCCCAGTTTTTTGTTATATGTGGTTTAGACAAATGGTATGAGTGGCATTTTCATTCAGATTAAAATACCCTCAAAATGGTCTATCTCATGCTGAATGATCTGCGCTTCAAAGTCCTTAAATGTACGCTTTTTCTTTTTGAATTTCCGATCAAGGTATTCCACAACAATTATGCGATATCTCTTTGCCAGACGTTGTCCAGATAAGGATAAGCATCCTTCCTCTACATCATAACTTTGCTTCGAATAGTCCACAATCTTTGGGTTCACCATGATCAGATATTCCTTGCCGATCTGTGCTACTAAAATAGTTTTCCGTACACCTATCATATTGGCCGCCATGCCAACACATCGATCTGCATTGACTTGTATCGTATCCAAAAGATCACGAATCGTCTGCTGATCATTTTTTGTTGCTGGTTCCGACTTCTGGCTGAGAAAAATAGGGTCTGTTACAATCTCTCTGATCATATTCTTGCTCCTTGCTGTTTTACTGATTCCATTATACCAGATTCTTTTCCATTACACAACAGAGTTTTTTCGGATAGAATTATCAAAATGATACCACCTATACCATTATGGCATAAGTGGTATTGTTTGTGCATTTCTTTTTCATTGGACAATCCTATATGAATCTCTTACAATAATAAAAAATGACGTCATTATTGACACTGCCGACGATAGTTTCAGTTGATCAGTGTCTTACGTTACTTTTTCAGAAAAAATCACGCCATTACGTTCAAATGAAAAATTTCTTCCGCTGCCCACCTTAAAAAGCAACATTTTCAGGCACCACGAACAACGCTGCACATTTCCAGGCATTTCTTGCCGACGTCATGCCGACGAAATCTGCAAAAAGCACCCACGCCGACGGATTCGCCGACGAATCAAAGCCAATACCAATCTAGCGGTTTCCATTTGGACAAAATTGGACAAAAAATAGAGCCGAACAAAATCCGGCTCAAAAATCCTTGACAGACCTCAAAAAATCAAGTATAATGAAAAAGAACATTCAAGCAAACAAATAATCAAGTTGCACCTCCGATTATTTCATTTGCGTGAATGTTCTTTTGGTTTGGTCGAGGTGACAGGACTTGAACCTGCGGCATCTTGCTCCCAAAGCAAGCACTCTACCAAACTGAGTTACACCTCGATTTCTACAGCTTTATTATTATACCACACCTTCCCTGCTTTTGTCAAGGCATTTTTTCAATTTTCCACACAAATCATTGAATCGTCCAATATGAGCTGCCCTGCCATTCTGTACTCTTCAAGCTGGCACTGAATGTACTCAGTTATTGCTTTTGTGTCCTTTCCAACAGCACCAACAGCAAAAGATAAGCTTGAAACACTGACAACTGCTGTAAAACAGGCAAATACCACTAAAAAAGGAACCTGCCCCAAACAGAGTGCAGATTCCTTCCCATAAAACATCTCAATAAAACGTAGCCACTTCCTGCTCCGGTGCACTGGTCATAACAACCTCCTGTACCTGTAGCACAGGACCTTTTCCACGGTACAGCTTGTGCTTCTGGACAGAGATCTTACCCGTCACCTGCACCCACTGCCTGGTCTGGAGCATATCCGCCTTCTCCCACTCAGCTACGACGCAGCTGTATGTGATATCCTCTACACAGCACGTCATGACATGACGTCCCACTGCAAAAGTTTTCGGCGGAAATTTCAGATCCATGGCAACGATCCCACGGAAAGAGATCACCTTGCCGTCATACTTCTTCGGATCCTCCATAATGTCCCGATACCACAGGGCATAATCCGTATCCGCTAGCCGGATCACCGGTGCATTCACATCAAAAGGCAGCGGATCTTCGATCTCATCATATTCCACCTGCCCATTGGCATACTCATAGGCAATGTCCGTCCGACGGCTGATGGCACGCACCAGCTTGTGGAATTCCATCTTGTCCATGGATTTGTCGAACCGGTTGAATACCACCAGTTCACAGGTGTTCAGCTTGTCCAACACCAGACTGCGCATATTGGCGTTGTACTGTAAAAATGTGGTGGCATCGGCAAAAAACATCTCCTGATATACCGCCCAATCCTCAGGCAGATTCTGGAACAACTGTCCCAGCTGCCACATGCCGTTATATTCCAGCACTACCCGAGTCGCACCGCATTCCTTCAGCAGTGCAGACAGATGCTCCGCTGTCAGTTCCTCCGGCTTTTCCAGAGTACGGATATATACCTCCTGACAGGGCATTGCAGAGATATCGTATTCCTCTTCGCCCTCTTCACAGAGGAGCAGCATGGTCTTTTCTCCGGAATTGAACCGCTTGTCCTCCAGCGTCTCCTGAATGAACTTTGTCTTTCCCGCTTCCAGAAATCCAGTGAACAGATAAACTGGAACATCTGTCTCCTGGGGCTGTCTTCCTGCCATAATGTGCCTCCTTACTCAGCATGGAACAGCGCAGCCAGCGCATCTTCCCGGATACCGGAGCCAATGACGCAGAGACGGCCTGTTGTACCGGCACAGCCTGTACGCACATCCGGTGTCCCCGGTACATAGTCAAAGTGAATCCAGCTGCCGTCCTTTGCCGGAACGATACCCTTGGCACGCAGCACCATGCCATAGGTGTCGGCATCGGTGAGTGCCTCCAGCGCCGCAGTGATCTCCTCCTGGGTATAGGTCTGTGCCGACTCTACGCCCCAGCTGGTGAATACATCGTCTGCATGGTGATGATGGTGCTCGTGGTCATGGTCGTGATCGTGACAGCCGCAGGTGCAGTTCTCGCCGTGTTCATGTTCATGGTGGTGGTCATGATGATGTTCGTGCTCATGCTCATGATCGTGGCAGCCGCATTCGTCGTGATCATGGTGATGTTCATGGTCATGGTCGTGATGGTGATGATGGTCATGCTCTGCCGCTTCTGCCAGCAGTGCCTGCAATTCGTCATCCAGTGTATTCTTCTGGGTCATGGCATCCAGCAGCTGCTTTCCGGTGAGCTGATCCCAATCGGTAGTCACGATAGGTGCCTTTTCGTTGCAGGTACGCAGACGGCGTACGCAGTCATCCAGCTTTTCCTGTGCCAGACCAGCGGTATGGCTGAGGATCAGGCAGCTTGCATAGGTGATCTGGTTATTGAAGAACTCGCCGAAATTCTTCTGGTACATTTTGCACTTCTTGGCATCTACAACAGTGGTGAAGCCATCCAGCTCCACATCGTGAGCATGGATATTCTGCACCGCACGAATGACATCGCTGAGCTTGCCCACACCGGACGGTTCAATGATGATCCGGTCGGGGTGATACTGTTCCAGCACCTGCTGCAGTGCCTTGCCAAAATCGCCCACCAGACTACAGCAGATACAGCCGGAATTCATCTCCGTGATCTGCACGCCGGCATCCTGCAAAAAACCGCCGTCAATGCCGATCTCACCGAACTCGTTTTCAATGAGCACCAGCTTTTCGCCGGTATAGCCCTCTGCAATGAGCTTCTTGATCAATGTGGTTTTACCGGCACCCAAAAAGCCGGAAAATATTGTAATTTTTGTCATGCAGTCTGCACTTCTTTCTCTCAGAATTTCTGACATGGGATGGAACCACTCCATGCCAATCCTCTTTAGTATAACACGCTTTCCACAGACATGCAAGCAATTTTGAGGATATTTAGATGGATTTTTTATGAACAAAAAGAGTATTCTACCTGCGCTCCAGTTCTATAATTGCGCCGGCAATCTGCCGCAGCACCGGTGCTGCAGCCGTATTGCCATAGCCCCCGTCCTCTGCCAGCACAGTCACTGCATAGTGTGGTTCTTCCGCCGGAAAAAACGCCGTCACCCAGCCATGGCAATATTCCTCGCCCTTTTCATCATAGCGTCCGGTCTGGGCAGTGGACGTTTTCGCACCCATAGTCACATTACCGGGCTTTCCCTGAAAATCCTCGTCCTCCGCCGCATAGCACATCAGTGACCGCAGATACCGGGCTGTCTCCTGGGAAATGCCCTCCTCATGAACTGTTTTTTCCTCTCGGAGCACTGTTTTCCCATCTTCTGTCACACCACGCACCAGACGCACCATGGGCAGTGAACCGTCTCCTGCAATGGCACAAGTCATCCGTGTGATCTGCAATGGTGTTGCTGTCAGAATACCCTGTCCGAAGCAAAAATTGGCACGCTCCGCCGGCAGATCTAACTGCTGCAAGGTAGGCAGTGTACCGCTGGACGCCACAATATCCGCTGTCAGTGCGGTCTCTTCCCCGAAGCCAAGGGATTTTGCCGTATCCAGCAGATCAACGCCGTCCAGTTCCTGACTGAGCGCAATGAAATACGGATTACAGGAATTGCGCATGGCAAGTGCCATATCCTGAACACCGTGTCCATTCAGGTCGTGACAGCGGAACAGCTGCGTCCCCACGGAAATAGAACCAGTGCAGTCCCAGTAAAACGTTCCGGCAATGCCCTGGTCATAGGCACACGCTGCCGTCACCAGCTTGAAAATCGAACCTACAGGATAGGCGTACAGTGCCCGGTTGATCATGGGGCTGTCGGGATCCTCCAATGCTTCTTCCAGGTTGTCCACGGAATAGGACGGAAAACTTGCCAGTCCCAGCACATCGCCGCTTTCCACATCCATTACCACAATACAGCCCTTTTCCAGAGATTGCCCGGCTGTCTCACAGATTCGCTGTATGGCTGCATCCAGCGTAGTTATGACACCCTGCACCGGATTAGCACCATAGCGTACCTGCTTATTTTCCCCGGCAAGAACGCCGCCTGTACCATCTACGGAAAAGGTCACGCTCCACTGGGAATCCACACTCCGCAGCACATCGTCATAGGCATATTCCAACCCGGTCACGCCACTGCCCTGGGATGTATATCCAACAAGATGCTGTGCCAGCTGATGATCACTGTATCGCTCCGGAATCTCCAGCACTGTCACATCTGCGCAGTCAATTTTCGCAGTATCCACTGTGCACACAAAAGGCTTTCCCTTTTCCACCTGCGCATAAAACGCATCCAGATCCAATACATGGGGCAGCAGTGCGGCAATTGCCTCCGGCGTAGGATTTACTACAGCAGTACAGGTATTTTTCGCATTGACCAGAGGCGTACCATTCCGGTCATATATCGTACCCTCCGCTGTTCCGACAAGGCAGGTATAGCTACCCTGCTCTGCCGCCGTCTGCACCAGCTCCGGCTTCTGCATCAGCCACGCCAGATAGACCGCCGCAGTACAAAACAACGTCACAATCATCAGCCGCAGCCATGCCAATCGTTTCCGTAACCGTTCCATACCAACCCTCCTGTTATTTGAATTAGGAATGAGGAGTTAGGAATGAGGAATGGCGGTGTTCGCTGCGCTCACGGATCAAAATTATTAGAAATTCATAATTAAAATCCATCGCCGCAGGCGATACCATCATTCCTCATTCCTAACTCCTAATTCCTCATTACCTGACTCCTGACTCCTAATTTCTCATTTCCAAGTATTGTTCCATCCGGTTCCCGGAATATGCATCCCGCTGTAGCATTGCCCGGCATGTACAACATCTACAAATTACGACTTGCATTTGTGGAAATATCTTCTCATTTTTTGTGAAATCCCTTGACTATTGCATCAAAAAAGAGTATAATATGAATAGAAGCTGTGTACAGCCTCTATGAAATGTGTTACCTTGCCCGGCAGTACAGGCAGTTTTTTCAGGAAACGCGTATGATTCTGCCGTATGGCAAGCCGTCTCAAAATCCATGCGGAAGGAGTGTGTGCCACCCGGCACAATGTATCTGAACTATGAAAAATATCTTATTTGCCGCATCCGAATGCGTCCCCTTCGTCAAGACCGGCGGTCTGGCGGATGTTGTGGGAGCACTGCCCAAAGCGCTGAACCATGATGAATTTGATGTCCGTGTCATCATCCCCAATTACACCTGCATCCCCTGGGAATACCGGAGTCAGTTCCGCTATGTCTCCCATTTCTACATGGACTACGGCCGCCATGTGGAAAATGTCCACGTAGGCATTATGGAATATGTTTATCAGGGCGTGCACTTCTATTTCATTGACAACGAATATTATTTCAAATGCGACCGTCCCTACAGTGATTCCATCATGTGGGACATCGAGCGCTATATCTTTTTCTGTAAAGCAGTACTGGCAGCAATGCCGGTCATCGGATTCCACCCGGATATCATCCACTGCCACGACTGGCAGACCGGTATGATTCCCGTATTCCTGCGCAGCACCTTTGCCTCCCACAGTTTCTACTGGGGTACAAAGAGCATTATGACAATCCACAACCTGAAATTCCAGGGCGTGTGGGATATCCGGCACTTTGTGTACAACACCAATCTGCCGAACTACATGTTCACCCCGGATAAGCTGGAATTCAAAAAGGATGCCAACATGCTCAAGGGCGGTCTGGTCTATGCCGATTACATCACTACAGTCAGCGAAACATATGCCGAAGAGATCAAAACGCCCTATTACGGCGAACAGCTGGACGGTCTCCTCTGTGCACGCTCCCGTTCTCTCCGGGGCATCCTGAACGGCATCGACTATGAGGTATACAACCCGGAGACCGACCCGAAGATCTCTGTGCACTACACCGTAAAGGACGCTGTGGAAAAGAAGAAAGAAGCCAAAAAGGCACTCCAGAAAGAACTTGGTCTGCCTGTGGATGAGAACAAATTTATGATCGCTATCATCTCCCGTCTCACCGACCAGAAAGGTCTGGATCTGGTAGACTGGATCACGGATCGCATTGCAGACCAATTCACCCAGTTTGTCATCATTGGCACCGGTGAAGAACGGTATGAGAATATGTTCCGCTACTATCAGGGCAAACACCCGGATCGTGTTTCTGCGAACATTTTCTATTCCGATCCCCTGGCGCACAAGCTCTATGCAGCAGCAGATGCTATGCTGGTACCGTCCCGGTTCGAGCCATGCGGTCTGACCCAGCTGATCTCGCTGCGCTATGGCACTGTGCCCATTGTCCGTGAGACAGGCGGTCTGAAAGATACTGTTGTTCCGTACAACGAATACGAAAAGACCGGAACAGGCTTCACCTTTGCCCACTACAATGCAGACGATCTTCTCTACACCATCAACTATGCGAAGAATATCTACTTCAACCACCGTGAGGACTGGGACGATATTCTCCGCCGTGGCATGGAACAGGATTTCTCCTGGGGCAGCTCTGCACTGCAATATCAGGGCATGTACGACTGGATCATCCGTGGTATGCGTGGATAATCCCATCGCCTGATTTCATTTACAAAAGCATTTTAAACTCCGCCGCCGGCACATTACCAGCGGCGGTTTTTTCTTTCCAATGTAGGGGCGAACATTGTTCGCCCGTTAAGGCAATACCGCACAAAGATTGTGCGTCAGATGCGCAGTCAGATTTTTCGTCAGATGAAACAAAAAGCGCAGTGAATACTTTGTGTATTCACGAGCATTTTTGTGAAATATGACGGAAAATATGCAAGCATATGACGTGCAAAGCCGCTAGGCGCTCTTTGTGCGGTGTTGCCTTAAGTCATTTCCGGAAATTGCGGGCGAACACAGTTCGCCCCTACGATTTTATCCTGCAAAAATTACGCCGTATCATAAAATGGATTTCCATGCATTTTCACAAACATCCTTGACGTTTTCCTGGATTCATGGTACAATAAATGGGATGATATCACAAATAAACGGAGGAATTCTCATGCAGATCTTAGTTGTTGGAATGGGACTCATCGGCGGTTCCATCTGCAAATCTATCAAAGCATCTACAGAACACACTGTCTTTGGCTGCGATGTCCAGCAGTCTGTCCTGGAGGATGCCATAAAAGAGGGTGCCATCGACGGCATCGGCACCATGATCGACGGCACCTATGACATGATCATCATCTGTCTCCACCAGCGGATCGCCATCCAGATGGTACAGGAAGCCTTGCCCCAGCTCCCACCGGGAACCATTCTGGTGGACACCTGCGGTCTGAAAGGGCGCATGGTGCGTGACCTTACCTATCGCTGTCGCAAATCCGGCGTGCACTATGTGGGCACGCACCCTATGGCAGGACGGGAAAAAAGCGGCTATTACGCCAGCATCCCCGACCTGTTCCAGAATGCCAACCTCATTGTCACACCAGTGGACGGCACAGACGAAACAGCACTGGAAACTGTCAAGCAGCTGGCAAAGCAAATGGGCTTCGGCAACATTGTCACCGCAACACCTATGTGGCATGACAACATGATCGCCTATACCTCCCAGCTGGCGCACGTGGTTTCCAGCGCTTATGTGAAGGATTTCTGCATGGACGACGCCCTGTCCTTTTCCGGCGGCAGCTTTCAGGATATGACACGTGTTGCCACCATGGACGAATCCATGTGGTCGGCGCTGTTCCTGGACAACCGGGACAACCTGCTGTATCACCTGGATCTGCTCATTGAAAACCTCACCGATTACCGGGATGCCCTCAAGCAGCGTGACGAGGAACGCCTGCAATATCTCATTGCCGAGGGTCGCCAGATCCAGGAGGAAAATGTACGGAAGCGCAAGGAAATGAACGAGAAATAAGGAGAAACAAACTGTTATGAACTGGACACAAGTGGATATTTATACGACCACAGCCGCCATTGACCTGCTGAGTGTACAATTGCAGGATCTTGGCATTCGGGGATGTATGGTACAGGATGCACAGGATTTTCAGGAATTCCTGGAACAGAAAACCGGCAAATGGGACTACCTGGAGGATGGACTCATGGAACTGGCGCACTGTGAGACCTGCATCACCGTCTATCTGCCGGAAGATGCGCAGGGTGCAGAAACGCTTTCCGCTGTCCGTACCCTGCTGGCGCAACTGAAAACACAGGATACCGAGCACGCCTACGGACGGCTGGAAATGGTCTGCTCCGGCATCCGGGAAGAGGACTGGGCAAACAACTGGAAACAGTATTTCAAACCGTTCCCCGTAGGAAAAAAGCTGTACATCAAGCCCAGCTGGGAAAAAGCTACTGCTGAGGCTGAGGGCAGAACGATATTGGAAATCGATCCTGCCAGCAGCTTTGGCACCGGCCAGCACCACACCACCCGGCTGTGCCTGGAACTGCTGGAAAACGAGATCACTCCGGAGACAAGGCTTCTGGATCTGGGCTGCGGCAGCGGCATCCTGTTTATCGGCGGTATGCTCCTGGGAGCAAAAGAGGCATATGCCGTGGATATTGAAGAAAATGCTGCACGGATCGCCGGCGAAAATGCCGCAGAGAATCATCTGGATCCTGAAAAATACACCATTTCCTGCGGCAATGTCATCACTGACAGTGAACTGGTGGAGCAAATCGGTTCTGGCTATGATGTGATCACAGCGAATATCGTTGCCGATGTCATTAAAGCAATGGCGCCGCTGTTCCCGCAGTTTCTCCGGGATAACGGCATCCTGATCCTGTCGGGCATTATCTCTGAACGGGCAGACGAGGTGTTGGAAACTGTGACAGCCCACGATTTCACCGTACTGGAAAAACGGGAAGCATCCGGCTGGTGCGCCGTAAAGCTTCAAAAAGTACCTGGTACTGGAGCATGCTGCCAGACAATACGAATGTAATGCAAAGCCACATCTCGCCGAAGGCGGCAATGAAGCTTTTTGATCCAGCAATTTCTTGAAAATGCTGGCGAGGTCCAGGGCGAGAAGCCCTGGTCGCCGCCCGCAGGCGGCGAAACACCCTGGTGCATACTTTTGCGCCGTGGGGAAAGGGATGAGAAAAGCGACAGCTTTTCGAGGGGAAGTGGACAAGACCGCTTCCCCTTTCCACCATTTTCAGCAAGTAACATTTTGAAAACATCCCGGTGGGACGTTTTCAACGCAACACAACGCAATACTACATCATCAAACCAATCTCCAAAAATCAGAAAAACACCGCTCCTGCACGTGGAACGGTGTTTTTCATTATGTAGAATAGTAAGAGGTTGTCAAAATATATAGCGCCCTTATTCTGCATCCTTTTCTACGGCATCTGCCTTTACAGCATCTACAGGCATTCCCTGCTGTGCCGCCAGAAGATCACGGATCTCTGTCAGCAGAACTTCTTCCTTGCTGGGCTTGGGCGGTTCCGGTTTTTCCTCTTTTTTCTTGTAAAAAATGTTCATTATCTTGACAATAATAAACACACAGAGCGCTGTCAGCAGGAACGTAATCACCGCATTCAGAAAGCTGCCTATGGCAATGAACGGGTGGTTTCCCCACGGGATCGTAATTCCCAAAGTACTGAAGTTGATACCAGCAAGGATCGTTCCAATAAAAGGCATCAGTACATCATCTACCAGAGAATTGACGATAGATGTGAACGCAGAACCAACGATCAAACCGACTGCCATGTCCAGGACATTTCCCTTGGAAATAAACTCCTTAAACTCACCGACAATTGCCTTGAGACCGCCGCCTGCCTTTTTCAGATTTTCTTCGACATTTTTGTTTTCCATCATGTACATCCTCATTTCTTGACCGGCATATCTGCCTTTATTTTACCGGATTTCTTATCCGATAATTTCCTCGTTATCTTCCGGCACAGCTGCATCCGCATTGCCTGCTGTGATATCCGTCGTTTCCCCGGTGCCATCTTCCGGCGTTGTCGTATCGCTGCCGAAAGCCTGGATCTCACCGGTGTCCACTGTGACAATAAATCCATCTCTGTTGTTGCCGGAAATGGTATATTCCTGATCCGGCGGCACCAGAATATAAGTGGAATCTGCTGCTGCATCTGCCGGAACATAGTATACTTCATAAATCTCACCATCCCAGTTGGTGATGGAAAGATGATTGTCGGTGTCATAATTTTTCAGCAGGGTGAGATATTCCTCCAGACAGAGATTATTCTCTGCCATATAGGCAGCATGGGGCTGTCCCACATAGCGATAATGCCACGGCTCAGCCTGATAGCCCGTTGTCTCCGTCTTGTCCTCCGCATAGCGCAGAATATAACCATAATGTCCGCAATTCTGGTTGATCCACTCGTATTCTCCAGTGCCGTCATAGTCATACTGCACGCCATCCTGATAGAGGGACACGTCCAAAGAATAGCCTGTCTCATGTTCACTGTAGCCCGGCTTTGCCACACGGGAAGAAGTCTCTGCACCAGTTGCCTCCAGATCGGCATCATACAGTTCCTGCTGCTGCGCATTGGTACGATAACCACTGATAATGATGATATCATTGTGTCCAGTTGCCACAAAGAAATCATCCAGCATTTGATTGAGCGCTTCAATCGCCGGTTCACGCAGACTGGTTTCCGTGCCACTGACATGATAGTTGTCCGTCTTGTGCTCATAAATGCTGACGATCTCTGTGGCATTGTTTTCTTCATAGGCATTTTCGCCGTTGACCAGGATCAGATCACCGGCATGTACTTGAGAATTCTCCACAGCAATATTTTCATATACCGTCTGTTCTGCGGCAGACTCCTCCAGCTCGGACTCTTCCACATTTCCGATCACCATACCATCTGCGCCCTGAGAAATCGGCGTCAGAGATTTGTACATATGAAAGCCCTCATATCCCACAAGCGCCACAAGTGCCAGAGAAACAACAATTTCTACGGCAGTTTTTGTGCCGGAGCCTCTGGGACGGCGCAGCTGAGGACGGCGGTTTCCTGACGGTCTCGCCTGTCTTGTATTCTGATTTCCATTTCCCTTTGCAGCGGGACGCTTTTTCGGTTCCTGGCTCATTCGGGTACCTCCAGATCTATATTCGACAAACCACCCTGCGGCGATTTGTTCCATTTCCAGTTTCGGGGCAATATTGACCCTGTTTTTATTATACCACATTTTGCGCAGATTGCAAATACTTTTTATGCAAATTTTTTTGAAACAGCGAATTGTATTAAATCATGGGTCAGGAATGATGAGGAATGAATGAGTAACCTTTTTGAAAAAAAGAAAGAAACAAGTTTTCACTGCTGCATAACATCGGGAAATTCCAACATTGTATTCAAATTCATGAGCACAGCGAACACCATCATTCCTCATTTCTAACTCCTCATTCCTAATTCCACACCCCATTGTGTTTCCTACTTTAAATGGGTTTAAATTTTTTGTTAAAACAGAAAAATTCTATTTCACATTTGGACGGAAATATGGTATAATAAACGATAGATGATATCACCACCCCAAACCATTCCAAAGCATGGCAGAAAGGAAGGAAAATTTCCGGCTATGGCAGAAAAAATAATTCCCATTCAGGATAACAATCAATTCCAGGCACTGTGCGGCAGTTTTGATGAAAATCTGAAGCTGCTGGAACAGCGCTATCATGTCACCATCGTCTGCCGGGGCGAGGGCATCCGAGTACAAGGTGCTTCTGCGGAAGTCGATCTGGCTGCCGGGGCACTGGAATCCCTGCTGCAAATGGTGACAAAGGGACAAGCAGTTACGCCTCAGTCCATTCACTATGTGGCGGAAATGGTAGAGGACGGTGCTGCCGGTCAATTGTCTCAGCTGGCGGATGATGACACCGTATGCCTGACTGCAACCGGAAAGCCTGTGCACACCCGGACAGTGGGACAGCGGAATTATATCCGTGCCATTGCCGATCACACCATTGTGTTCGGACTGGGACCTGCCGGCACCGGAAAGACCTACCTTGCCGTTGCCATGGCAGTACGTGCATTCCGGCGCCACGAGGTCACACGAATTATCCTCACCCGTCCGGCGGTGGAAGCCGGTGAAAAGCTGGGATTTCTCCCCGGCGATTTGCAGGACAAGGTGGATCCCTATCTGCGTCCCTTATATGACGGACTCTTTGAAATGCTGGGCGCTGAGGCGTTTCAGCGGTATCTGGAACGAGGTTCCATTGAGGTAGCACCTCTCGCCTATATGCGCGGCAGAACGCTGGACAATGCCTTTATCATTCTGGACGAAGCACAGAACACCACCGGCGAACAGATGAAAATGTTCCTGACACGTCTGGGCGAAGGCAGCCGCATGGTCATCACCGGCGACACCACCCAGATCGACCTGCCGGACAAACAGAAAAGCGGTCTTGTCATTGCATCACGCATCCTGCGGAATGTAGATGACATTGCCGTCTGCGAGTTCACAAACCGGGATGTGGTGCGGCATAAGCTGGTGCAGGATATCATCCGTGCCTATGAAGCGGCAGAACACAGACACAGTTCCGGGAAACCGGAGAAAAAATAAATGCCTGTTTTCCTATACGAAAACAGACTCTGAAAGATGAAACCACGAAAGGAGATCTTCTATTATGCCAAAAGTCAAAGTCATGGTAAAAAACAATCAAACCGAAGTGCGGGTACCTGTGGGGATCCGTCTGCTGATCCGGCGCTGCTGTCAGGCAGTTCTGGTATCAGAACATTTCGAACAAGATGCAGAAGTCAGCGTCTCCTTTGTCAGCAATGCAGAGATCCGGCTGCTGAACCGGATCTATCGTCAGAAAGACCGTACTACTGATGTCCTCTCTTTCCCTCTGGGACAGGACGGTCACTATGATATCAACAAAGAAACCGGCTGTGCACTGCTGGGAGATGTTGTGATCTCCTTAGAAACCGCTGTGAAACAGGCGAATATGTATGGTCACTCTTTGGAACGGGAGATCGGCTTTCTGACAGTACATTCCATGCTCCACCTGCTGGGCTATGATCATGAAACAAGTCCCCTGGAAGAACGCAAAATGCGGGAAAAAGAAGAGGAAGTTTTGGGCGAGCTGGGTATTTCCAGAGAAGCCACCTTCACCAATCCGGAGGAAAACGATCTATGACAAAATCTGTTTTCGTGACCCTTGCCGGGCACACCAACGCCGGAAAATCTTCGCTGCTCAATGCCATTATCGGCGAAAAGATCGCCTCCGTCAGCCCAAAGCCACAGACCACTCGTACCCGCATCACCGGTATCAAGACCGTAGGCGAAACACAAATGGTCTTTATGGACACGCCCGGTCTGCACAAGCCTACCACAAAGCTCAGCACCCACATGCTCCAGGCGGTAAAGGACGCTGTGGCGGATATTGACGCAGTACTTTTCGTTCAGGATTGCACAAAGCCACTGTCCTCTCAGGAGGAGGAACTGCTGCAATCTCTGGAACGCACCAAGACTCCGACCATTTTGGTGCTGAACAAGATCGATCTGTGCAGCGACAAGACGAAACTCATGGGTACTATCGCAAGGCTCAATGCAGCCCATTCCTTTGCGGCAACGGTCCCGGTGAGCGTTACGGAAAATGACGGCGTGGATCTGGTAGAAGAGGAAGTCATGGCACTGGCACAACCATCGCCCCACTACTTCCCCGATGAAAAATTCACCGACCAGCCGGAACGTGTCCTTGCAGCAGAAATGATCCGGGAAAAAATTCTGAATCTGCTTCGGGATGAAGTCCCTCACGGCATTGCTGTCTCCATTGAGCGCATGAAGGAACGGGATGACAAGGATCTGCTGGATATCGACGCCACCATCTACTGTGAACGGGAGTCCCATAAGGGCATCCTCATTGGTAAAAACGGCGCTATGCTGCGGAGAATTGCCACACTGGCACGAAAAGATCTAGAACGGTTTTTCTATATCCAGGTGAATTTGCAGTGCTGGGTCAAGGTCAAGGAGGATTGGCGTAACAAAGAGGGACTGATACACAATTTCGGCTTAGATGGCGGGGAGTAAGGCAATAACCATTGTAAACGTCCCACCGGGACATTTACAAAATTTTACTTGTTAAAAAGGCTTCACAAGGCGGGGCGGTCTTGTTCGCCTCGCGTCGAAAAAGCTGTCGCTTTTTCCCACCACCCTCGACCTGCGCTGGAATACAGCGCAGAGATTTCGCTGTCTGCGGACAGCGACCATGGCTTTCGCAGCCCTGGACCTGCGTCATCTGGATCAGCATGACGTGCAGCCTTTTTGAAAATGGAAAAGCAAATATTCTTACTGTCACGTGTAAAAATGATTGTTAACTGTCTGCTCTTTACACATCACCCCAATCATTTCCACCCATAAACCAACCCGTCCGACGCATCCTAATCCTATCCCCAAAACAGGAGGTATGATACAATGGATGCTTGGGATATTTTTTGTATGACCGGACACGTAGACGACTATCTGCACTATCGGCAGGCACAGGGACTGGCACAACCGAATGCGAACCCGGCGACAACGAAGGAGAAAAAACCGCATGGAAACATACCGAGGACTGGTGCTGGCGCAGCGGACAGCGGGCGACCGTGGGAAGTTCATTGATATCCTCACTGAAAAAAACACCTTACAGGAGGTCTATGTGCGTGGTGCAAAAAAAGCTTCCGCTTCAGGTACTTCCACCACCCAGCTGTTTTCCTATGCCACGTTCAGCGTACAGCAGCGGCAGAACCGATTCTATCTGGACAGCACCGATCCGATCCGTATTTTTTACCGGCTCCGGGAATCTCTGTCCAGGCTGAGTCTTGCCATGTATTTCAGCGAATTGCTGCGGCAGAGCGTCCGGGAATATCACAACCCTGGTGAGAACTGCGAGGTCATGCGTCTAGCACTCAATACCCTGCACTATCTGGAAAATGGACAACGGGAGGAGGGCCTTCTGAAACCCGTTTTTGAACTGCGCCTTATGACAGAACTGGGTATGATGCCCGACCTGCTCATGTGCCGCTGCTGCGGCAAATTTTTACCAAAACGGCTCTATTTCTCCGTGGAAGAGGGCTGTTTTTCTTGTCAGGACTGCGGTGCACCTAAAACGGCATATGCACCCATTCTGCTCCGTGCACCGGCTTTGCAGGCAATGCGGCATATGATATTCGCCGATTTCTCCCGACTGTACAACTTCCGCCTGGGTGCGGAAAACCTTGCCGCCGTCCAGCTGTGCGCCGAACGCTTCGTGCGCTATCATCTGGATGTGCGGCTGGATACATTGGAATTTTACCACAAGATCACAACACCACTTCAGCTCATGGAGGAAACAACTCATGAACCAACATCATCAGATACTGGAATTTCATAAAATACTGGATATGCTGGCGAACCTGTCCGCCAACGATATCACACGGGAAAAAGTCAGAGCGATCACCCCTACCTCTGACCTTGCAGAAGCACGTGCCGAAATGGAGAAAACCAGTGATGCACTGAATCTCTCCATTCAGTTCGGCGCACCGCCTTTTCATGCCTTTCAGGATATGCGCATGGGACTGCGGCGTGCCAAATCCGGCGCACGGCTCTCACTGAAAGATCTGCTGGAAATTGCCACTGTCCTGCGGCAAGTGCAGTCCCTCAGTGACTGGTATGACCGCTGTGCCGGGGTAGAATCTTCTCTGGATGACCTGTTCACGCAACTGGCACCAGTGCCCTTTCTGCTGGAAAAATTAGATCGCTCTATTCTATCCGAAGAAGAAATTGCCGATGCCGCAAGTCCGGCGCTGGCGGAAATACGCCGGAAGATCGGTCGTTCCCGGCAGAAGCTCCGGGACACCCTGGACAATATGATGCGGCGGCAGGATATTCAGGAATGCTTACAGGACAGCCGCGTCACACTCCGTGACGGCCGCTTTGTGCTGCCTGTCCGTGCGGAACACCGGGGAAAAATTCCCGGACTGGTACATGACACCTCGGCAACGGGACAGACTTTATTTATCGAACCCATCGCCGTGGTAGACGCCAACAATGACATCCGTCTGCTGGAAATCCAGGAAACGGAGGAAATTGAGCGTATTATTGAAGAATTGTGTGCCGAATGCGGCACCTGGGCAGATGCCATGATCCGTGACCACGAGGTATGTGCGGAACTGAACCTGTACTTTGCAAAGGCACGGCTGGCGGAACAAATGCACGCCTTTGCGCCGACGCTGACAGATGACGGCGTGATCATCCTGAAAAAGGCACGCCATCCCTTGATCCCCTACAAGAAAGCCGTCCCCATCAGCTTCACTCTGGGTGATCCTTACCGTGCTCTTATTATCACTGGTCCTAATACCGGCGGTAAGACGGTTGCCTTGAAAACCTGCGGTCTGCTGACCCTTATGGCAATGAGCGGTATGCTGATCCCGGCGGCAGAAGGCAGCCAGATCTCCGTCTTCGACCATGTGCTGGCGGATATCGGCGATACTCAGAGTATTGAGCAGAATCTTTCCACTTTCTCAGCGCATATGAGCAGTGTTATCCGCATTCTGGAACAGGCGGACGAGCATTCCCTGGTACTGCTGGACGAACTGGGTTCGGGCACAGATCCCGTAGAGGGTGCGGCGCTGGCGGAGGCGATCATTGCCCGGCTGAAAGACAACGGAGCAAAACTCATGGTCTCCACTCACTATCAGGAATTAAAGCTGTATGCCACCCAGCAGCCGGACGTGGAAAATGCGTCCTGTGAGTTCGACATTGAGACACTCCGTCCCACCTATCGGCTCATTCTCGGCTCACCCGGAAAGTCCAATGCTTTCGCCATCAGCGAAGGACTTGGTATGGCAAAGGAGATCATTACACAGGCGGAAACTCTGGTCAGCGAGGAGAATACCCGGTTTGAACAGGCTGTGGCAAAGCTGGAGGAGACCCGAAAGGAATTGGAACACGATCGGGATGCTCTGCGGCTGTCCTTGCAGCAAGCTAAGGAAAATGAGGCAAAGTTCCGGGAAGAACTAGAACGTACCCGAAAAGACCGGGAAAATATCATGGAACAGGCACGGCTAGAAGCAATGCATATTGTGGAGACCACAAAGGCACAGTCCAACGAAATGCTGACAGAACTGGAACAGCTCCGCAAGGAAAAGGAAAAAGCGTCCTTTGCAGAAGATGTTATCAGTGCAAAAGGACATGTGAAGCGCGGTTTCCGGAAGATGTATGAAACGACTAACCCAGTAACAGATACGGCAGATGAGGACTATGTGCTCCCCAGAGAATTACAGGTAGGTGACACTGTGCTTATGGCAGATACAAAGCAAAAGGCAGTCGTTGCCGGAAAGCCTGACAAAAACGGTATGGTATTCCTACAAATGGGCGCCATGCGCACCAAGGCACCAGTGGGCAAGCTGCGGCTGGTTGCCGGAGTGGAAGAAAAACAGAAGAGCCAGCAGAAACAGCGCAATTCCACCGGACGTGTTTCCGCACAGGCGGCACGGCGAGGCACCATGGAACTGGACATCCGGGGCTGTACCTGTGACGAGGGTGTCTATCAGATGGACGCTTTCCTCGACCGGGCAGTGATGTCCCATATTGCCACAGTGACGATCATTCACGGCAAGGGCACGGGACAGCTGCGCAAAGCCATTCACCAGCGGTTGAAACAGTTGAAGTATGTGAAGACCTTCCGGCTGGGTACATTCGGCGAAGGTGAGGATGGCGTGACAATTGTCAGCCTGGAGTAAGAAAAATTCCCGATAGCAAAGAAAAATTCTTTTTGTTAAGAAAAGCCGGACATACGCAGTCCAGGGTGCGTTTAGCCCTGGCACAGGTCCAGGACTACGTAAGCCCTGGTCGCCGCCCGCAGGCGGCGAAACACCCCGGCGCATCCTTTTGCGCCACGGAGAAAAGGGGTGAGAAAAGCGACAGCTTTTCGAGGGGAAAGCGGACAAGACCGCTTTCCCCTTGTAAACCGTTTTCGGCAAGTGATATTTTGCAAACGTCCCGGTGGGACGTTTGCAACGAAACAAGGAGGCACACCATGCGCAGAACCGACCGGGAAATCACCGCATTTCCAGAACTTATTGCCATCCTAAAAAAATGCGACGTATGCCGTCTGGCATTCCACGACGAGCCATACCCCTACATCCTACCTCTGAATTTCGGCATGACCGTGGATGGTACGCAGCTAACGCTGTATTTTCACGGAGCAACTGTGGGTAAAAAATACGACCTCATGGCAAAAAATCCCCTGGTCAGCTTCGAAGCAGACTGTGGTCACCAGCTGATCGTCAACGAACAGGCATGCAGCTGTACCATGGCATATGAAAGCGTCATTGGGCAAGGCAGACTTGAGATCGTACCGGAAGCAGAAAAATCTCACGCACTGACGAAAATCATGTGGCATTATCACGAGGAGAATTTTACATTTCCCCAGGAAGCCATGACGCATACTCAGGTATTCCGGCTAACGGTCACGGCAATGACGGGAAAACGGAGGACAGCCAAATGACACCAGACCTGCATTTGCGAAAGCTTCTATTCCAATATGCAATGGATACTTACGGTACGCATCCGGAATATCTATGGAAAAAATCACCAGACAATGCCATTCTGCGGCACAAAGAAAACGACAAGTGGTATGCAGCATTTCTGATCATTCCGGCAAAAAAGCTAGGTCTGGCCGATGACGGATCAGTGGACGTGGTGAATGTAAAATGCAGTCCTTTGGAGATCGGGTCACTACTGCAAAAAAAGGGATTTTTCCCAGCATATCACATGAACAAGACCCATTGGGTCTCTATTCTGCTGGACGGGTCTGTCACGGAAGAGGAACTTCTATTTTTCCTCAACGCCAGCTTTGAAATAACAGAGTAACTGAGTAAGAAAGATGAGGTATCCCATGAAAATTTGGAACGCAGTCATACATACGCAGACCGCAGCCGGCATCATCAAAAACGGCTATGTCTCCGTGGAAAACGGCAAAATTTCCGAAGTTGCATCCGGCACACCGGAACACATTGCTCCGGAAGATATTGACGCTGGCGACTCTATATTGCTGCCAGGCTTTATCGACGCCCACACCCACCTGGGTATTATCGAAAATGGCATTGCCTTTGAGGGCGACGACTGCAATGAAGCCACCGATCCCTTTACACCCCATCTGCGTGTCATTGACGGTGTAAATCCCCTGGATCGCTGCTTTGAGGAGGCACGAGCTGCCGGTGTGACCACGGTCATGACTTCCCCCGGCAGCGCCAACACCTGCGGCGGTACTATGGCAATCCTTAAAACTGCCGGAAAAATGGCGGACCGGATGCAAATCGGTACAGGCATGAAGTTCGCCCTGGGAGAGAATCCCAAAAGCGTCTACAACGACCGAGACGAAACGCCTATCACACGCATGGCAACAGCGGCAATGATCCGGGAGGGACTGTCCAAGGCGCAGCGTTATCAACAGGAACTGGACTTTGCAGAAAGCGATCCGGACGAGCATATGCCGGACTATGATGCCAAATCTGAGGCGCTGCTGCCCGTGCTGGAACGAGATGTAAAAGCCCATTTCCACTGCCACCGGGCGGATGATATCTGCACAGCCATCCGCATTGCAAAGGAATTCAACCTGGATTATGTCATTGTGCACGGCACCGAGGGCTATGAGATCGCAGATATTCTGGCGGAAGAACAGGTATCTGTCATTGCCGGGCCAACGCTTTGCGACCGCTGTAAACCGGAGATGCAGAAGCTTACCATACAGAACCCGGCACTGCTGCATCAGGCTGGTGTAAAAGTGGCACTGTGTACAGATCATCCGGTGATACCCATCCAGTATCTGTCCACGACAGCTGCGCTTGCGGTCAAAGGCGGCATGTCCCGGGAGGACGCCATCTATGCCATTACCGCCGGCGCTGCGGAAATTCTCGGCGTAGAGGAGCGTGTGGGCAGCATTGCCGTTGGTATGGATGCGGATTTGCAGCTGTACCGGGGCGATCCGCTGGATCTCCTGTGCGACCCCTGGCTGGTCATGATTGACGGAAAAATCTGCGTACAATAAACGGAATCGGATATGAAAAACCGGCTTTCTCCTGTTTCGGGGAAAGCCGGTTTTTGTTTGACATCTGTCAGAATTTGTGATAAAATAGAATGCAGAGAGCATACCATACAGCGGTAGGCGGTCAATTCCCAACTCCCACACATCTCTCGATGGATGGGAGGTGATAGTATGGAAAATTATGCTACATGGCAGGACATGCTGAATTTTGCGAAGTTTTTCGTAGAACTTGCGTCCCTCATTTTCATGGTTTATTATTATCATAAAAAGAAATAACCGCCCAGCGACCAAACAGGAACGGTTATTTCTTTAACTTTTCTCGTGGGAGCGACCGCCTATCGGTGTGCTCTCTTCTCTTATAGTATAGCCGATTTTGATGGAGTTGTCAAGTGATTTTGGAATTGCTTACAGGCAAAAAATTATATCTTACTCAGCAATTCTTTTTTCTTTGCATCGTATTCTTCCTGTGTAATGATGCCTTGATCAAACAAAGTTTTCAACTTTTGAATTGTCTCAATATTGTCAGCTCCAGATGTAGATACTGGTGCAATTTTTTCAGCAGAATGACTGAAATCCTGCCATTTCTGAATTTCTGAAAGAGAAAAATTTACAAATTCTTTTGCATTTTGAACACAATGGAATTTTATCAAACCAGATGCACTGCGGATCACAATAGTCTGACCACCACAAAGACTATCGAAAAAACTATTTTTTAGAAAAATACTGTCTATTTTATTAGTTGGCAATTGTAACTGTTTGCAAGAAAATCCATTTGCAACTACACCATCAATTCCCTTGTCGTGAAGAACAAGCTTACACGATTCTATAGCTGACAGTGGAATATCAACAAATATAAATATGAGACC
The DNA here is from genome assembly GCF_019417665.1 of Ruminococcus sp. GTDB lineage: Bacteria > Bacillota > Clostridia > Oscillospirales > Ruminococcaceae > Ruminococcus_C. The sequence goes on from NZ_DXUU01000009.1 coordinate 37,332, forward strand.
AACTACCATTAAAAAAGCCCCAAAAGCCATCAAACCATCGTCCCATGTTATTGAAGCAACAGCAAATAAAATTGCTCCAATTATCAAGATAATTATAGAAATTACAAGCACTACCTTGGGGAATCGGTTTGCTTTCATGATTGCTTTACAAATCACATTCTTATTTTCTCCGTCTTCCATACAATTTATCCTCCTATCAGTCAAATCATTTCAAACAAGTGATCCAATACAGTTTCTTATTTACTCTTTTTTTAGATTTCCATTTAACTTTGCTGCGATACCTTTATAGGAAAAACCAATTTCAAAATTTAGTGATTCCAATTGAAATTTACCTTGCTTCAAAAAGGCTTCTCCATCTTCCGTAATTGAAAAATGCTTGTTGCTCAGACGATCCAACTGCGGTGAATTGGGCTGGATGTATTTCTTTTCTTCCAACTGTAATAGTATCGCTTGGAATTGTTCTGCTTTCATACCAAGAATGCGATAATCAATATATTGAAATTCTTTGCACGCTTTCAAAATATATTTCCGGACATTCTCTGTATTGATAATGGCATTATTTCCTGGAATCAATGGCTTATTGCATTGAATCTGTACAATGCCGTCAATGATTTTCGTATCGGGCAAAATACCAGTGTCCAACCACTTGCAGAGAGTTTTATAAGAAACACGCCATTTCATTTTTGCTTGTTCCAGTGTCACATCATCATCCCTTTCACATTCCCCCCTTTATATTACATTTTAGCATACAAAAAAAAAAAAAAAAAAA
>NZ_DXUU01000009.1:38110-66993 GCF_019417665.1 Ruminococcus sp.
ACATAATATTATATTTTTGTAAATGCTCAAAAAGAAAAGGCAGACACGCCGTCCTGACGCATCTGCCTTTTCCTATTTTACTGCAATTCCTGCTCCAACTCCCGGAACACCGGCGTATCAAAAAAATCAGTGATCGAAATTTCTAACCCATCACATAACTTTTTCAGCGTGACAATTCCCGGATTTTTACTCTCGCCGCACATAATGCTTTTAATAGTTGACTGCGATACACCTGCCGCATAAGCAAGTCCGTTCTGGGTCAGATGCCGCTGTGCGCAAAGTTCTTTCAGCCGCTCTACCACGACATCATAAATTCCCATTTTACTTACCCTTTCCGCCGTTTCCGGTTATACCCACCGTTCCGGGGATTCTGGGTGTATCCATGCCGGGACGAACGCCGCTGACCGCCGTTTCTGCCCCGGTTCCGGGCATCCTCCCGGCGATAACCATAGCCGCCGTCACGTTCCTCGTATTTCCGCACAGCCACCTGCTTACCGTTGATCTTCTCATTCTGCATGGCATCCACCACAAAGTCCAGCTCTGCCTCAGGCACTTCCACCGTGGTAAACTGATCGTGAATGTCGATCTTCCCGAACTCGTTGCCTGCCATACCTGTGGCTTCCACCAGTGCACCCAGGATAAAATTGGGTGCCATCCGGTCTTTTCGTCCGGCATTAATATGCACACGCACGGTCTTTGCCCCGGCACGCTTGCCCTTGCGAATGGGCTTCGGCACATCAAAGGTAGGCAAGTTTTTCGTTACCTCTTCCAGACGCTGCTGCACCATTGCTGCAAGAATATGTTTCGCAGAATCTCCCTGCTCCAGCAGCGTTTCCGTCAGTGCCATTGCCTCCTCAGAGATCTCCGTCTCCGACAATGCCAGCAGTTTCTCCCGCTGCGCATCCACAGCCAGTGCCCGCAATTCCTTGGAAGTAGGCACTGCGATCTCCGTGATATCTGCCTTGGTATAACGGGAAATGTCACGCAGTTCCATCTCCTGCTTGCGGCTGCTGAGAATATTGTACGCCGTACCAGTCTTTCCGGCACGTCCCGTTCTGCCGATGCGGTGAATATAATACTCATGATCCTGGGGCAGATCGTAGTTGAACACAGCGTCCACGCCCTTAACATCAATGCCACGTGCTGCCACATCCGTTGCGATCAGAATGGTACTTCTGCCGCTTTTGAAACCGTTCATGACCTGAGTACGCTGGAGCTGTTTCATATCTCCATGCAGTCCCACCGCTGGGAATCCCCGGAGACACAGGGCTTCTGTCAGCTCGTCCACGGTCTTTTTGGTATTACAGAAAATCATGGTGGAATTGGGCTGCTTCGCCAGCAGAAGCAGCTGTAACGCATCGGTCTTGCGTCCCATAGGCACGCTGACATAGTACTGGGCGATAGCATCCACCGTCCGGTGTGCACTCTGGATCTGTACCAGCACCGGGTCTTTCTGATATTGCTTGGTGATCGCCAGGATCGCCGGGGGCATCGTTGCGGAAAACAGCACCGTCTGCCGTTCCTCTGGAACTTGCGCCAGTACCGCTTCGATATCTTCCCGGAAACCCATGTTCAGCATTTCGTCCGCCTCGTCCAGTACAATGGTTTGCAGCTGGTCAAGCTTCAGTGTACGGCGGCGGAGATGATCCAGCACACGTCCCGGCGTCCCCACTACCAGATTTGCACCGTTTTTCAACTGATGGATCTGTCTGTCCATGCTGGCACCGCCATAGACGGCAACAGGACGCACATGCTTTTTGAACCGGGCAAATTTCCGGATCTCATCGCACGCCTGCATCGCAAGTTCTCTGGTGGGGCAAAGAATCAGAGCGCAGACATGATTACAGTCCTCCGGCTGCATCTGCTCCAGAATGGGAATGCTGAATGCGGCGGTTTTTCCCGTACCGGTGTTGGATTTGCCGATCACATCCTTGCCCTCCAACAGCAGAGGGATGGTTTTTTCCTGAATCTCTGTCATTTCTGTAAAGTCCAGCTGCGCCACTGCCTCCAGCAGCGGTGCGGATAGGTTTAGTTCTTGAAATTGCATGTTACTCCCTTTCTACGATTTCTTGTTCCTCAAATAGCAACTCTTGTGTTATGCCATCAAATGATACTCTTCTTAATTCCTTTGCATTTTTTGCTGAATCCATCAGCCTGACCCCGTAATACGGTATTCCAGTAGATAGCCATCTTCATACGTACGAACCTCAACGATTTCTGCATATTCCGGACCGTTGCTGTAGTCTGTTTCCGTTTTTTGAAAGCCAGCCTGTTCCATGGCTTCTTCCTGTGTCAGTTCGTCTGTGAAATAAAGATATCCTGTGCCGTGATTTTCTTCGCACATTCCTTCGCCGCAATAATGTCCCTCTTTCACATGACAGAAACTCTGTCCCTCTAAATCCATTTTATCTGCGAGCTTTTCTCCGTCTGTGGAGCAACCTGTCAACAATATGAGCAATAGGGAAAATGTCAAAATCATTTTTCTCCAAATATTCAAAAGCTCACCTCCCGACAAAAAAGCGCACCCAGCACCGCCCGTGGCGAAACCGGATACGCCCATTCCCCTGTCAAACGCCATTAGTCCTCTTCCGGCATATTCCAGTTATGATATACATTCTGTACGTCATCGCTATCCTCCAGCTGCTCCAGCAGAAGAACGATCTTTCTCATCGCCTGACTGATCCATAGTATTTTAATCATGCCCCGTGATTTCATATCTCAGGATGTATCCATTTTTATAGCTGCAGCTCCAACAAACTTTTGCAAACTCCCCGTTGGAATATCTATTTTCTCCAATTTTGGTGAATCCTGCCATTTCCATAGCATCTTCTTCCGTGTATTGGTCTGTATAATACAGATATCCGACATAATGGTCTTCCTCACAGACACCATCGCCGCAATAGTATCCCTCTTTTAGGCAGACAAAATCCTTCCCGTCCAGATCAGTCTGATCTACAATGTTTTTCGCTTTGACGGTCACAAGCAGGATCAGCATAAGCAAAATGATAAAAGCCGTCCGCACGCCACGAAAAAACCACGTTCTAACGGATTCCTCCTGTGGGGGTTCTGTGTGTTCCATCAGCTGTTATTCCTCTTCTGGCATACTCCAGTTATGATATACATTCTGTACGTCGTCATTATCCTCCAACTGTTCCAGCAGAAGATTCATCTTCTTGATGGCATCCTCATCCTCCAGCGTGGTATAAGTCGCCGGGATCTGCATGACTTCCGCAGAAAGCACATTGTAGCCCTTTGCAGTCAGCCCCTCACGCAGTCCGCTCAGTGCAGACGGTGCGCAGGATACCTCGATCACATCCTCATCCTCCATGGAGAAATCATCTGCGTCAAACTCGAAGCAGTCCTCCATGACCTGATCCTCGTCCAGACCGGTATTTTCCAGTACTACCATACCTTTTTCGCTGAACATAAAGGAAACGCAGCCCGGTGTACCCAAATTGCCACCGAACTTATCGAAATAATGACGTACATCGCCGGCAGTCCGGTTCTTGTTGTCGGTCAGGCACTCTACGATAACAGCCACACCGTTAGGACCATAGCCCTCATAAACGATAGTCTCATAGTTATTCTTGTCGCCCTCGCCTGCCGCTTTCTTGATGACACGGTCAATGTTGTCATTGGGCACGTTGTTAGACTTTGCCTTTGCGATGAGATCCCGCAGCTTGGAATTGGTGTTGGGATCAGGGCCGCCCTCTTTGACGCAGACGGTGATCTCTCTGCCGATCTTTGTGAAGATCTTTCCCTTTGCGGCATCAGTCGCCTCTTTTTTTCGCTTGATATTATTCCACTTCGAATGTCCTGACATATTGCAAACACTCCTCTTTTTTCAGTTGCATCCATAAACATGGCTTTTTCCTTGAAAACCAGAAGGGTAGGGCGGGGACTTGCTCCCGCCGAATCTGGCATATAACAATGTAAACTTTTTCAATAGGATGACACGCTACATTGCCCTTTCCTTATATGGATGACATCGCATCTTCTATACAAACGGCAAACAATTCCACAAGCCGCTGCTCTGCGCCAATCAGGTGCAAATAGCCGAACAATGCTTCCAGTCCTGTTGCCTTATGATAATCCTGCGCCGCTGTATGGCGTGGGACAGTATTATTGGCATTTCTGCCGCGCTTGTACACCCCAAGCTCATCCTCCGTCAGTTGAGACAGAATACGGTCGGCTGCCTGTGCCTGGAATTCCGCACAGACCAGCTGCACCTTTTTCTCGTGCAGCTTTGCCGCTGGCTGATTTGCCTCCAGCAAGAGCCGTTCCCGCACCATGACCTCATAGACGCTGTCCCCCAGAAATGCCAATGCCAGGGGGCTGTATTGTCTCGCCTGAGACGCTGTGATACCAAGCTGCATCAATGCTCAGCCTCCTTACGGCACAAAGTCGAATTCGAATCCCAGGATATCAACGCCGTCACCCTCCTGGATGCCCTTTTCTTCCAGTGCATCAATAATACCGCTGCTGCGGAGCACACGCTGGAAGTACTGCAAAGACGAATAATCGTCCATGTTGACTGTCCGCAGAATGGGTTCCAGCCAGGGCGCATGGACATAATACACGCCGTCCTCCACTTCGATCTCGAACTGACCGTGGGCATTTTCCGCCAGTTCTTCCTGCGTAGGCGTCTCCGGCTCATATTGCAAAATGGGCGGCAGTGTTTGCAGCATTGCAGCCGTTGCCTGTACCAGCTCTGCTGTACCAGCTGTAGTCGCCGCAGAGATCTCATAGAAGGGCAGTCCCTTTTCCTTGATATAGCTGCGAAAACGTTCGATCTGTTCCGGTTCTGCCATATCGCACTTATTTGCTACCACAATTTGAGGACGCTCTGCCAGTTCTTCCCGGAATCGTTCCAGTTCGCCCTGAATGGTCTCGTAATCCTGGGTGGGGTCACGTCCCTCAGAACCGGAGACATCCACCACATGCAAAATCAGCCGGCAGCGTTCCACATGGCGCAGGAAATCATGTCCCAGTCCCACGCCATCGCTGGCGCCCTCAATCAGACCGGGGATATCCGCCATGACAAAGGACTGCTCCTCCGCCACACGCACCATGCCCAATACCGGAGTCAGGGTAGTGAAGTGATAGTTGGCGATCTTCGGTTTTGCAGCGCTGACCACAGAGATCAGCGTGGATTTTCCCACATTGGGGAAACCCACCAGTCCTACATCAGCCAAAAGCTTCAGTTCCAGGGTCACATCAAAGCTTTCGCCTGGAAAGCCCGGCTTTGCGAACCGTGGGATCTGCCGGGTAGAAGTGGCAAAGTGAATATTACCCTTTCCGCCTCTGCCGCCCTTGGCAAGGATCTGGGGTTCATCGGTGGAGAGATCCGCCATGATGCGGCCGGTTTTTGTTTCACGTACCACAGTACCCCGAGGCACACGGATAATGAGATCCGGTGCGCTTTTTCCGGTACAGTTACGAGCACCGCCGTTTTCACCACGCTGGGCGGTGTACTTCCGCTTATAGCGAAAATCAATCAGCGTAGAGAAGTTATCGTCCACCTGAAAAACGATATCGCCGCCTTTTCCGCCGTCACCGCCGTCGGGGCCGCCGGCTGCCACATATTTTTCCCGGTGAAACGAAACAGCACCGTCGCCGCCGTCACCTGCTTTAATGGTAATGCGAGCCTGATCCACAAACATAGCTTTCGTCTCCTTCCTGTTTTAGACATTATAAATTTCTATCAAAAAATCCCAAGCGTGCCGCTCGGGATTTCCTGTCGTTCTTCACGTAAAACAGCAAAAGCTGTCAGTTACTGAGCAGCGTATACGCTGACCTTCTTGCGGTCACGGCCAACACGCTCAAACTTTACGGTACCATCTACCATAGCGAACAGTGTGTCATCAGAACCGATGCCAACACCATTGCCCGGATGAATGTGAGTACCTCTCTGGCGAACCAGAATGTTGCCAGCCTTTACAAACTGACCGTCTGCACGCTTTACGCCCAGACGCTTGGACTCAGAATCACGGCCGTTCTTGGTAGAACCAGAACCTTTCTTATGTGCAAAAAACTGCATACTAATGCGCAACATAACTTTACACCTCCATGTGTCTCAATTGGATATACGCAGGATAAGCCTCTGCAAGCAGCTGGAACTGCAATTCCAGTCCGGCAAAGAGCCGGTCTGCATTTCCGGAATCATCCGGTTTGTCCAGTCGGAGTACAATTGCCGCTGTTTTCTCTGTTTCCTCTGCGGAAACCGGGAGATGGTATATCTCCGTCATGAGATTGGCAACTGTCTGCACTGCGGAAGAAACGCTTGCACAGACAATATCTGCACCCTCTTCTGCATAGCCGGCATGTCCCTCAACGGAACAGCCCGTGCAGTGCTCCCCTGCATAGAAAAAACGTGCGGAAATCATTATGCCTCAATGGCTTCGATCTGCACCTGGGTATAGGGCTGTCTGTGACCCTGCTTCTTCTTCTCGCCCTTCTTCGGCTTGTAAGTCATAACAGTGATCTTCTTTGCCTTGCCATTCTTGATGACCTTGGCACGAACAGAAGCACCGTCTACATACGGCTTACCGATCTTCAGACCGTCCTCGCCGCCGACTGCAACAACCTTGTCAAATACAATGCTGTCCTCTGCCTCTACGTTCAGCTTTTCGATAAAGAGCGTATCGTTTGCCTTTACCTGATACTGCTTTCCGCCGGTTTCAATTACTGCGTACATGATATCTGGCACCTGCCTTTTACAAAAACTCGCTGCGCTGGGTGCATAAAAATGCTTTTTGACCCGGACGCATGCGGCTTTTTTATTGTATCATATTTCCGTGAGCTTGTCAAGATTTTTCTAAAATTTTTTTCGGAGGGGGGCAATCATTCTTCCTATGATAAATCTTACGGCAATATTGCACAAAGATTGTATGTTGTTTCCCTTATACCATTAAAATCACAAATAAGACAACAAACATCACACAGGTCAGGAGATACTGCAAAGCGACCATGCCCACAATGAGCCAGCCGTTTGTGCCGCCCTGAGAGCGCAGCCGGTGACGGCGCATTTCTTTGGAAAGATCTTCCTTTGCAATTCGATTCACCTGGCGCAGCACAAAATGATAATACAGCCAGTTCCCAGAAAGTCCCAGAACAATGGTCATACCGACTTCCAGATAGTTACAGATCACAGCTGCATTATATACAAAAGTCTCACAGCCTTCCAGCCGTTCCAGCATTCCCTGCATCATCTGCTGCATGTTGGGATACATTTCTGCGAGCATACTGCCCTCAGTACTCTTCATCGTCTGGATCATGTCCGGCAGTGCTGTTTGCAGCATCATTGCCATCTGCGGCAGATGCAGCAGTGTCATCACAGCAATCAAAATGATAGAAAACAGCCACATTTTCCGGTTTGCAAAATAAAACTGAGGAAAAATCAGGCAGGGAAAATTCAGGGAAATCCTATGTCCCTCATGGAACCGCCGGAATTTCGGCAGATAGTACAGGGTGTTGTTGCCCACGAAATCCGCCACATCCTCCAGGCGTTCTCCGCCGATGACATCGTCCCGGTTCATGCCGCAGCAGGGATCGTCCATTCCCATCATCTCTGCTGTCCTGCGCATCCGTTCCCGGAAGGAATCCCGTTGGGGCGGCACATTGCTGTCCCCGTTTTCCTCCCAGGACGGCATCTGCAGCGACACCTCCATAGAAGCACCGCAGTTCTGACACCGCTGTGCAGCCTGATCGTTGGCAGTACCACAGTTAGGGCAGATCCGCTCCGGCTTCTGTTCTTCTTCTTTTTTTTGTTCTGATTGCCAGGTTTCCCCGGATTGATGCAGTTCTATATTGATGCACTTGTTATTCTTTGCCCAGCATTCCCGATGATAGGGCGTACCGCACTCCGGGCAGACTACCACCTCATCGTTTTCCTGTAACTTTTTTCCGCAGCCGAAACACGGATCTCCTGTATGCAGTCTCATATACCATCCCTCTTTCCATGGGTACTTTAAGGCAACACCGCACAAAGACCGCCTGACGGCTTTGCACGTCATATGCTTGCATATTTTCCGTCATATTTCGCAAAAATGCTCGTGAATACACAAAGTATTCACTCCGCTTTTTGTTTCATCTGACGAAAAATCTGACTGCGCATCTAACGTGCAATCCTTGTGCGGTATTGCCTTGAATACTTTCTTCTTATTATATCACATGGGAAAAATTTTTTCAATATCCAAAGAAAATATTTGCATCTCAGATGATTTTGTAGTATAATAAAAAAGATACGAAGAATAGCAGGAGGTTTCACCATGTAGAAACTGTTTTGATCCTGAAACATCACTATGACATAAAGGAGAATACCCATGATTTTATTAGATGAATTGCGTGTCACCATGAGCGATTACCGAAAGGAACTGGAAGAACTGTATGAAGTTCTTGGCATTGAAGCCGCACAGGCACGCTATGATGAACTGCAAAAGCAGGTGGCCGAACCAGGCTTCTGGGATGACCTGGAGAATTCCCAGAAAGTGCTCCAGGAATCCAAGGCTCTGGAGAACAAGATCAACAAGTACAAGAAAATGGAAGAATCCCTGGAGGATATTCTGACCCTCATTGAGCTGACTATGGAAGAGGGCGAGGAGGAATCCAATGCTGAGCTGAACGAAGAGGCGGACAACTTTGTGAAAGAACTGGAATCCCTGAAGCTGGCGTCCCTGCTGACAGGCGAATATGACAGTTCCAACGCCATCCTCACATTCCACGCTGGCGCCGGCGGTACTGAGGCACAGGACTGGGCAGAAATGCTCTACCGTATGTACAACCGCTGGGCAGAACGCCACAATTACAAAGTGGAGCTGCTGGACTATCTGGATGGTGACGAAGCCGGTCTGAAGAGTGCGTCCATCCTGATCTCCGGCGATAACGCTTACGGTTTTTTGAAGTCGGAATCCGGTGTACACCGTCTGGTGCGCGTGTCACCCTTTGATTCCTCCGGACGCCGTCACACTTCCTTTGCAGCGCTGGAAGTGATGCCGGAAATCGACGACTCCATGGAAGTAGACATCCGTCCTGAGGATATCAAAATGGACGTATTCCGTTCCAGCGGTGCCGGCGGTCAGCATATCAACAAGACAAGTTCCGCAGTCCGTCTGACCCACCTGCCCACAGGCATTGTGGTTTCCTGCCAGACCCAGCGCAGCCAGTTCCAGAACAAGGACTACGCCATGAAAATGCTCCGTGCAAAGCTGGTAGAGATCAAAGAGCGGGAACATCTGGACAAGATCGCCGACATCAAGGGCGTCCAGAAGGAGATCGCATGGGGTGCGCAGATCCGTTCCTATGTGTTCATGCCCTATACCCTGGCGAAGGATCACCGCACTGGCTTTGAAAACGGCAATATCCAGGCAGTCATGGACGGCGATCTGGACGGCTTCATTAACGCATATCTGAAAGCACTTTCCAGCGGCACTCTGCAAAAGTAATACGTTCCATTCAAACGAAAAATAGAACAGAAAAAAACAGCGTTATCCCTTTTATGGGTAACGCTGTTTCTGTATAACGCTGACTTGCAGTTTCTTCATAAAACGGAAATAACCGCCTGACTTCCACATAAGAGCCTGTTCAGTATCTTTTTATGTGCGGATTTTCGAGCATAATTTTGTCGTTTACAAGGAAAAAATCCGCAGGCATACTGACGTATGGCAAGGATTTTCGACGCAGTTAACGGCAAAATTTGCCGAAAGGACGTGCGAAAAAAGATGCTGAACAGGCTCTAAGGCGGCTATTTCTATTGTAGGGGCGACCATTGGTCGCCCGTTGCGGTTTGCCTGGATTTTTGGCGGGCGACCAATGGTCGCCCCTACATAAAATGATTCATTTTACAGCATATAATTTTAAAATTGATTTGCGTGCGCAAAAGCAAAACCGGATGCAGCTATGTGAATCGCTGCACCCGGTTTTTTGGAGAGTTGTATGTGAAAACGGGAAATGTTTAATTGAGAGGAACCATATTGTCACCCAGCTGCACGGAAACTACATCCGCCGGGTCAATGGGCTTTTCCAGACGGCATTCGAAATCCCAGCCTTCGCCATCGTGATAATACGAAGCGCCTGTCACAATACCGGACAGTGTACTGCCGTCTGTCAGAGTCAGAACCACCGGCGTCAAGGCGTAGTCAGGATGATGCGGGCTGCCGTCCAGGTAGATCCGACCTGTGCCGGAAGCTGTCAGCGTAAACCCTTGCATCCCCAGCTGTTCCAGATATGCTGTTCCGCTGATGGATTCGATGCATACTGGCTCCTCAAAAGTATAAGAACGTGCTTCCAGCGGTTCACCCAGATGCAGGGTTGCAGAGATCGTTCCCAACAGTTCCATTTGTTCGTATTCGATATAACCGTCCTGTTCTTTCAGCAAATCCGTAACATCTGACAATGCGATCTCCACATCCAACGTATCTGCATCAAAAGGTTCCTTGAATTTCAGCTCATATTCAAATTGATATGAACCATTCCCCAGCGCTGTCAGTTCCGTTCCACGTCCGCATTCTGCCAATGCAAAAGGTTCGCCGTCCTCTTTCCAGCCACATTCGCCGTTGATTTTCGGATATTCCAGTCCATTCTGCGATGGTGTCGTATATTCCATGAGCATCTTGTTTTCCAGATCGATGCCCTCGTCCGGCACGACATCGAAAAGCAGATAAATGGTTCTGGCGTCATGCACAACTGCTGACGGTGTAATGGTCATGCCCTCCATGCCGGTCACCGTGAAATTCTCCATCGTACCATACAGGTTTACCGCAGATCCCGGCACTTCTTCCACTGTCATTTCCGGGAAGAGCAATTGCAGCACGCTGACATGCTGTGCCGCCGCCACGGAGCAGACACTAACCACACTGACACACGCCACTGCCGCAATGGCAATGGCAGCTTTCTTTTTCCATGTTACACGGGGCTTGGCGGAAACAGGCTGTTCCCCCTTCTGCACTGCCGCCAGGATCTTCTGCTCGCACGCATCAGACATGCGAATCTGTTCCATAACTCGTTTGTATTGCCGTTTGTCCATAGTGAAACCCACCTTTCTGTTCCAGCAGTGCCTTCAGTTTCTTTCGGGCACGCTCCAGCTGCGTCTGAATGGTTGAGGGATTCCGCCCGGTGATCTGAGAGATTTCCTTCACGGAATATTCCTCATAATAATATAGCAAAATCACTGCCCGGTACTTTTCCGGTAAAGAGAACACTGCTGCATACAGTGCATTTTCTGACGGTTCTGCAAAAGCATCCGCCATTTCATCCAGCAGTTCTGCCCGGTTCTTATGCCACGACGAACGGCACAGATCATGACAGGCGTTGATGGTCACACGAATGAGCCATGCCTTTTCCACTCCCTCGTCCGGGAATGGTTCTTTGTGCATAAAGAATTTCAGGAATGTCTCCTGCGCCACGTCCTCTGCATCTGCCTTGTTCCGGAGATAGGTATAAGCGATGCGATAAACTGTGTCTTTGTATTGTTTCAGCTTCTGTTGAAATTGCTGTTCTTCCATTCAGTCCACCTCCTTCGGCATCTCTTTTTGAAGTGCTTCACCCCTATAACGATCTTAGTGGGCAAAATATCTCACTTTCTCAAAAAATTTTGCTGTGAAACAGAAAACGTCTGCACGAAAATACAGCAGGGACAAAAAATATGACCCGGAAAGAATAACTAGCTCCTTCCCGGGTCATTTTTCGGTTACTTCCATGATATCTATCCAGAACAGACAGGATGACATCGTACTTTTCTTGTACACCACCAGCAAATTTATCTATTGGAGTCTGAGAGATTCGTATGACACGCCTTTTCCGTTTTTGCAATCATAACAAGCAGAAGAATCATAAAAAATGCAAGATACACAGGCATGATCTTCAGACTTATATGATTTGCGATCAAGCCGAAAATAGGCGGCATAAAGGTTGAACCAACATAAGCGCTTGCCATCTGAATGCCGATAATGCCCTGCGAATTCTCTGCGCCGAAGTTTTTCGGCGTGGAATGGATAATACACGGATAAACCGGCGCACAGCCCAGCCCAATTATAATAAATCCAATCACAGATGTGATCTTGAAAGGGAGCGTAATAAAGCACACGCCAAATAATGCAATACTTGTGCCCAGGCGGATCATCCTATTGTCCCCCAATTTATCTGACAAAAAGCCTGATAAAAATCTTCCCACTGTGATCCCGATAAAGAACAACGAACCGAATGCAGCAGCTTCTTCCTTTGCTGCGCCTCTCGTCCCCTCCAGGTAACTGCTTGCCCATAACATGGTTGTAGCTTCTGCCGCACAATAGGACAAAAAGCCTATCAAAAGATACGGCACGCCTTTGATTTTCAGGGCGCCTCTTATACCAAGAATTTCGGTATTATTTTCTTTTACAGCAGTGGACTTATTGACTTTCCACAGAGGCAGCGTAAACAACAGCACAGCGGCAATCCCGAATTGCAAATAAGAAACCATGCGATAGCCGTTCGTCCATGCAGTGTGTGTCAGGGCATAACTCATAATATACGGACTAATGATCGTTCCCACACCCCAGAAACAGTGCAGCCAACTCATATGCCTGGAGTTATAATGCAGCGCAACGTAATTGTTCAATGCTGCGTCGATGGCACCTGCGCCAAGTCCATATGGTATGCCCCATAAACACATCTGATAGAACTCTGTTGCAGTAGAGAACCCCCACAAAGCGACTGCGGTGAGAAAAACACTCACGATCATCACAGTTCTTGTTCCGAATTTTTTCGTAAGTCGTTCCGACATCAGCCCAGAAATAATGGTGCCGCCTGAAATGATCATAGAGATCCATCCCATGTAGGACAACGGCACTCCAAATTCAGTCCGGATGGTAGGCCATGCGGAACCCAGCAGCGAATCCGGCAATCCGAGACTGATAAATGCAAGATATATAACCGCCAATAACAGTAAATACATTTTTATCCCTCTTTCATACTCGTCATAGGATGGATCCAAGCATTGGTACTGCCTTACCTTTACTTCTGTGGCAATACCGCAGCGGCAAGGGCATCACGAAGCCGTACAAGGGGTTCCTGTTCCAGCCGTTCCCGCATGGAAACAAAATATATTGTGCCGTACATGGACGGCGTGTCAATATAGATGCGCTTCAGATCATGCTCCGCCCGTTCTCTTGCCACGGTAGACTCAAACAGAAATGCAATGCCGTCTCCCTGGCGCAGCTGTTCCTTGAGGATGGTGAACGAATCCACCTCCAGCACATCCGCAAAGTCATAGAGAGAAATCCCCCGACTGCTCAGATTCTGTTGTACCAATGTCCGCAGACCGCAGCCCGATTCCATTAGGATCAAGGGCTGCTGCATAAGCTGCTGCCAAGTGCAGCCATAAAGTTGTTCTGCCAGAGTCGGACAGGCGGCAGCAATGATCTTCTCCCGGTACAACTCTGTTGCCTCTGCCAACATGTCGGGGATTTCCCCTTCCACGATCACAGCATCCAGCATGCCATTTTGCATCCGACGCAGCAACTGGCGTGTATCTGCCACATGGAGTTTCACTCTGGGATGAGCATCCGTGTGCATATAAGGGCACAAGGGCTTCAACACCGGTGAAAACGCCACTGTCGGTGTCAGCCCGATATCAAAGGTCACGCCTTCCTTCATATGATACAACCGCTTCCGGATCTCTGCATCCTGAGCACGCTGGAGAATCACCTTGTCTTGTAAATATTGTCCGGCTTCTGTCATTTCCACCCGTCTGCCGTCATAGCGAAACAACTGGCACTGATAAAATTGCTCCAGGTATTTGATATGCTGTGTCACCGATGGCTGGGTCAGATGCAGTCGCTCTGCTGTCCGGGTATAGCTTTTTGTCTCACAGAGAGAGAGAAATGTATCCATTCGATAATCCAGCATACAACTTCCTCCTTGCAATTATTTCGCAGCTGCTGTAACGTAACAGCAAAAAAATGTTCCCTGCCCCTTTTCAAAAAGGCTGCCTGGCAATAAAGTTTTTTGATCCAGCAATTTTTCAAAAATGCTGGTGGGATCAAGGGGCAAAGCCCCTTGTCGCCGTCCGCAGACGGCGAAACTCCTGCGCCATACCTTGGCGCACGGTGAAAAGGGTGAGAAAAGCGACAGCTTTTCGAGGGAAAGCGGACAAGACCGCTTTCCCTGGTAAGCCTTTTCCACAAGTAAAGCCTTGTAAACGTCCCAGTGGGACGTTTACAACGAAATCAGCTTTCAAACAACACTTCTCAATCAAGACAAAATATCCTCATACTCCCGTTTCTTCGGACGATTCATGAGATTCTGCACTGCCTGGGCTGCACTTGCGCCGTCAAACAACACATGGTACAGCTGTTCCGTAATGGGCATACTCACATGGTGCACCTGCGCCAGCTTCCACGCTGCATGGCAGCAATAGTAGCCTTCTACCGTGCCCACCTGCTTTACTGCCTCTTCGGGGGAAACACCCTCGCCGATAAGAATGCCTGCACGGCGATTGCGGCTGTGCATACTGCAGCAGGTAACGATGAGATCGCCGATACCGGACAGACCACAGAAGGTTTCCGGCTTTCCGCCCATTTTCACGCCCAGATTGGTGATCTCGTGAATACCGCGTGTCATCAGGGCAGCCTTGGTGTTATCGCCGCATTTCAGTCCATCACAGACGCCTGCCGCCAGAGCAATAATATTTTTCAGCGCACCGCCGATCTCACAGCCAACCGGATCGGTATTGATATAAATCCGCAGGGTCTGACTGGAGAACATATCTTGTATCATTGCCGCAGCCGATTCATTTTTCGACGCTGCAACTACTGTGGTAGGAACACCTCGCCCCACTTCCTCGGCATGAGACGGCCCCGTGATCACGCCTACAGCATTGTCGGGATATTCCGACTGAATCACCTGACTCATTGTCAAAAAAGTGTCTTCTTCCAGTCCCTTGCTGGCATTGACCAGCACCATCTGGGGCGTAATGTACGGTTTCAGCCGCTGTGCCACAGAGCGAATGAACTGAGAAGGTACAACAAACACAATGAGATTGCTGCCCTCCATGCACTGGGGATCGCAGGTGAACCCGATCTCTTTCGGAAGCGGTACGCCGGGCAGCTTTGTCTTATGCTCCCCGTCCCGGAGAATCGCCTGGACAATTTCCTCTGAAATATCCCAGACTGTCACCGCATGGTGGTTCTGATTTGCAATGATCGCAAGACTTACGCCGAATCCTCCGGCACCAATGATGGTTACTTTTTCCATAATTACCCTCCTTCTGTCACTCGTGGGTCTTGGATGAATGGAATGAGAATTTATTTTCGTTTCCGGCTCTCAGCCGCTGGATATTGCTGCGGTGCATCCAGATGACCCATGCTGCCATCAGGGCAGAGAGTCCGGTATTCAGCCAGATATACCACATGGGGAGATCGCCCCGCTGCCACATCTGAAACAGGAATGTAATCACGGGGCAGCAAGCCGAAGCGATAATAGAACCCAAAGAGACATATCTGGAAATTGCCAGAACGACAATAAAAATCAGGATCAGGCACAAAAAAACTTTCCAGTCGATACCCAGAAAGACCGATACACCTACTAGAACGCCCTTTCCGCCTTTAAAATGATAATAAATAGGAAACACATGCCCCAGAATGGCGAAGATACCAGCAATATAGCCGATAAAATGCACATCCTGCTGAGCCGTCAGACCAGTATCCAGAAGCACACAGATACCCCGGCTCAGCCACACGGCAACAATACCTTTTGCCAAATCACCCAGCAAAGTCAATGCAGCGCAGCCCTTTCCAAAACAGCGCAGGGTATTGGTCAGACCGGCGTTATGGCTGCCATAGTCCCGGATGTCTTTGTGTTTCAGCAGACGCACCACCAGAATGGCGCTGTTGAAACTACCCAGCAGATAGGACAGCACTGCCGACAAAACAATTGCCAAAATCAGCATAACTGCAACCTCCGTTATTTGTCATCTCTGGCACGTTCCCGCACCACAAACCGCACAGGTGTTCCCGTTAGACCGAATGTGGAGCGGATCTGATTTTCAATATACCGCTGATAAGAAAAGTGGAACAGATCAGCACGGTTCACAAAGATAACAAACGTAGGCGGCTTGGTGCTTGCTTGGGTGATATAGTAGATCTTCAGGCGGCGTCCCTTATCCGACGGTGGCTGAACACGAGTGGTGGCATATGCCAACACATCATTGAGCATACCCGTGGAGATGCGCATACTGTTCTGCATGTGGACTTCTTGGATCTTCTCGAACAACTTCTGCACACGCTGTCCTGTCTTTGCAGAAATAAACAGAAACGGTGCATAAGACATGAAGCTGAAATCATTTTTCAGCTTTTCCTCATATTCTTTCATGGTGTTACCGTCTTTTTCGATGAGATCCCACTTGTTCACCACAATGATGGACGCCTTGCCCTGTTCGTGGGCATAGCCGGCAACCTTGGAATCCTGTTCCGTAAAACCCTCTGCCGCATCAATGAGGATCAAGCATACATCCGCACGATCCACCGCCATATAGGCACGCAGCACACTGTAATGCTCAATACGCTCAGTAATACGTGCTTTTTTGCGGATACCGGCGGTGTCGATGAGGACAAACTTACCGTTTTCATTTTCCACTGTGGTGTCTGTTGCGTCACGAGTCGTTCCGGCAACGTTGGACACAATGGCACGGTCTTCTCCGGCAATACGATTCACCAGAGAGGATTTTCCCACATTAGGCTTGCCGATAATGGCAACCTTGATGGCATCCTCGTCCTCCTCCAGCGCATCCTCCGGCGGCAGCAGATCATATACTGCATCCAGCATATCGCCGGTGCCGTGACCATGCGCCGCAGAGATGGGATAGGGGTCGCCAATGCCCAGATTGTAAAATTCATACAGTTCCAGAGGCGGTTCGCCGATAGAATCACATTTATTGACTGCGAGAACCACAGGTTTGCCGCTTTTCTGGAGCATACTTGCCACAGCACTGTCATCTGCCGTCACGCCGCAGCGCACATCTGTGACCAGAACGATCACGTCGGCACGCTCAATGGCAAGCTCCGCCTGGCGGCGCATCTGTTTCAGGATCACATCATCGGTAACTGTTTCGATACCGCCAGTATCCACCAGCATAAATTGCCGGTTTCGCCATTCGCCCTTGGCATAGATCCGATCACGTGTCACGCCCGGCGTGTCCTCGACAATGGACAGCCGCTGACCGATCAGCTTATTAAACAGGGTAGATTTTCCCACATTGGGACGCCCTACTACTGCAACAACTGGTAATTCCATAAATTTGTCATCTCCTTTTTTCGTTATATATCCTGTTTTTACGTTTCGTTGTGCACGGGCGAACAATGTTCGCCCCTACTGTCCGTAACATTTAAAATAATTTCTCACCCATTTTCAAAAAGGTTGCCTGGCAAGCTGGTCCAACTGAGCACAGCTGGCGCAGGTCCAGGGCTGCGGAAGCCCTGGCAGAGTCCAGGGACAGCGTCCCTGGTCGCCGTCCGCAAACGGCGAAACGCCCTGGCGCATCCTTTGCGCCGCAGAGAAAAGGGGTGAGAAAAGCGACAGCTTTTCGAGGGGAAAGCGTACAAGACCGCTTTCCCTTTGTAAAACCATCTCATCCAGTAAAACCTTGCAAACGTTCCGGTGGAATGTTTGCAACGCTACCACACTGTCCACATTCACTTCCCCAAAAGCGAGAAAAACCAACCATTCCTCCATTTAGAGCCTGTTCAGTATCTTTTTATGTGCGGATTTTCGAGCATAATTTTGTCGTTTACAAGGAAAAAATCCGCAGGCATACTGACGTATGGCAAGGATTTTCGACGCAGTTAACGGCAAAATTTGCCGAAAAGACGTGCGAAAAAAGATGCTGAACAGGCTCTTAGGGAAAACCATTCACCCAATGATATCTTTCCCGGAAATTTGTGGGCGAACACAGTTCGCCCCTACAATATTGCGCCATATCATAGAAAACATCCAGAATTCCCCGCAATTCTACAGCAAACAAAAAAGAGAGACGGCACAGGCCGCCTCTCCTCCTCGTACAAAATACTAAACTTTTCTCAGCACTTATTCTGCATCGTCCATTTTCAGAACGGCAACACCCTTGTAAAATCCGCAATTCTTGCAAACCTTGTGCGGAGCCTTAAATGCGCCACAGTTGTCGCATGTGCTCATTGCAGGTGCATCGAGCTTCCAAACAGCAGAACGTCTCTTATCACGTCTTGCCTTGGAGACCTTATTCTTCGGTACAGCCATGTCTTGGCACCTCCTTCTACTTTCGACAGTCGCAGGTGCCCTCGTTCAGATCACACCCACAGATATCGCACAGACCCTTGCAATCCTCCCGGCAAAGCATCTTTGTCGGCAGCATCAGCAAAAGATCTGAGATTGCTGTCTCATTCATATCAATGCTGTCGTGTTGTGCCACCAGGTATGTGTCATACACGTCTCCTTCACTTTGCAGTGACTGTACAACTGTGTGAGAAAAGTCATACGAATAGTCATGCGTCAGCTCTTTGAGACAGCGGTCACAGACTACATGCAGCGTACAGGAGACGGTGTAATGCAGTGTCACAATGCCGGCACGATTCTGAAGTGACCCCGATACCGTCACTGGTGCGTCAAACTGATATCCACGTACATCGACAAGCTCTTCCGGTGAGATCTGATACTCCACCGGCATCCGCATGCCCTCAATCTGAAATAGCTCCCGCAGCTGTAAAACCATACCTGTTTCCTTTCACGCATTGCATTCCCTATTATAGCAAATTTCAGCCCGTCTTGTCAAGCTTTTTTTCAAAAATTCCAAAAAAGTACCGGTTTCAGCCGATTAGTCCACGTACTTTGTCACAGAAACCGGCAGTTCAGACACATCTGCGGAAACGGTGAAAGTCACGGAAGAATCGTCGCCGGTCAGCTTGTCCAGCTTTTCCAGCATACGGCCCAGTGCCTCGAAATCAGCACCGGCGATCTTCAGAATACCGTCAACATAAATCTCCTTGATGTCATAGTTGCCAGCCAGCATACCTGCAACGAAGCCATAAAATGCATCGAAGCTGTCAATGCTGAACTGATCTGCATCACACCATCTCACCTTATAGCTAATGGAACGGCGCAGGGTCTCACCTTTTTCGATGCAAACAAGACAGCCGTTGGTGTCCTTCACTGCTGCGTTGATTTTATCAATAATGATCTTGGTCTTTCCGCTGCCCTTTTTTCCTGTAATCAGTTGAATCATAATTTTACTCCTTTCGTGCCGGGATCCGGCATGTCTTTTAGAGCCTGCCTATTGAAACAGGTTCTTATCAGTTACAGCCGCTTTGCAGCTGTGAAACTCATCATTTACTTGGCGAGCTTTGCCTCCAGAGCTGCCTTCTGATCCTCATAGCCCGGCTTGCCCAGCAGTGCAAACATATTGCGCTTATAGCTCTCAACGCCCGGCTGGTTGAAGGGATTTACGCCCAGCAGATAACCAGAAACAGCACATGCCTTTTCGAAGAAATAAATCAGATAGCCCAGGCTCTTCTCCGAAGCATCCTCTACTTCCAGGATCATATTCGGAACACCGCCATCGGTATGTGCCAGAATAACGCCTTCCAGTGCCTTGCGATTGACAACAGACATATTCTGACCAGTCAGGAAATTCAGACCGTCCAGATTCTCTGCATCCGGCTCCAGATAGAAGTCCTGCTTCGGCTGTTTGATATCCACAACTGTCTCGAACAGAATGCGGCTGCCTTCCTGAATAAACTGACCCATGGAATGCAGATCCGTGGAGAATACACCGGCTGTCGGGAAGATACCCTTGTTATCCTTGCCCTCACTCTCGCCGAACAGCTGCTTGTACCATTCAGACATCATCACGAAGCTGGGATCATAGGAAACCAGCATTTCCACGTTCTTGCCCTTGCGGTAAAGAATGTTCCGCAGCGCCGCATACTTATAACAGTCGTTGTTGTCGAAATCTGCTGTCAGATCCTTCTGTGCCTGCGCAGCACCTTCCATCAGTGCGGCAATGTCGCAGCCTGCCACAGCGATAGGCAGCAGACCAACTGCGGTCAATACAGAGAAACGTCCGCCCACATCATCCGGTACCACAAAGGTCTCATAACCTTCTGTATCGGACAGTTCCTTCAATGTTCCCCTTGCCTTGTCGGTGGTCGCAAAGATATGATCCTTTGCACCTTCCTTGCCGTACTTCTTTTCCACCAGCTGCTTGAACACACGGAATGCCAGCGCAGGCTCGGTTGTTGTACCAGACTTGGAAATGACATTGACAGAGAAATCTCTGCCCTCACAGATGGAGATCACTTCGTTCAAATAGGTGGGGTTAATATTGTTACCTACATAGTAGATATCCGGTGTATCTTTCTTCAGATTATTATAGAACGGCGATTTCAGGAATTCAATGGCAGCACGTGCACCCAGATAGGAGCCGCCGATGCCGATCACGATCAGAACCTCGGAGTTCCCCTGAATCTTCTTTGCAGCCGCCTGAATCCGTGCAAATTCTTCCTTGTCATAATCCGTCGGCAGGGTCAGCCAGCCCAGATAATCCGAACCCAGACCGGTCTTGTTGTGCAGCATTTCCGCAGACGCCTCTACCTGATGACGAATTCCATTCAGCTCATCATCGCCAACAAAATTTGCCAGATACTTTGCATTCAGCTTGACAGACATAATATGATTTCCTCCACTTTCTAAAAGGTTATAGAAGCCATACAACGCACCATTTTCGGGGCGCAGGGTATTGCTCAACCACTTTACCATATCTATCATACTATATTCTGCGCCCGATTGCAAGAGAAATCCAGATTCTTGTATAATCTGTACAACTTAAACAATTATAATTTTAGCATTTTGACAGCAATTTTTTGTAAGGCATCCCAGAAATTTCGTGCCCGGACGGATTGAGCTGCGACAACTGTCGTTTCAAAGAGCAAGGTATCTCCCTGATAAAATGCCGCATCTCCCAGCTTCTGCCCCTTGCAAACAGGCGCTTCTACATATCGGGGTAAAACCAGCACAGTCTCCAATTCACTGCATGATTTTGGTACTACAAGTCCCTGTAATTCGCCCGGTTCTACCAACACTGCCCGATCCACGCCGCCCCGCACTTTTACCGGATAGAGAAATTCTGCGGAAAAGCCTGGCTGCACCACTTTCCACCCCGCAAAGCCACGGCGCAGGAGCAATTTCGCCAGAGCAAATCGGTCGTCATCCGTCTGACAACCCAGCACTACAGCAATGCACTTCATGTGCTGTCGTTCTGCTCCGGCGGCAATGCTCCAGCCGTCTGTCTCCGTGTGGCACGCCTTGAAGCCGATGCTGGTATCATCTGTCCTTGCCAGCACATTTTCATTGACCAGCTCTGTGGCTTCGCCTCGGAGAAAATCACGCCACGTCTGGAAATACGGCGTCAGCACATCATACCGGGACAGCGCTGCGCACAGCAGAGCGAGGTCTCTCGCCGTGGTATACTGTCCCTCCTCATGATTTCCCTGAGGGCTGTTGAAACGTGTATTGTGCATTCCCAGATCAAAGGCACGGGCGTTCATGTCCATGACAAAGCTTTCCGTATCGCCGCTGATGCCCACTGCCAGTGCAACGGCGGCATCGTTGGCGTTGCCGATAATCAGACCTTTCAGCAGATCGCCCACTGTCATAGTCTCCCCCGGCACCAGCCAGATGACGGCTCCCTTGATGCCGCTGACCGCTTCATTGGCAGTCAGCTCTGTTTCCAGCGTCCAGCGTCCCGACTCCAGCTGTTCCGCCGTCAGGAGTGCTGTCATAAGCTTCGCCATCATGCCGCAGGAAAGCTGTGTATCTGCACCCGATTCCAGCAGAACCGTACCTGTTTCCGCCTCCATAAGTACATACGCCGCCGATGCAATTTCCGGCGCTTCCGCAGCAAATACGCCGCTGCGCTCCAGCAGGACAAAACTGCACAGCACCGCCAATATCGCCGCCATCATCCGTTTCATGGCATTCACCTCCGAAACAGTTTATGCGGCGATATGTGAAAATATCATTCCTGTTTCTCGCCGCCGTATTTTCGTTTCAGCTTACGGAACTGACAGGTGCTGTGCCCCAGTATCCACAAATACAGCACAAACATTACAAACCAGAAAATACTAAAAGCACTGTACCACTTTCCAAATTCCCCACTCACGGCACGAATTGTATTCGGAATCACACAGAACAAAAAAATGATCCCCAACGGCAGCAAACGTTTTCGTATGACACGCCGGATCAGTTCCAATTTGGACGCATTGTCGCTGAATATTTCCGGATTTATCTCCACCTCACTTGCTTTCTTCCGAAAATAGTCCCATTCTGCAAAGGATTGGCAGCATTCCCATCCATAGTCCGAAAACATCTGCAAATAAACATCACGATCAGCATTTTTCTCCCGAAAATCCAGACGATATACCACATCCTCCGGTTCGCAAACTTCAAAGCGATAAAAGCAAGGTGCTATAAAGCGCACCAATTTCCAACCCTTTCGGTGCTGTTCCCGCAGAAACTGCTCCTCTTCTTCATAGTCGGCAATGGTAAAAAACCGTATCATGGTCTTAGTCGTTTTCATCTAACCACTCTCCTCTGCTGTTTTTATAAAGACGTGCGATCCGTTTCTTCTCCAGTGCCAATATTTCCTGTCCCAATTCCGTGATCCGGTAGAATTTCCGCTTTTCTTCTTCTCTTGCAAATACAATCAGCCCATCCTTTTCCATTTTGGACAAAGTACCGTACATAGTACCAGGACTGATATGGACTGCACCACCGGTCATTTTTTTCACCTGCTGCCCGATGCTGTAGCCGTGCATTTCTTCCTGCAAGCAGAACAAAATATAAAATCCAGTCTCCGTCATGGGAACATAAATTCGTTTGATCCGTTCCTCCATGCTGTCCTCCTTTCTTCTATTGCATTTAGATATATCGAGATTCAATACATCGAAGCTAAATATAGTATATCAAACCTCGATATATTTGTCAAGTGTCGTATCGTAAAACAATTTTATATTGAGTAAATTTTCAAGCCATAAAAAGAAAAGAAAAACGGCGCCCCGTTTCCGAAGCGCCGATTTTCCCTCTTACTATTCTACTCAATCTTTGAAAGATGTGCGATCAATGTGTTACTTGACAATATACTTGTCGATAGCCTTTACCAGAGCATCTGCATCCTCTGTGTGTGCCTGCAGCTTGATGGGCTTGGACAGATCCAGGCTAAAGATACCCATGATGGATTTTGCATCAATGGCATAGCGCCCGGAAACCAGATCAATGTCATAATCAAACAGCATAACAGTGTTGACAAATTCCTTCACGTCGTTAATTGCATTCAATTGAATTGTTGTTTCATACATAACAATTACCTCCTCTGAAAGATCCTACATGTTCTTTCTACGGTGTCCGCAAAATACACAGAACTCAAAGTCATTGTCATAAATCGGCAACGTGCATACCGCATTTGACTTTCACTTGTTCTGTGTCTATAGCATACCACGAAAAAATTTTCTTGTCAAGACGATTGCATCATTTTCGTTGATATAGTATAATAGGAGTGGAAATACAACACCTATTTTTGACGGCAACGATAAAATTTATGTAATCTGCGTGAAAATTCCACGAAATTCCTGTCGAAAAAGTATCGTATCAGCAAAGGAGAAATACCATTGAACTGCTATTTTCTGACGTTCGGCTGTAAAGTCAACACCTGTGAAACTGCCGGAATGCAGTCTGTTCTGCAAAAGGCAGGTCATACCATTGTCCGAGAACCAACGCAGGCGGACGTGATCCTGTTCAATTCCTGCACTGTCACCGCATCCGGAGACAGCCGTTTGCGCACTGCCATGCGGAAAATGCGCCAGACCTGTCCCCATGCGCTGCTTATCCTCACGGGCTGCTACGCCCAAGCATATCCGGAAGAGGCAGCAGCACTCCCGGAAGCCGACCTGGTCATTGGTACCAAAAACCGCAGCCGACTCCCGGAACTGCTAGACGAGTTGTACCGCAGCCATACCCGGCAGAACGCCGTAGAAAGCTATACTGTCAGTGATCCCTTTGAAATCTTGCCCTGCGATACCATGCCGGACAACACCCGTGCCTTTCTGAAGATCCAGGACGGCTGCAACTGCTTTTGCAGTTACTGTATCATTCCTTATGCAAGAGGACGCTGCCGGAGTATGCCGCTGGGAGAGATACGGCACAGTGCCACTGCCTTTGCAGAAAATGGCTATCGGGAGATCGTGCTGTGCGGCATCAACCTGGGCTTCTACGGCATGGAATGGGGCGGCACACTGGCTGACGCAGTCGAAGCCTGTGCTGCCGTACCCGGCATTGAACGCATCCGGCTGGGTTCTCTGGAACCAGAACGCCTGACCGAACCGGAATTGAAACGTCTTGCCGCACTGCCCCAATTCTGTCCTCAATTCCACCTGTCTCTCCAAAGCGGCTGCGACCGAACGCTGAATCGCATGAACCGCCGATATACAGCAGCGGAATATGAAGCGATCTGTGCCAATATCCGGACGCTGTTCCCCCATTGTGCCATTACCACAGATTTCATGGTGGGTTTTCCCGGAGAAACAGATGAGGACTTTGCCGATTCCCTGGCGTTTGCAGAGCGCATCGGCTTCGCTGCCATGCATGTATTCCGCTATTCTCCCAGACCCGGCACACGGGCTGCGGAATTTCCAGATAAGATCAGCAGCCAGACTAAGACCCGGCGCATGGAGCTTGCCCAGTCTGCCGCAAAATCTATGAAAGCCGCCTTTCTGCGCACCCAGATCGGTCAGACCCTTCCAGTACTTTTTGAACGGGAACGAGACGACAATTTTCACGTGGGACATGCACCGAATGGGACGGTTATACGGATTTCTGCAAAAAATCCAAAAAAAAGTTTGCGTAATCAGATTTTTTATGTTAGAATAGAAAAGAGTGATGCGGACTGCTGCTATGGCACTCCTATAGCGGCGGACGCAAATTCATGATAGAAGGAGTTTTACCATGTCTGTTTTTCGTATTTATGTGGAGAAAAAACCGGAATTCGCAGTAGAGGCACGCTCGGTACTGAGCGACCTGCAAACTGCGCTGCGTCTGAATGTGACCGATGTCCGGATCTTCCATCGCTATGATGCAGATCATCTCACAGAAGCCGCTTTTCAGCGTGCAGTACCTACGGTCTTTTCCGAACCGGCAGTAGACCATATCTACACCGAAGTGCCGGCACTGGAGGACAACCAGCGGATGTTCGCAACAGAATATCTGCCGGGACAGTTTGACCAGCGTGCTGACAGCTGCGAGCAGTGTATCCAGATCCTGCTCCAAGGCGAACGCTGCCGTGTCCGCACAGCGGATGTTTATGTCATCACCGGTAATCTCACCGATGCTGAGTTTGATCGCCTGAAATCCTACCTCATCAACCCGGTAGAGCGCCGTGAGGCTTCCATGGAACTGCCAGAAACACTGGATGCCAATTATACCATCCCTACCACAGTAGAGACCTTGACAGGCTTTATCGGGCTGTCAGAGGACGAACTGAAGCAGTTCATTGCAGATTATGGTCTGGCAATGGATCTGGGAGATATCCAGTTCTGTCAGAGCTATTTCCGTGACACCGAGCACCGTGATCCCACCATTACTGAAGTGCGCATGATCGACACCTACTGGTCAGATCACTGCCGTCACACCACTTTCCTGACCCAGATCTCTGATGTAGACATTCCTACGGATT
This sequence comes from Ruminococcus sp., assembly GCF_019417665.1. Lineage (GTDB taxonomy): Bacteria > Bacillota > Clostridia > Oscillospirales > Ruminococcaceae > Ruminococcus_C. The sequence continues at coordinate 63,834 of NZ_DXUU01000009.1, forward strand.
ATATCAAGGAGACCTATGACGCATACTGCGAAGTTCGCCAGGAACTGGGACGAGGCGAAAAGCCCATGACTCTCATGGATCTGGCTACCATTGCCGCACGAAAACTGAAAGCAGACGGCAAGCTCCAGGATCTGGACGAGAGTGAAGAGATCAACGCTTGCTCTGTGAAGATCAAGGTAGATGTTGCCGGCAAGGAAGAGGATTGGATCCTCATGTTCAAGAACGAGACACACAATCACCCCACCGAGATCGAACCTTTCGGCGGTGCGGCAACCTGTCTCGGCGGTGCGATCCGTGACCCACTGTCCGGACGTTCTTATGTTTATCAGGCAATGCGTGTCACTGGTGCGGCAAATCCCCTGGTACCTGTGGAGGATACCATTGCCGGAAAGCTGCCCCAGAGAAAGATCACCCTGGGTGCGGCAAACGGCTACAGCTCCTATGGCAATCAGATCGGTCTTGCCACTGGACATGTTGCCGAAGTATACCATCCGGGCTATATGGCAAAACGCATGGAGATCGGCGCCGTTCTGGGTGCTGCACCGGCGTCCAACATCCGTCGGGAAGCACCGGTGCCGGGAGATATTGTCATTCTCCTGGGCGGCAAGACCGGACGTGACGGCTGCGGCGGTGCAACAGGTTCTTCCAAGTCACACACCATCGAATCCCTGGGTCACTGCGGCGCAGAGGTACAGAAGGGTAATGCGCCGGAAGAGCGCAAACTCCAGCGTCTGTTCCGCAACCCTGTTGTCACACGTATGATCAAGCGCTGCAACGACTTCGGCGCAGGCGGTGTATCCGTTGCCATCGGCGAACTGACAGACGGTCTGGAGATCAACCTGAACGCCGTACCCAAGAAGTATGACGGTCTGGACGGCACAGAGATCGCCATCAGTGAATCTCAGGAGCGTATGGCAGTTGTCGTTGCTGCTGAGGATGCTGAGAAGTTCATCAAGGAAGCCAGCCGGGAGAATCTGGAGGCAACCATTGTGGCAACCGTACAGGCAGAGCCTCGTCTGCGGATGCACTGGAACGGCAACACCATCGTTGACTTGTCCCGTGAATTCCTCAATTCCAACGGTGCTGCAAAGCATACAGATATTGCCATTACAGAACCCCAGCCGGCAGCAGAATCCACCCTCACGGACAGTGCCGATGCCTGGACAGAGCTGCTGTCCAGCCTGAGCATCTGTTCTCAGAAGGGTCTTATTGAAAAGTTCGACTCCACCATCGGTGCAGGCACTGTACTCATGCCCTTCGGCGGTGTATACCAGCTGTCTCCCTCTCAGGCTATGGCTGCGAAGATCCCGGTACTCAAGGGCGAGACAAATACCTGTTCCCTCATGGCATGGGGCTATAATCCTGCCACCAGTGAACGCAACCCCTATCTGGGCGCTATGGATGCGGTCATTACCTCTATCGCAAAGGTCGTTGCAGCAGGCGGCAGCTGGCACCATTGCTGGCTGACTTTCCAGGAATATTTCGAGCGTACGCAGAACGATCCCAAGCGCTGGGGCAAGCCTATGGCAGCACTGCTGGGCGCATTCAAGGCACAGCTGGAACTGTCCTGCGGCTCTATCGGCGGTAAGGACTCCATGTCCGGTACATTCGAGAATATCGACGTACCGCCCACGCTGGTCTCCTTTGCTGTTTCCACCGCCAAGGCAGACAAGGTAGTTTCCACGGAATTTAAGGCAGCAGGCGACAAGGTAGTAATGCTCCGTCCCGCAGTGGATGCAAACGGCATTCCAAACTTTGACAACATCCGTGCCACATTTGATAAGGTAGAAGAAATGATCGCTGCCGGACGTGTCCGTGCAGGCTGGGTCATCGACTACGGCGGAGCAGCCGAGGGTATCGCAAAGATGTGCTTCGGTAACGGCATCGGCTTCACATTCTCCCGTCAGCTGACAGATGCAGAGCTGTTCCAGCCCTGCTGCGGCGGTTTCCTTCTGGAACTGAACGGCGAGGCGCAGGACGGCGAGGATGTTATCGGTACGACTGCCGAAAAGCCGGAGATCGTCTGCCCGAACTACACCCTCCAACTGGACAAGCTGCTCTCCGTTTGGGAGCGTAAATTGGAACCGGTATTCCCCTGCCGTATCAAGACCACGACTGAAGTACCGGAAAAGCTGTCCTATCCCAGAAAGACCACGCTTTCCGCTTCTGTCAAAGCAGCGCAGCCCCGTGTCCTGATCCCTGTATTCCCGGGCACAAACTGCGAATATGACACCGCACGTGTCTTTGAACGTGCCGGCGCACGGCCTCAGACCTTTGTGGTACGCAACCTCTCCGCATCGGCAATGGAGGATTCCATCACCACCTTTGCGGCAATGATCAAGCAGGCACAGATCATTATGATTCCCGGCGGCTTCAGCGGCGGTGATGAGCCGGAGGGCAGCGGTAAGTTCATCACGGCATTCTTCCGCAATCCACGTATCAAGGACGCTGTCCATGAACTGCTCAAGAACCGGGATGGCCTGATGCTGGGTATCTGCAACGGTTTCCAGGCACTGGTAAAACTAGGCTTGGTACCCTTCGGTGAGATCATGGATATGACCGATGTTTCGCCGACACTGACCTTTAACACCATTGCACGCCACCAGTCCATGCTGGTAAACACCCGCATTGCCTCCAACAAGTCCCCGTGGCTGTACGGCACAGAGGTGGGCGATGTACACACCGTTGCCATTTCTCACGGTGAGGGTCGTTTTGTAGCACCGCCGGAGTTGCTGGCAGATCTGGCGAAGAACGGACAGATCGCAACTCAGTATGTGGATCTGGACGGCACCCCGTCTATGGATATCCACTTCAACCCCAACACTTCTATGATGGCAATTGAGGGTATCACCTCGCCGGACGGCAGAGTCTTGGGCAAAATGGGACACAGCGAACGTATCGGACAGAATCTGTACCAGAACGTGCCGGGCGAAAAGGATCAGAAGATCTTTGAAAGCGGCGTAGCTTACTTCCAGTAAAATAGAAATTTTTATCAAATAAAAACCGGACAGGTATACTCCATGACGGAGAAGCCTGTCCGTTTTTGTATAGTGAATACAGTCAATGATTTTTTGATTCAGCATTTTTTCAAAAATGCTGGCACAGGACTAGTGTACCGACACGATGATATATGAACTAAAAATCATACGCATCAAAGCTC
>NZ_DXUU01000090.1 GCF_019417665.1 Ruminococcus sp.
CTACAATACTAAAAAATCAGATTTGAAATCATAGTGGTAATCAAAATATGAAACCGCCTCTGAATAAACATCGGCTGGCAAATAAAAAGCCCAATATGTTGGGATAATTGCAGTGCCTTGTTGCTCACCGATTTGGCAAACCTGTTCCACTGCGGAATTCAACAAGGTGTATTCTTCTTCGTAAGAGGGGGTTTTTTCACCATTGAGAACCTGTCCACATAGAGTTAGAACCTACGCAAGAGCGTATGAATATGAGAAATCATACACATAGTTTCAGCGTGAACAGATTTAATCTCATAGTCTTTTGAGAGGCGGCGAGAGCTCTGAAACCATGACAAAGTCCGTTCAACCTTCCAACGAAGCGGTTGAACTTCAAACGTATTTTGAATTCTCGGAGAAATGTCGATCCGAATGTTATGAAAGATTTCAAAGGTGTTTTTAAATGTCCCCCGATACCCTTGATCTGCACGAGCAGCAATGATTGTTGGATAGCGGTATAGAGCCTTTTCAAAAGTAAAGACTCCACCTTTCGTATCATGTATATTGGCAGCATGGACGCAAACACACAGCAGATTTCCAAGCGTATCTGTTACGATATGTCGTTTGCGTCCTTTCGTTTTTTTCCTCCGTCATATCCTCTTTTTTCGCTTGCAGCTGTTGTTTTTACTGACTGTGAATCAATCAGTGCGTAGGTTGGTTCTTCATTTCTTCCTTGTGCTTTTCTTGTCTTTTTGACCAGCATTTTTAGGATTTTATCCCATACTCCTTTTTTTCTGTGCACGGTAGTAGAACATGGACACTGCTTTCCAGTTTGGAAAATCCTTCGGCAAGTTTCTCCATTGACATCCGGTTTTCACCAGATACAATACTGCGTTTACCAGATCCCTCTTGTCATATTTGCTTTTATTGCCTGCTGGAAAGTATTCCTTTATCTGCTCCCACTGTTCATCTGTTAAATCACTTGTATATCTCATACTCTTTATTTTATCATATTTTTTCTATCTGGACAAGTTCTTACTTTCAAAGCTGTTAAAGTATTATTTAATTGTATATTTAGCACAAAGGAGGACGAAATGGACATCGATCGTGAACAGATCTCATATATTATCGGACAGCGAATCTATACCTTTCGCACACAGAAAAAACTTAGCCAAGAAGCACTTGCCTTTGATTCAGAAATACACCCTGCCTATTTAGGGCGAGTAGAACGTGGAGAAAAATGCCCTACTATCGAAACGCTCTATAAAATCTCAAAAGGGCTAAAAATCCCACTCCATGAACTTCTGGATGTTTCCATAGAAATAAAGCCAACTAATATAGAAGCTTTCCACAGAATCCAAACGGCAATGCAATGCCTTTCAGAAGAAGAATCGGTTGAGATTGCTGAAATTGTAGAAAAGATGATTGCTTTCAAATATCATCAAGCATAAAAAATTCGGTATGCCCATAAAGGACATACCGTTTTTTCATGTTTTCATTCTCATCTCTACATACTTTTCCACCGACTCAACTGGCACCTTATATCTGTTACCCTCTTTGAAACCTTTTAACTGTCCTGTCTGCAAAAGCTTATAAAACGTACTTCTGCCAATTTTCAAAATCTCCATAACCTCTTCTCTTGTAAGGATTTCCTTTGTTGTAAGCATATGCGACCTCCTATTTCCTCAATGCTCGTTGACATATCGTTCGATTTCTGCCGCAGGGATCATTGTCTTTCTGACGCTTAATCTCTTGCACTGCAATTCACCCTGTTCGATCAGTCTGTAAACTGTATGCACACTCAATCCCAGTATCATTGCTGCCTCGCTAACTTTCAGAAAGTACTTTGTCTCTACGTATTGTAGAGCTACCATAATTATCACCTCCTGTCTTTTACTAATATGTTTGTATTTTTTTGGAGCATTTGGTGATTTTTTATACGGCTTACTTGAATACACTGACTTTTTCACGGAATGTTATGTGCAGTTTCAAGTTGTATCGGATTTCCACAAGTTATCCCAGTTTTCCACAAAAAGAAAAAATGACTGAATTGCTCGGAACTTGAAAATCAAAATAATCCGATGCGATCCAGTCATCTGGCTGCTCTATTTCTCGTACCCTTCGTAATAATACGACTGTTCGATTCCCTTGAAAATCACTTCTCTGTCATTGACCTCCATGAATGAGTGTACTACATTCATTTTCAGAAAACTGGAACACTACAACAAAAATCAAGCCTCCCACAACCCACTCCACATCCACACTGAGAACAAGCCATTTCGCCACAATGCAGCCAAAACCAAAACAGGCACAATCACACTGCCATAGCATCCGAACTGTCCGGATAACGATTTTTCTTCTCAGAACCATACTGTGTTACCCAGGAATCATCTCTTGTGATTCGCTTGATATGGGTCAAAAAAGCGTATAATTCTGCTCTGTTGCCAGAGAACATTTTTCCATCCATATAGCTGACAGAATTCATGACAAAGTGTGCATGATATACAGACGAACAACTGCCATATTTCTTGGAACAGGGCTTTCGGTGTATTGCATAAACGATCTGATACTTGTCCGCAAAATAAGAGGCAATGCTTTGGCTCATAGATTCCGCTCTCTCATAATTGTCGCCCCAAGTCGAGCTTGCATTATACACGACAATAAAATGAAACGCCGGATTTCCACTGACTTTGCCGAAATATTTCTTTACGGAAAGAAACTGCTCATAAGCATTGTATATATCGACATTTGGACTATATCGTTTATCATAATCTGTATGTATGCCCATTGTATAATTCAGAACGTTATACAGATATTGCAGCTCGTCATTTGTATTTCTGATTACTTTAAAGATTCCCATAAGTCAGTTCCTCCTTTTACAAACAAATCCATCTTTTGCTCCAGGTTCTCATACTTCTTTTTCGGTGAGACAGAAGTAAATAAGCCATCGAGATCATAAGCCTTTTGCCGCAATTCCTCTTTTCGGATATAGTCTGTGCTGTCAATACTGTCCGCAATTTCAAGTACCATATTCACAAGCTCCTGCATCCGAACTGCCATTTGTGGTGTGATACCAGGATCATGATGCAAAGCACAATCCACCAGATAAGTACTGAAACACATTCCTTTTTCCTCCGCTTTTTTCTGAATACACATTTCTTGTGTCGGTGATAGCTTAATACTTTTCGTAATGGACTTCTTTTCTTCTTTACTTCTCATAATAATATCCTCCTTCTGGCTATGAAATATGATGTTATACAATTATGCAATAGTGATAGATACCGTATACTACATATAGTTATGATAATACTGTATAATCTTACATATATAAGGATATATATGTATATACATTTATATCATGATGATACTGTATATTGATCTATGATATAATACATGATATTATTCATCATATTGATAATTAGATTGATTATGATTATCATTACTATAATTTAACAAACTCTGCAAGACAGAGGTAATGGTAATACCTCTGTCTCCCTGCATCTGATTTGGCTGTATTTGTACTGATATGACTGCATAACAGCTGATCCGTCTCGATTCAGCTTTACTTTTATGTTAGACTGTTTGTAAAAAAGTAATATTTTCTTTCGTTGTATGCCTCGTTTTTTATCTATTTCTCATAATCACCGTTCCAGAGAAAATTTTTTTGTTTTCTGAAAATTTTATGAATTTAAAGAAATCCATTTTTGCTTTTTCTCAAAAAGCTCTGGCTTTTCGATTTTTTCAAATGTCATTGATTTGAAATTCGTAAAAAATCGAGAAAAGCAAAAAATTATGCGTGGTTCCAGTTTTCATCCGTCCATTCTGAATAGACCAGATATTCCAGTGTATGTTTCACCCAATGACGCAGATCCCTCATTCTTTTGCTCTCCCACAGTTCCGCATTCTGTCGGTCAAACAACGCCTTGTTTCCTTTGTCTCCTCTCATTCTACACGGACCATATAACTCCTCATACCGCACAGATCTCAGATAGAAAATTCTCTGGGCGTAAGCCGCAAACTCTTCTTTTCTTTTATTACAATTTTTTGAATGTATCCTGCTGTCAATCACCAGCGTAGCCATATAAGAAAACAATTCCTTCAACTCATCTTCTGAAATTACAATCCTGTCAGCATTCTCATCACACAGATCTAACAGAAACTTTACTTTCCAATTCACCTGCATTTCACCAGATTGCAGTTTGTATTCCTTGAACTCTTCTGGTGTTCTGATGTGGAACAGTTTCTCTGCAAGTTCCACTGTCCTGCAAAGCTTTTCCATCAGCCGATTGATTTTCAGTTCAATATACTTCGCAGTCATCTCATTCCGAATCGGCACAGTATCCAGCCCGCTATCTATATTCAAAACCTTGCTTTGTACTGCTGTGTAATCTCTCAATCCCAGAGCATCAGCACATCGGAATTTCTTAAGCGTAAGCGGCGGAAACTTTACTTTCTGACCACGGCGTATTCTTTCTAGTTGCCATTGGTCAAAAAGCATTTGCATATCCTCTCGGATGTATGCCATTGATTTTCCAGACTCCACCCATTCCAGCAGTTCTTTCACCAGTCGAAGCCAGTCCTCATTGGATTCGACCATGTAGAAATCCAGACCAAATGCGTAATACAAAAACTGCCACAGTAAAGATGCAAAATGCTCTCTGTTCTCGAAACTGTATTTGATTCTGTAATACAAGGCAATCTTTACGGCAACTGTAAATTTCTTCTGTTCTCCGCTTACATACTTACTGATATAATCCCTTGAAACCTCAGTTAAAATCTCATGCTCTTTTCCACCTCTTAATACGATTTCCGCTCTTCCAACCTTTGCAGAAACGCCATAAAAAATAAAGTCTATCATTTCGGCAATCAGCTTTCTTGGCGTATCTATTTCCTTTTGATAAATGTGAAATCGTCCAAACAGAATCAGTTCCTTGTCTATTTTCACCTGAAGCCCTATGAAGTTCGTATAATTTTCAAGTTCACGCATCACGTTTTGAAAGTAATCGCTGTGCTTCAAAACTCTGTTTTCCATAGTATCATGTCGATCCAACAATTCGTAAACTGCTCTTTGATATAATTGCAGCTGAATCTTTTCAAACAGATAATTACCCACTTTTTTCACCCAGACATCTGGTTGGAACAAAATAAACATTCCAAATCTCTGCTGAAAGCATTTTTCTTTCCAGTGTACCCCAGAAAGATTGCCTGCAAAGATATCACCCTCTGAACCACCATGGGTTCGTATCCATTCTTCCTGGCTGTCAGCCTGAATCAATTCTGTAAGATACGTCAGAAGAACGTTAGATACCTCCCCACCAGCATAACAAGAAGCGTCAACCACTGGCAGATATTGTACATAGGTGTTGATCGGAATCTCCACTGCGTTTGCCGTTTCTTCGACTGCTTCATCAAATGCAGTTTTGTCAAAAATCATGGAATAGACAAGTTCTTCCAGTTCAGTATATCGAATACGATCTCGCTGCACAAACTGCTCAAAAACAGATTGTACCACTTTTAAGAGAAAAGCAGAGATTTTTTTCTTTGCAGAATCGCTGTATTGATTTCGAAGAATATCAGTCAGATCAACTCCGCTGACAGAATATATGAAAAGCAAAGCTTTTCCACACATCAATGTGAAGCTTTCTTTATCCGATGTTTCTCTCATATAGTACTCAAAATTATTGCAGACGGCATCAGCAATTTTTTTCGTCATTTTCCTTCGGTCATTATTAGGATTCAAATACTGTGTAATGATTGATTTTGTCTGGATTTCAAATCCACCATTTTCCGTCTTCACTGCAACCTTTGTCTTTCTTCCATGCATCAGCACTGTCACAGCAAGCGCTGTCACGTCCTTTGCACATATCCATTCTTCCATTGTGTCACCTCCCAGATATATGCTTCTATTATACTTCTTTTTCAGATGCACGTCAATCACTATTTCATATGTATTTTCTTGTTTTATTCAATAATACACATAT
>NZ_DXUU01000091.1 GCF_019417665.1 Ruminococcus sp.
ATACATCTGGTCTGCAGGATTATCTCAAAAGCATCTGTATGCGCTATCTGGGCACAACAGGGCTGCTTTACAGGGGGTGTTATTGATGTTTACAAATAAGATTGGCTGCACAGTCTACGAGCGCAAAGTCGGTGCAGATCGCATGGAAGCCTATGTCCGGCATTTTATTCCTACGATCTATTGGGAGGACGCAAAGGGGCAAACACAGTCTGGTACTTCCATGAAACAGCAGGACAGCGTGCTGTGCATCATTCCGGCCTCTTCCCTGTCAGACTACATTCCGAAGCGGAATGACCGGATCATCTGTGGCAGATGTAATAATGCAGAGCCGCCGGAGGAATGCTGGACAGTCATGGAAGTCAAAGATTTCCGTTATGGTTCGCCGGAGGTCCAGCACATTGAGGTGACGGCGGTATGATCATCAAAGTGAAAATCAATTTTAATACAAAAAAACTCCACGCAAAATCAGCAGAACTAAAACAGCAAGCGGTCACGTTTGTTGGGAATGAACTGCTGCGAAAAAGCGAATTGTACATTCCTATTGATACTGGATCTTTGCGTGATTCTGGTATCATGAAGAGCGATACAAGCAAAACGTACTTGATGTGGACAACAGACTACGCCATCAAGCAATGGCGCTATGGCAAATCCAAAGGATTGCGTGGCAGAAAGTGGGCGCTCCGAGCGTGGACGGATCACGGCAAGCTAATCCTAAAAAACGCACGGCTGATCGCACGCGGAAAGGCGGGATGATATGGCAATCATACAAGCAATCCGGGATTATATCGCCGCTTGTCCCCTGCTGAAAGACGGAGCTATTTTAGGTGTTGACCGGCTGGATGCGGATGCAATCGGCTACACCGTGGATACCACACCCTGCGAACCAATTGTGCAGAAATACACGGACGGCAGCGACAAGCGGCAGTTTCTGTTTGTGTTCGCCAGCCACGAAAAGTACGGCGAAAAAGTGCTGGAGAATATTGCAAACTCCGGCTTTTATGATGATTTTGCGGACTGGGTGGAACGTAACAATTGGCAGGGCATATTCCCCGACCTTGGGGATTACCGTACACCGTATCTAATTGAGATCACGTCCAGCGGCTATGCCTACGATACCGGAGACGATACTGCACGGTATCAAATACAACTGAGATTATTGTACTATCAAGATCGGAGGTACTACACAAATGGGTAAAAATTTAAAAAACGCAAGCCTTGTGTTGCGTACCGGAAAGCTGGCATTTTATCTAGTGCCCGGCAATTCGGCATATACACGAATGGAGGGCTTCACTTCTCTTTCGACGTCCAAAAATCCAACAGAATACGAGCGTCAGTATGTGGACGAGGATTTTAAACGTACTGACATTACCGGCTACAACGTTTCAACAGCGTATGCCCTGGACAGACACAAGGGGCATCCCGTAACGGATGATATTATCGACATCCACGAAAACGAGCTGCTGGGTCCGGATGCAATCCGCAGCATTATCCCGGTAGACATGACCACCGCCGTAAACACAGGCGGCAAGAGCTGGACAGCTACCGGCAAAATGCGTGATTACGCAGTGATCCCAGATGCAGACGGCGATTCCACCGACTGTATGACCTATTCCGGCAACTTTAAGACACGTGGCGAAATGGAGGATGTGACAGTGGTCACCACAGATGACTGGCAGACCATCCAGGTATCCGGCAGTTCCGTAAAACCCGTGCTGCGAACGCTGAAAATCACAACACGTGCCGGATCGGAAGCCGTTACGCTAACCCCTGCCTTTGTATCCAGCAGAACTACTTATACTGCTGCTATCACGGGCAGTATTGATGTATATGCAGATGCGGAAAGCGCCACATACAAGACAACGATTATGCATAACAGCATTGCAAATACCTTTACCGACAAGATCTCCCTGAACAACGTCAAGGATGGGGATTACGTCTATATCACCGTTGACAACGGCGGCAGCGGTGCAAATTCAACTAATACTTATGCAATCCAGTTCACTGCCGCTTCTACGGCAAGCGAGACTGAGTAAGGGGGGATAAGGCATGGAAGATTTAACAATCTGGAAAGTAAACGGACTGGAGCTATATCTGGACATTGAGGATGCAGACACAGTAGAAAAATATGAAGCGGCTATGGATCAGCTGGAAACCGACTCCCCAAAGGACAAGTCCGATGGAGCTGCCGCATATATCCGAGCATATTGCAAGGCATTTCGCACGCTGTATGATTCCTTGTTTGGCGATGGCACAGCCTCACGGATTTTTGCAGATGTGCCGGACAATGTACGCAAATATACCGCTGTGTATGGCGATTTTCTGGCGTTTGTATCAAAACAGGCTGCCCAGTCTCAGGCAGAGATGGTGCAGATTCGCCGGAAGTATCTGCCGAAAGGCGGCAAACGGTGAACCTGCTGTATGAAGCACCGCCGGATACCGTAGAGGTTGGCGGCAAGGCGTATCCAGTCTATACGGATTTCCGGGATTGGCTGCGCTTTTTTGATATGCAGGAGGACAGCAGCATAGACAAACGGGAAAAGATACTGCTGATGCTGGAGTGGTACAAGGAGAAACCGCCGGTTGACTTACTCCAGGAATCTCTGGAAGCGCTGATCTTGTTTGCGTCCAGAAAAGATGCTCCGCCGGAGGACGACAGAGAGCCGGGGCGAAAATCCACAGACAAAGTCCTGTCATGGAATTTTGACGCTGCATATGTTTATGCGGCGTTTTTGTCTGTGTATCACATCGACCTATTGACAATACCGGAAATGCACTGGCACGTGTTCCTGGCGTTGTTTGATGCGTTACCGGATGATACGCCAATCAAGCAGCGTATGGGCTATCGTTCGGTAAATCTGTCTGCGGTTAAGGATAAGAATGAACGCAAACGCATTAAGAAAATCCAGGACAGCATCCGAATTCCCCGCGAAGAACTGGATGCGTACCAATGCGGCGAGTTTTTCGAATGAGGTGACAACATGACATTTTCCAAATTATCCGCAAAGCAAAAACAGGTCTTTCGCTGGTGCTATCAGCCCGGAAGTTACGCCCTGATCTGTGACGGCTCTGTGCGCTCCGGCAAGACAGCATCCATGGCGTGCAGCTTTATCCTCTGGGCAATGTCCAGCTTTCAGAATGCCAGGTTTGCCATCTGCGGCAATACGGTACAATCTGCCGAGCGGAACATCATCATGGAGCTGGAGCAGATGGCAGACATCACCCATTATTTCCAGCTCCACTACCTGGGCAGCAAGCACATTCTCACGGTCACTGGAAACGGCACGTCAAACCGTTTCCACGTATTCGGCGGCAAGGACGAAGCTTCATACAAGCTGGTGCAGGGTCTTACACTCTCCGGCGTGCTGTTTGATGAAGTGGCATTGATGCCGGAATCCTTTGTGAATCAGGCAATTGCGAGAAGCTTGTCCGTGGACGGCGCAAAGCTGTGGTTTAACTGCAACCCGGACAGCCCGGAGCACTGGTTTTATAAACAGTGGGTGAAGAAGTGTGACAACGGCGAACGCAGTGACGCACGGCACATCCATTTCTTGATGCGGGATAATCCGGTTATGACACCGGAGAAGATACGGCGGTCAGAATCCATGTTTTCCGGGGTATTCTACCGCAGGTATATTCTCGGCGAGTGGTGCGTGGCGGAAGGTCTGGTATACCCCATGTTTGACAAGGGAAAGCACATTGTGCATGAATTGCCAGATATGAGGAACTGTGACTTCTTTGTATCCTGCGACTATGGTACAGTGAATCCAACCAGCATGGGACTGTGGGCACTGAACCGGTACACCGGGAAAGCTACACGTATCCGGGAATATTACTGGAACAGCAGAGAGACCGGAGTAAGGCGCACCGACGAAGAACATTATGCAGAGCTAGTACGACTTGCCGGAAATCTGGCAGAGCAGATACAATATGTGCTAGTAGACCCGTCTGCGGCATCGTTTATCGAGTGCATCCGGCGGCACCATCTTTTCCGGGTACGGCAGGCGGACAATACTGTGCTGGACGGCATCCGTGATACTGCTACCCTGCTGGACTTAGGCTATTTGCGGTTTCATGACAGTTGCGGCAACTGTATCCGTGAATTCGAACTGTATTGCTGGGATGAAAAAGCACAGACTGACGCAGTGATCAAGGAAAATGACCACGCTATGGACGACACCCGTTATTTCGTCCGAACGGCAATGCGGCAGACGCTCCGGGAAATCAGAATGGAGGGATAACACATGATCGACGCATCTGCCATTGCAGTGGCAATGGGTGTGCCATGTCTTGTAAGCGGCGACATGCAGCAGAAGATGCAGCTGTGGGAAGATATGTACGAAAATAAGGCAAAATGGCAGAACAAGCGGGTACGCCCCATGCGACTGCCGGCTGCCATTGCACGAGAGCTGAAACGGCTGACGTTGACGGAGTTTGCCGCAGAAATCAGCGACACAGAGCTGAATAGTGGATTCCAGGCGATGGTGCCGAAGCTGCGGCGCTGTCTGGACATGGGGCTTTCCATGGGTGGGCTGCTGTTGAAACCGTATTATGCAGGCGGCGTGACACTGGTGGACATTGTGCCGCAGAATGCCTACTTGCCAGTGAATTACACTGACTGCACCTGTGACGGCGTGATCTGCCCGGAAGAAATCGCAGTGGGAAAAACCTACTACACCAGACTGGAGCAGCACACCTACGACAGGAACAAGCGAACCCACACCATCCGGCAGCGGTGTTTCAAGTCCGGTATGCCGGGTATTCTGGGAACAGAGTGCAGCCTTGCCGAGGTGCCGCAGTGGGCGGATATTCTGCCGGAAAAGGTGTATGAAAATGTACAGCGCCCATTGTTCGCCGTATTCCAGAACCCGGATGCAAACAACATTGACCCCACTTCTCCCCTGGGCGTTTCCGTCTATGGGGATGCGGTTGGATTTATTCGTGATGCAGATGTGCAATGGGAGCGGATTCTCTGGGAGCTGGAATCCTCAGAGCGTGCAGTCAATGCAAGCGCCGATCTGTTCCGGTATGTTGGCGGCAAGCCTGTTCTGCCAAAGGGCAGAGAGCGCATGTATCAGATCGTGCAGACAGCGGACAACAAGCCATTTATGGAGACGTTCTCCCCGGAAATCCGTGATACTGCGCATTTTAACGCACTGAATCAGATGCTGCGGCGCATTGAGAGCGCAATTGGTCTTGCCTACGGCACATTTTCCGAGGTTTCGGATGTGGAAAAAACCGCAGAGGAAGTCCGGGCATCAAAGCAGCGCAGCTTTGTCCGTGTCGGCGATATTCAGGCGAATCTGCGGACAGCGCTGGACGATCTTGTCTACGGGATGCAGTACTACCGGGACTATTACGCCAACAGGACACAGGAACAGGCAGAGCTTTCCTGCACCTTCGGGGACGGTGTCCTGGAGGATGCGGACAAGGAATTCCAGCGGCGGATGCAGATGGTCAGCGCCGGGCTGTACAGCAAGGAACAGTTTGTCATGTGGTACTTTGGCTGTGATGCGGAAAAAGCGTCGGAATATCTGCCGAAACAGGAGGACGACGGCGGACTGTTTTGACCCTTCCACCAGCTTCGCTGGTCCCCCTCCCCTTTCAGGGGAGGCTTTGTGAGGTGATTTGATTTGCAGAACTATGAGCCGGATGTCTCGCAGCTGCTTGCGCTGTACCAGCAGCTGGAGGATGATATCATTGCAGACATGGTGCGGCGTATGATGCGCATGGGATTTGTGTCGGAATCCACGGCATATCAGGCACAGGTTTTGCAGACCGCCGGACTGCTGTATGACGATATCATTGCCATGATTGCGCAGCGTACCGATGCCAGCGTGGAACAGGTCAAGG
>NZ_DXUU01000092.1 GCF_019417665.1 Ruminococcus sp.
ATGGGCGGAATTGACGAAAGATTATCTCTTTCTTTCCCAATATTATACCATACTGGAATTTGTTTATACAGCTTGATTTTTGGTTGAAATTGTGGTATTATTTTGTAAAAAGAAAGAGAGGCAAATATAAAATGATTCAGATAGCAATTGTGGATGATGAAATAAATCAGATTCAATTGATACAACGTATTGTGGAAAATTTTTTTAGAGAAAAAGAAATTCAGATTTCCGTGAACATGTTTAGAAGCGGAGAATTATTACTTTCCGAGTCTATTTCTTATGATCTTATTTTTCTGGACATTCAAATGGGTGGAATGGATGGAATCGAAACAGCACAGCGCCTGCGAGTCAATAATAAAAAAGCGGTACTATTTTATGTAACTTCTTATCAGAATTACATTCAAAAAAGTATGACAATACATCCATTTGCCTTTATTGTAAAGCCTTTTTTGGAGGAAGATGTTCGCAGAAACTTAGAAGACTTTTTGATGTATACAAATTCTGTGAAAGAAAAAAAGTCACAGGAGATATACCAAATTCATACGATGGATGATCGTCGTTTTCAAGTAAATATGGGGGAGATTCTCTATTTTCATTATTTGGACAACCGTATTGTTGAGATAGTCATGTCAAAAGACATATATAGAATAAAAGATGGTATTATGCATATATATTCCACACTGAATCCGAAATATTTTATCATGCCAAATCAAAGCTTTATCGTCAATCTTCATCGTTTAAGAGAAATTGATGGAAAAAATAAGAAATTGGTGATGGAAAACGGTGATTTAATACTGATTGCTCGGAGAAAATACAATGAGATTATAGAGGCATTAAATTGTTACATAGCTGAGGGGGTATGATTGAAATGCAGTTTATATTAGATTGTGTTACGACAGTACTGACGGCGGTGCTGTGTTTTTTAATGCTTTTTCATAAGTATGAAGTAAAACAAGATCATTTAGTCGCAAGAATAGCGGTAATTGGATGTATCATCGCCGTTAAGATGGGTGTTCTATTGCTTCACATGTCACCGTTAAACCTGCTAACAATTTGGGCTGTATGTGTTTTTGTAATATATACAATGTATCAATGTCGATTGAATACAGCCTTGATTTATTCTTTTGTTTTTTTAATGATAGCTCTTGTAGCTGACGCCTTGGGAGTGCTAGTCGTTTCGAATTTTTATCATAACACAATATCCGAAACGCTTGGAGCAACAGATTTGGTGTGGCATCACCATATATGGAATTGGATACTGCAGATATTTTTATCAAGAATCACTGCTTTGATTATTCGAAAAAATGATAACATTCGAGTGAAATGGCACGAAATATTATTTTACATACTTTTGCTTTTATTTGAAACCATACTGTTTGCCTGTATTTCATCCGCAGTTCAGGATTACATGAGCGGGCAGTTTATGATTTTGATGATGTCAGGTTTTATGATATTAGACATTTACATTATGTATATTTTTCATAAAATTTCATTATCCAGAGAGAATGAACAAAAAGTACGTTTGATGCAGCAGCAGGAACAGCTTCAGCTGCAGATGTATCAAGAACTGCACGAAAAATATAGGACAACACGTGAAATTGCACATGATATTAATCGTCACATTTCTTCTTTAAAAGCTTTGATTGCAGCAAATCCAAATGAACAGGCAGAGCATTACCTGTCAGATATGACGGAAGATACAGAGCGTTTGCGCCCAACGATTCATAATCAGAATGCCATGCTGGAAATTATATTAAATACAGTGTCTGACAGGTGTGAAAAGGAACATATTCTTTTAGAAATGAATGTCGAAGATTTTCCAATGCAATTCATCTCTGACATGGATATGACAGCTATTTTTTCCAATTTACTGGATAATGCAATTGATGCTTGTTTGGAAATTTCAAAATCACAAAGAAAAATCTATGTTGTTCTCCGAAAACAAATGGGGCTAATTGTATTGCGAATTACAAATGCATGTAAAGAAACGGAACCACGTGAATTTCGCTTTCATCATTCTACAAAGGCATATCATTCTGGAATCGGTTTGTCTAATGTAAGAAAAGCAGTTGAAAAATATAACGGAGTCTTTCGCGTTCATCAAGAAAAATGTCAATTTTGTGTTTCTATTACTTTTAATGATAATACATGAATTGGGAGAGCAGAATGGTCTGCTCTCCTTTCTTTTGACCAAATGATGTCGAAAAACGACCAAATGGTGCAAATGTATTGCTATTTTGAAATTATTGTGGTATAGTGAAATTGCAAGATATCTTGAATCTGAAAAGGAGGTACATGTCATGAAGAATATGAAAACAAAAAAGAAAATGCTGTCCGGTGTGGCTTCAGTTACAAAGAAAACATCTTCTTTCTTCGCTAACGTTTCGTGCGCTTGGTGGGATTACGATCCGAAGATGCCGAAGTCTGTGAAAAAGATGCGGAAGTTCTGATGCTGGAACATTTATCTGAGAAATTTGCAGGGAAATTAGTACATGCAGGAGTTATTTCCGAAACAGATGCAGACGTGTATGTGTACGGATTCTTCCAGGGCATGATGCTGCTTCTGAACGTGCTAACGACGTTATTGTTGGGCATATTGTTTCAGCAGCTTCTCCTCTGCATATTATTAAATGCAGCGTACATACCAATTCGGATCAGCGCCGGTGGTCATCATGCAGACAGTCCCTTTCGATGCTATATCAATTCTACCATCATGATTGCGATTTTGCTTGCGGTAATTAAGTGGATTCCAATTCATCCGATTGCATCCGTTATTTTACTTGTGGTTGCAAGTATTGTCATCTGGATTCTGTCACCAGTGGAAGCGGAAAATAATCCACTGGATGAGACAGAACAATACGTGTATCGTAAGCGAACAAGAATTGTTCTGGGAATTGAAGCGGCGGCTAGCATATTCTCTCTAATCTTTTTGAAAGAACAGATTGCCGCAACAATTGTACTGGGATTGTTTACAGAAGCATGGATGCTTATCATCGGTGCTGCGATGAATCATAAAAGAAAAACAACAACTATATGAACGTAAAATGCAAGGCTTTATATCTATACTTCGGGTATAAAATCTTGCATTTTTTGAAACATGGGGGTTGTCGAAAAAAGTATATAACATGAAATTAAAAAGGAGGATATTGATGACTAAAAAGTTAACACGCACATTAGCCGGAGTCGTGTCCCTCATGTTTGTTGGACAAATTATGGTATTTGGTGACGGCGCATCTCAAGGCATTCTGCATGCGGATACTATCGCTTCTGCAGCAGAAGCAATTGAAGGCATGAAAAATGCTGATCAGTTGGCGGAAGAATTTGAAGAAGCGACAAAGGGACTTGGCGAGGTAGATTACTTTGAGCTGCCGGAATCGGTTGAGCAGAATATCATGACGTATAGCAGCCGAACAGAAGCACAGGTTGAAGCTGAAACTGAGTCTGCATCTGATTTTACATGGGATTTCACTGCAAAATCATATATTCAGTATTTGAAAGAATTAACAAGTGTTCAGGATGCGTCTACCTTAACCATTACTGGTAAAGTGCAGAAAGGTACAGTAAACGGTCTTACTGCTTCCGATAATACACCGATTTATGTACGCATTTTTGACGGAGATTGGAATGAAATTGAAAGCTGGGAGGTTTCCGAAGGCGAAGAATACACTGCAACTGTGAATGGCTCCGGCGTGCATCATGTCAAGTTTGAGTGCGATGGTTATCTGCCGTTTTATCTGAAGGACTTCGGGACAGGTTCATTTCAGATTGGTTCCGGCGATTCACTGGATACGGTAACACTTGTTCCCGGCGATACGACATGGAATGAGGACAATGCAAACCAATGGAGTGATGATGTAATCAATGCTGCCGATTCAGCATATGTGCAAAGCTGTTTAGGAGCCACTCGCGGTGATAGCGATTTTAATCCAAGTATGGATGCTGATGGCGATAATGTCATAAGCCAGGCGGATTTGGATGCATTCTGTGATTTTTATAATAGTCTTGACGACGATGAATATTATGAACTTCCGCAGAGTGTCCAGAATCTTGATATCAATCTGGACGGAGTTATCAACGATACGGATTATGAGCTTTTGGAAGCTTCAGGTGCAAGTGGAGAAGAACTGGCTGCATTCAGAATGGAAGTTGACTCAGCAAGAACGGTGGATTCATGGGTTTATATATACAACCATGAGTTTACAGGTGACGCAATCGTTAATAAAGATGATTACAACGATGGGATTAATCAAATTAATGCAGCTGCACAGAAACGCGGACGTTCTGATAATTACTACGAGTACATGGACAAAGATGACAGTGGAACGATTGAAAACAGCGATGTTGCATGGTTTTCGGCAGCATATGAGCAATCTGGTGATCTGGACTGGGATCATGCATTCAAGAGAAATCTGACAATGCTGTCAGGCGGTATGTTCCCCTACAGCTTCAATCTTCATGACACAAATTTCGACATGAACGGCTGTGTTCTTTATGTTGCAGACTGTATGTCATTCAATACAGATATGCCGCAGTTCTGGTCTGATCATGGAGCAACACTGGATATCAACGGCGGTCTGCTGATGGTTGAAAATAACCTGGTATTCCGTACAGCATCTCCTGATGGATGGAGTGGAACAACGGGGCAGCTAATGGATCTGAACAATGGTACTGTCATAATTGGCAACTGCTTTGATTTCGGTCAGGCAAACTGCTATGACACAATTGAAATGACCAATAGCGATGATACCTTGATGGTCGGCGGAAACTGGACGTATATCACACTTCAGGATATGGAAGGCAAATGGACAGCCGGAAATATTTGGTTCCTCGGACCAACATGGGAAGTAAACGAAGCTTCCGGCGATAAGTCTATCTATTCTTCTGGTACACAGACAATTTATTTTGGCTATGCAGGCGGCAAACAGACTGTTCTTTGGGACAACTGTGAAACCTACATTAACAATGAAGATGGTTCGCTGAATACAGAGCGCACGTTTAATTTTGGCTATGTGGATGAAGAAGGTTATTGCCTGGGTATTTATTTCCTGAATGATTTCACAGAAGAAAACTACTGGTTCAGACCATGGTTCCGCCCGTATGATATTCCCGATTACACCCTCTACCGTAAGGGTTGGGAAATCGGTGACGGCGTACATATTGCAACCGGTAACTATACCAAGTCATTTACAGATTTGAGTGTAACCTCTCCTGGTGTCACCTCTGATTTTGTTAGAACCTACAACTCTATGAGCGATGAAGAAGGCAGCTTTGGTATTGGCTGGGATTTCAACATCGATGTGAGCAAGATTGTAATTCCGGCACAGGGTTACTATCAGGTAGTTCTTCCAGATGGCTCTAACACCACATTCAAGGATGATGGAAATGGCGGCTTTGAGTGCCTGAACGCCCACAGCACCATGACAAAGTCCGGCAATGAATACACCATCACAAATGCAGCGCAGTCTCAGTATCATTTCAATGCAGATGGTGAATTGGATTGGGTCAAGGATGCAGAGGGAAATATTCTAACCATCTCTTCCATGTCCAACAACCAGAGAATTGTAACAGATTCTACAGGCAGAACTTACACGATTACTTACAATGGCAATAGCGAGCATTCTCGCATTACAAAAATAGAAGATACGATAGCAAAACGTATTGTCACTTACGAATACAACAGTGATTTCCAGTTGGTATCTGCAACCAGCGTGTCCGGCGGTACAGAATACTATGAGTATGACGGGAACGGTAGACTTTGTAAAATTACAAACTGCTACGATGAAATGACAGACCAGATAGTGTATA
>NZ_DXUU01000093.1 GCF_019417665.1 Ruminococcus sp.
TTGAAAAGCTCATCCGGCAGTATGACCGCCCGGTGAGCTTTTTCTATTGCGATCCGCCGTATTATGCCACAGAGAATTACTACAAAGATGTGGGATTTACAGCAAAAGATCATGTCAGATTGCGTGATGTCTTGTTGCATATTTCGGGCAAATTTTTAGTTTCCTATAACGACTGTCCCGAAATACGGGAACTTTGGAATAGACCGGGCATTACCATAGAGGAAATCAGCAGACTGAACAATCTGGCGCAGCGGTATGACGGCGGATGTATGTACAACGAGTTGCTGATTTCCAATTACGATACCAGTGAAAGAACGAAAATGACAAGACAGCTCTCTCTTTTTGACGATAACAACGGAGGTTTTACTTTATGAAACAGGTGATTTTTTCACAGATTTTAGCTGGAAACGGCGTGACAAATTTCAACGGACTGTTTGATGAAAATGGTCTGCCGGTGCGTGTGGAACTGGAGAAAAATGCTGACGGCGTCGTCCTTACCGTTCTGCGCAGAGAATTATCGGAGGACGAACAGCAGAAAATCTGCATGGATTATGAACACTGCCAGGATTGTCCACTGTGTGAAGAATGCGATGCGGAGTGCAGTGGAATATGACGCTGGATTGGTTTTGCTTAAGGATTCGTTCGCCGACTTTTCCAGCAAGATTCAGCAACAAAAAACGCATTACAGCACGTATTTTCGTGCTTTTTTGAAAGGAAGTTTGTATATGTTCAAAAACAAAATATTCAAGAAATTGGGTGCAGGTCTGATGGCAGGACTCTGCGCTTTTTCCATGATGGGAACAAATTTCAGCAGTTCGTTTGGTGCGAGTGCGGCAAGCAGTTCCACCGAAAATGTTGCATTTCCGTCCGCCGATACGGTTATCGCAAAAGCGGCAACCCTGCTGGGAACGCCTTACACTTTTGGGAACAAAGGTTATTCTGGTATCTACACCCAGGACGCATATTCACCGCTGTCCGTCAATACCATCAAAAGCCTTGGCATCGACTGTTCCGGTCTAGTCTACTATACCCTGTCCCAGCTTGGCTACAAAACCACGGGCTTTTCCTGGAACAATCCCGTTCCGGTAGACACAGCCCACTGGCTGACTGTCAGCGATAACTGCACGATCAGTTACGGCGGTAAAACCTCGAAAGTTGATGTTGAAAAGCAGAACATCAAAACGGAAGATCACCCCTACTGGGAATGCGCTGACGGTTCGACGATTACAGCCGGTTCGGTGGTTGTGGCAGAAACCAAAAACATTAACCATGCCTGGATTTACATGGGCGAGTTCAATTCCCGAAACGATGTGGTATCCTATCTGAAAAGCATCGGCGTTCCGGAAAGTCTGATCACTTCATCAACAGTCGGCAGCGGAAAGGGTGACGGTGGCACACACTGGCGTATCGAATCCAACGGTTCGCAGGGTGTTGTCATCAACAACAATACCGATGGAAAAAGCGCAACCGCACTGAATACTTCGGCGTTTCGTATTACCCAGAATGATGCAACCTTCCGCATCAAGAAGTGCCTCGACGGAACATCTCAGATTGTCGGAAAATCCACAGTGGACGGCAGCACGGCAAAGTACGGCGTTTACTCTGATTCTGCGTGCAAAACTAAAGTCGGAGAAATTACGATTGGCGCAGATGGTACAGGTTCGATAAAGCTGCCTATGGGGAGTTATTACGTCAAGGAAATTTCTGCTCCGAAAGGCTATGCGCTGTCAACAAAAGTTTACGAACTAAAAGCCAATCAGACCGTGACCGTGTACGAGGACTATGAAACTGGCACCATTAAAATCAACAAGACCTCTGAAGATAATGTTGTGAAAGATATCGAATTCAAAGTGACCGGTTCGGACGGCAGCAGTTACACGAAAAAGACAAATTCAAGCGGTGTTGCGGAATTTTCTGGACTGAAAGTGTACAACCCCAGTACAGGCAAGGCGATCACCTACACCGTTTCCGAAATCAATGTTGCCACACGTTACGAAACGCCCAAAGCGCAGAATGTGACGCTGGCAAGCGGAGATGTGGATTTAACGGTGAATATGAATTTTGTCAACGACCTGAAAAAAGGGTCGATCAAAATCAATAAGCAGTCGGAGGACGGCGAAAACGGCGACCGTGAATTTACGATCACAGGCGGCGGAAAAACTTACACCATAAAAACAGGCTCTGACGGCATTGCCATACTTTCTGACATTCCCGTCTATGACAGCAATAACGAAAAGATTGTCTACACGATTTCTGAGAAAAATGTGCCGATAAAATACGTTGTTCCTGCCGATCAGACCGCTACGCTGACGGCTGACGCTACCACAACGAAAACATTCAAAAACGCGTTGAAAAAGTTCACCGCAGGGGTTGTGAAACAGGATGCGGAAACTGGTTCTGCACAAGGAGACGCGACTCTTGCCGGCGCAGTTTATGGACTGTATCTGGACGGCGAACTCATTGATACCTACACCACCGATTCGGACGGCTATTTCAAGACAAAGGAATATGTTTGCGGCAATTATACGCTTCAGGAAATCTCCCCATCTGAAGGCTATCTGTTGGATGAAACGGTTTACTCCGTCGGCGCAGAAGCCAAGAATTATACAGTAGAACATAATCTGATTTCCGTTGCCGTGACCGAGGATGTGGTAAAGGGAAACATTTCCATTTTGAAGCATTCTGATGATGGCAGCACGCAGATCGAAACGCCGGAAGTCGGCGCTGAATTTGAGGTTTTCCTCAAGAGTTCCGGCAGTTATGAAAATGCAAAAGACTCCGAAAAAGACTACCTTATCTGTGATGAAAACGGCTTTGCACAGACAAAAAATATGCCATACGGCGTGTACACGGTGCATCAGACTGTCGGCTGGGAAGGTACGGAGTTGATTGCGGATTTCGATGTGTACGTCAGCGAAAACGGCAAGACCTATGCGTTTCTTTTGAACAATAGGGAGTTTGAAAGCTATGTAAAAATTGTAAAAGTGGATTCCGAAACTGGAAATACCATTCCCTACGAGGGCGCAGGATTTGAGATTTACGATTCTAACGGCGAAAAGATTTCCATGTCCTACAGTTACCCGACACCTACTACAATTGATGTATTTTACACCAATTCCGAAGGCTATCTGATCACACCGGAAGTTCTTTCTTACGGAGAATACACGCTTGTGGAGGTGCAAGCTCCCTACGGGTATGTGCTGGACAGCACTCCTGTGTCCTTCACAATCTCCACTGAAAATGCAGAGGAAGAAAACGCTTTGACAATCGTGAAAGTCACAAAGGAAAACACCGCCCAGAAGGGCAGAATCAGCGTTCAGAAAACCGGCGACAGCTTCGTGTCTGTTGCAGCGGCGTCCTCCGCTTACACAGATGAAAACGGCGAAACAATCGTCAATCCTACCACCTACACTCCCGTGTTTGCGAACGGAAATCTTTCCGGTGCAGTATTTCAGGTGATCGCCTCTGAGGATATTGTTACTCTTGACGGCACGATTCGTGCCAATGCAGGGGATGTTGTGGCAGAGCTGACAACAGACGAAAACGGCTATGCGGAAACGGAGTTGCTGTACCTCGGAAAGTATGAAATTCGTGAAATTACTGCGCCTTACGGCTACGTATTGAACAGCGAAACGCAGGTTGTAGAGCTTGTGTACGCAGGGCAGGAAATCGCTGTTCTGGACACCACAAATACGTCATTTGTCAATGATTATCAGGGTGTTGAAATCTCACTTTCTAAGGTTATGGAAAGTGATGAAACCTTCGGCATTTCGGCAGAAAACAGCGCAGTGAATGTCCGCTTCGGACTGTTTGCAGCGGAAGAAATTGTGGCTTCTAACGGCTCAGCGATTCCTGCGGACGGTTTAATTGCGGAGGTTTCTCTGGATGAAAATATGACGGCTGTCATTGCAGAGAAAATTCCATTTGGCAAGTATTATGTGCAGGAAATCGCCACAGACGAGCATTACGTTTTGAACGGTGAAAAGTATCTTGTGGACTTTGAATATATAGGGCAGGAAGTCACAACAGTCAGCATTGATTGCGGTCAGTTTACAAATGAGCTGAAGCGTGGAAAAATCGAAGGAATCAAGGGAAATGAATCCGATGAACCGCTGGAGAATGCGTTGTTTGGATTGTTTGCGGTTGATACTGTTGACTTTGTTGCAGACAGCGCATATATGACGGCTGTGTCCGATGAAAACGGATATTTTGAGTTTGATGACGTTCCCTACGGCGAGTATGTTATCAGAGAAATCAAAGCTCCCACAGGCTACCTTCTCAGTGAGGAAAGCTATCCCGTGACAATTTCTGAGGACGGCGAAATTGTGGAAATCACAGCTGAAAACAAGCCGATTACCATTGAAATTTCCAAACAGGATGTATATGGAGAAGAACTTTCCGGTGCGGAAATGGAGCTTATCAACAGCGACAAAGAAACTGTTGATAAATGGATTTCTGATGGCACTAATCATGTTGTTACCGAACTTCCTGCCGGAGATTACACACTGAAAGAAATCGCTGCTCCTGACGGCTATGTGATTGCAACCGACATCAGTTTTACAGTTGATATTTACGGTAATGTTACCGTAGAAAACGCAGACGCAGTTGCTGTTTCGGAAGACGGCAATCCGCTGATTGTTATGGTAGACGATACCACAAAAGTGCGGATTTCTAAGCAGGATATCACCACCGGCGAGGAACTGCCCGGTGCGGATTTGCAGATCATTGACAAGAATGGGGACGTAATCGAGGAATGGACTTCTACCAAAGAGTCGCATTATTTGGAGGCGGTTCTCAAAGCTGGTGAAACCTACACATATGACAATTTAACTGCATGGCGTGATCTCGTCATAAGGCAAATTCCAAACATTGCAAAGCATCAAAAAATTGATCTGGCAAATCTCAGGTGGTATGCAGCTTTTCATGATAAGGAAACCAATCCTCATGTGCATATCATTATCTATTCCACAAACGAGCGTGAAGGATTTCTGACGAATCATGGCATCGAAAAAATCCGCAGCGGCTTTGCAAATGATATTTATCAGGATGAATTGCATCATCTATATCAGCAGCAAACGGACTTGCGGAATCTCTTGAAAAAGGAGTTGGCGGAGTTGATGCAGAAGCTTGCATCTGACATTTCATCCAGTGCTTTTTCAGATGCAGAATTATTACGCCTGGTTGCAAAGCTACATGAACAGCTGGTAACTGCAAAAAGCAAGAAAACTTATGGATACTTAAAGCCGGAAATTAAGCGGACTGTTGATGAGATATTTTCTCATCTTGCAGAAAACGAATTGATTCGAAAAATGTATGCTCTCTGGTGTGAGATGGAACAGCAGAAGCATGATGTGTATTCATCTGCACGAGTTGATTTTCCTTCGTTTGTTGGTAACAAAGAATTTAAGTCGGTGAAAAATATGATTGTGCAAACGGTGGCGCAAATGCAGCCGCCTGACATAGAGATAGCCGAACCTGAGCCGCCGGAACCAGAATTTTTCGATGAAGCAGTTCCATTCGACATCCCTCCGGATGATCTGCAATCCGAAAATTTTACGGAAGAACATACGGAAAAGTTCCGCCTGAAGTGGAGCGACCATTATAAATCAGCTTGCAAAATAATTTACGACAAGCAGTCAAAAGTAGAAGATTTCCAAAAAGTGGAGCAGCTTTTATTGTCGGAGGCGGAGTCGGGAAATGCGCTCGTGATGTTTGAATTGGGAAAGCTGTATGCGTCTGAAAAGCTGGGCAAAAAGGATACGG
>NZ_DXUU01000094.1 GCF_019417665.1 Ruminococcus sp.
GAGCGCCACCTTGCCAAGGTGGAGGTAGCGAGTTCGAGCCTCGTAATCCGCTCCATTGCATTGTATTATCTCTTCCATTGTAAAGCGTACAAGGTTCGTGCTTGTACGCTTTATTTTTTTTGAGAACCAGAAGCGTAGGGTGGGAGCTTGCTCCCGTCGTTCCCAAAGAACCTAAGGGAAGTCCATTGTAGGGGCGGATATTATCCGCCCGCCGTATTCCCGATAATGATACAAATTCGGTGCAGATGTAGGGGCGAACTGTGTTCGCCCGCACTTCCACTTTCTGAAATGGTTTAAGCTACAGGTGGGGAGCAAAGGGACAACCTAAGGGGAGCGGGGGCAAAAGAAAACCGTGGCAAAAGTGCGGATTTCCCCCGCTCCCCTCACGGTTTTCCCTCTGCACTCTCTTTCCCTTCACCCCTCACCCCCTTTCCGCACTTTTGTTGCAAAGGGCTAGGTTATATTTCTTTGTTTTTGTATAAAAAACCGTAAGTCATGTAGGGGCGAACATTGTTGTCCTTACAAAAACCCCGTCAACTACGCCATTTTGGGTAATTGATGGGGTTTATTTATCATCTGTTCTACCCAACAGGTAATCTACAGAAACATGATGAAAATCTGCCAGACGAATCAGAATATCTGTTGGAATATCAATGTCACCACGTTCATAGTTGCTGTAAACACGCTGACTGCAATTCAGTATTTTTGCCATTTGAACTTGCGTCATGTCTTTATCTTCTCTTAAATTGCGGATTCTGGGGTACATAAAACCACACTTATTTCTACATATTCTGCAACAGTTCTAGAATAATTTCACGTTGCTTTTCATTTAAACGATTCCAATGATCCAGAAGCTGTTTTTGCTCATCTGTCAAAGTGACAGATTCATTATCAAAGGCAAAAAATTGAGAAAGAGGCATATGAAATGCTTCGCAAATCCGTTCTAAGGATGTAATGGAAGGATTGATATTTTTTCGAAACCATGAGGAAATGGTTGTTTGAGCAATGCCGGATTCCACAGATAAGCGGTATTCCGTCCAGCCACGTTCATTTCTTAATTGAAGTATTCTTTCAAGTACTGTCATGTCATCCTCCACCTTTTCGTATATTATATACGAAAATAACTTGAAATATAATATTTTTTGTAGTATAATAAATACGATAAAAAATACTAGATAGGAATGATATACATGTATCCGAACAAAACCATTCCCACCTGCACTATTCTCGGCAAATCCATTGTCCAGCTGCCGGACGGCACAGACGAGAACCATCCGGTATATGAGCAGCTGAAACAGTCCCTAGCCGAGAAAATCCGCAGCATTTACGACAGCGGTGTGCACGATTTCCTCTGCAACTGCGAATATGGCGTACCTATGTGGGCAGCGGAAATTGTACTTGCACTGCGGACAGAATGCCCGGACATCCGGCTTCATGTGGCTGTACCCTACGAGGATCAGGCGGCTCTCTGGAACGAGACTGCCAGAGAGCGGTATTATGCCATCCATGAAGCGGCAAATACAGTGGAGATCTTGATGGGCTCTTTGCAAACGGATGTCGAAACGGCATATCGTCTTGCGGAACAGGAAATGCTCTGCCGGAGCACCGTTGTTCTAGCAGTCAGAGAGCCGCAGGGAACGGCGGAAAATATGGGCATGACGGTTTTGTCTCTGGAAAAAATATAATCCGCAGGATCTGACAGGAAACGCTTGACACACCTTGCTCCTCCATGGTATAATCAGGACAATGAAATAGAGAGAGGTTTGTCCATGAAATTATTACACATCGGAGATGTGGTGGGAGCGGCTGGCTGCCAGTTCTTACAGGAACGTCTCCCGTCCATCAAACGAACGCATCAGATTGACATGACCGTAGTCAACGGAGAGAATTCTGCCCAGGGGAATGGCATCACCAAACATTCTATGGAGCAGATTTTTTTCGCCGGTGCAGATGTCATTACCACCGGCAATCACTGTTTTAAACGCCGGGAAGCCCTGTCTATCTATGAAAATCCCGTGGTGCTCCGTCCGGCGAATTATCCCGAGGGCTGCGTAGGACACGGCGTCTGCACTATTGACTTCGGTCCGTGCCAGGTGGCAGTGCTGAATCTTTCCGGTACGGCTTATCTTGATCCTTTAGACAATCCCTTCACCATGGTGGAGCAGCTCCTGGAGGAGATCGAGACCCCGAATATTCTGGTGGATTTTCATGCCGAGGCTACGGCAGAGAAAAAAGCCATGGGATTTTTCCTTGCCGGGAGAGTTACCGCAGTGGTGGGAACCCATACGCACGTACAGACCGCAGACGAGACCATTCTGGAGGGACATACAGGCTATCTGACCGATGTGGGCATGACCGGACCGGAAAAATCTATCCTGGGCGTGGCGGTTCAGCCGGCGTTGGATCGGTTTCGGTTTCACTTTCCCACACGCTTCACCGAGTCCGAAGAACCGTGTTTTATCAATGGTGTTGTCATTACCTTTGATGAAAAGTGTGGTAAATGTACGAAAATTGAGCGTTTGATTGTTCGATAATGCACAAACTTTGCGCATAGGGCTTGCATTTTTACATGCTTTATTGTATAATGATGGTGTAAAAATCTCGAACAGGCAGGCTGCTGCCGAAATTGTATAACAGTACGAAACAGCATTTGACAAGGAATCGTACTAAGGGAGGCATTTTATCATGGAAGTTTTGAAAGTATCATCGCATTCTTCCCCGAACTCAGTTGCCGGTGCTATTGCCGGTGTCATCCGTGAAAAAAAGATGGTTGAGGTGCAGGCTGTTGGTGCCGGCGCTGCAAACCAGGCAGTGAAAGCCATTGCTATTGCACGTGGTTATCTGGCGCCCATCGGCGTGGATCTGATCTGCATTCCGGCGTTTGCGAATATTCAGATCGACGGTGAGGAACGCACGGCAATCAAATTGATTTGTGAAGAACGATAAACTCGTATACAAAGAAGAACGCTGCCAGTGTCAGATTGGCAGCGTTTTTTCAGATTCTGTGAAATTCAGGTGAAGGAGAACGATATGGATTCCTGTGATACGTTACTGGTATCTTTGGTTTTGATTTTCTGCCTGCTGCATGGTTGGTTTGCGGCGGCAATGGCAGCGGTTCGGACGCTGGGCGGTCGTCTGAAAAGTATGATGGAAAAAGAAAAAAGGTTGTCTTATTATTGGGAAAAGAAAGCGGTACTGCTGAATGCGGAGACAGTAGAATTTGCAGTTTTTTGTATTTCCTTGGAAATTTTGACGTATTTTTACGCAAGTGTGAAAGGATTTCTGCCATCTCTTCGTGAAGCTTTGATGTTTCGATATACCAATGTTGCATTTGACGATATGCTGTATGGAGGGATGTCCCATCCCTTTGCTCAGATTGTTATTATCATTGTGCTGTTGGGGTTGGCGGCATTGGTGCTGGCTTTGCTGACGGACGGCATGGCAAAAGGTCTGGGACGAAAAAATCCGCAGAAAATTACAATAAAATCAGTAGGGTATGTGCATCTGATCATGACACTGCTTCTGCCGTTTCGTGCGTTACATACTGGGATGAACCAGCTTTTTGGCGGTAAACAGGTGTCAAAGGAAATGATAACGGAAGAACAGATTCTGCAAATGGTAGATGCTGTGAATGCTACAGGTGCAATCGAAGAACAGCAGCGTGAAATGATCAATAATATTTTTGAATTTGACGACATTACCATCTCTGAAGTCATGACCCACCGCAAGGAACTGGTGGCGGTGGATGTGGAAATGGAGATCCAGGAGGTAGTGGATCTTGCCAGAAACGAAAATTATTCCCGTATGCCTGTATACCAGGACAGCGTGGACAATATCATCGGCATTCTGAACACGAAGGACTTACTGGGACTCATCGGGTGCAAGAATATTTCCGGTTTTTCTGTGCGTTATTTTATGCGTGAGGCGTTGTTTGTGCCGGAGACGGCAAAGTGTGACGATGTGCTTTCGGATATGTCCCGGAAGAAAATGCAGATGGCAATTGTTGTGGACGAATACGGCGGTACAGCCGGTGTGGTCTGTATGGAGGATATTCTGGAGGAGATCGTGGGTAATATCCAGGATGAATATGACGAGGAAGAAGCGGCAGTGCACCGGATCACGGATTCGCTGTATACCATTGACGGACATGCTGACCCGGAGGATGCGTTCCTTCTGTTGGGCCTGGAACTGCCGGAGGAAATGCCTTTTGATACGGTCAGCGGCTTTGTGGTGGACTTGCTGGGGCGTATCCCAGAAGCCCATGAAAATCCTTCCGTGGAGTGGCAGCATGTGCGGTTTACGGTGCTGGCAATGGAGGATAACTGGATCTCGAAGATCAAGGCGGAGATCCTGCCGGTGGAAAAAGGAGAGGATAAGAAAAATGGGTGAGACGCATCAGGAAAAAGGAAATACATTCTTTGAGAACATAACCGTACATACGCCGGAATATCTGACAGAGTTCCAGATGAAACAGGCACGCCCGATTTTTATCTGTATGCTGTTTCCGATACTGTTTGGGCTGTTGACCTCGTGGAAATTTTTCCTGCTGATTTTTGCGTTCTGCATGATCGGCTATGGCGTGAGCAGAGTGGTTGCAAAGCGGCAGGCAGTGGAACACTTTTCCCAGCATGGAAAATATAAGCGAGTCCGTACTTGTTTTTTCGAAGATAGTCTTTATGCATTGGATGAAACGGACGGTTCTCAGCTTAGAGCAACATATAATCAGATTGGACGAATCGTAGTAACAAAACGGCTGTATGGTCTGTCGGTGTCTACGGGAGCGTTTTTACTCATTGACCGAAGTGGATTTACGCTGGGTGAGGATGCCCGGTTTCTGACATTCCTACAGGAACGAATTCAAACAGCGAAGCTTTATCCGCCGCAGAAAATGCCTGTGCAACCTGTTCAGCCGCCGCAGCTTCCGGATGGAGACGTGCATTTTCAGAATCATTGTGAATATACCACGGGAAAATTGCTCGGTTACATGCACTGTTCCAACCTTAAATGGATTCTGACAGCCGCATTGGTGGTTCTGCTGTTTAGTTTTGGCATTGCGTGGGTAGGTGAGGTCTTTACAAAAGGCAATGTGCCGCTATTTTTTCTGCAAATTGCAGGTCTGCTTGTCTTTTTGTATATTTTTTGGATAGCGATATATCTGCGCAGTTCCGGGCGCATGTGGAAGAGACTGTACGGCGGTCCGAAACAGACAGAACTATATTTTCTGGAGCAGGAGATTAGCGTATTTGAACCGCAGACCGGAGCTTGTCAGCATATTCCATATCACAAAGTGACGAAAAAAGTGCGGATTGGCAACGGTATTTATTTTCGATATGGTGCAAATCAGTGGTTTATTGTAGAACGGACAGGGTTTCGCCAAGCTGGAGAATCAGCGCAATTTATGACGTTCATGCAGGACAAATGTAAAAATATACGATAAGGCAGAAGCGGTGCAGATGTGTCGCTTTTTTTGATGTCTGTGCATAATTCACAAATGTTAACACAAAATATTGGCGCAGAATTTGCTTGACAATTGTGAAGAGGTGTGATATAATAATAAAGCTGTCGCACGAGAGCGAA
>NZ_DXUU01000095.1 GCF_019417665.1 Ruminococcus sp.
GTAAATGGCGGTAGTATCCTTCGCCGTGACAATATACTTGTTCTTGTCGTAAGGTTCTGTCACATAACCCTTCGATTCACGGAAACCATCCAGATAATTATGTGTTTCAACTTCTAAGGTATCTGTCTTGCCGAAAAGTGAATCATCATAGCCATAGCATTCAATATAACGCTGCTCATCGGCAGACTTATCCACCAACTTAACGTGTGTACCGTTTAATTCCACCTGTGTCAGATTCTCAATACCGAACTCTGCAAACAGTCTGGTTTCGGTATCTCTGGTAAAAGTCAGCGAACCATCTGTATAATGATAGACGTTTTCTTCGTCTCCTTCCGGATAAAATCCAGTTACTCTGCCGTTTTCATCCTTTTCCGGCAGAAGCGTAATCGTTTTCTCCGTATTGGTTTCATCTTTTCCGGTAAGGATAATATTGTCAAACTCCCCAAACTGATCAATCAGATCCTGATAGATCTTCAATTGTGTTGTATGGAAACCAGTTTTTTCCTCGCCTTGCTTTTCATAAGGAATTTTCACCAGAATCTGTACATCATCCAGCACTGAGAGCGTCTCATTGGCAAACTCACCACGAAGCATAAAGTCTCTGTCATAAGGTACGCCAAAAATAGTTTCGTCACCGTCTGTGTTGCCAGAGCTAATACGAGATGACTCAGGCTGATCATTATAATAGATATGTGTATTTACACTCAGGTACGGACGATCTACATGAAACTTCACAGAAGCAGATTTTTCCTGATCCTTCATCAGCTCATGCTGCGGTGTCACAGCCATCTTAGCAGTCAGGTCATCAAACCAATCGCTTGTACCATAGACATGCAGTTCCAGAGCATTTCCCTGTTCCACAGAGAGATCTCGTTCTAGATCTGCATAAGCGATCTCCACGTTCGACAGATACAATCCATTCTTTGCCCAATCAGACAAATCAATTTCCAGATCACCTGCTGCATTCTTGTGCTGTTCCAATTCTTCAAGGGTAAGTGTCTTCATCTGCGCCGGACCCGCCACATCATCTGGCAGGAAAGCAGTCAATGTCACTGTTTCAATTTTTCCACTCAGTGCGTAATTTGCTGAGAGGGTCACCATGTCAGACAAATATCCTTTGACAATCTTTGCGCCGTCTTTTTCCGTTTTCACGCCAACACTCTGCAAATCAACTGATACAATGGATTTTCCTGCTTTGGAATAACAGCCAGAAGTTGCCTTGTTTTCCAATATGAAGCTATAATAAAGATCTTTCGCCTTGTTGGGAACAGTCAGACTTGCTTTGTCTGTTTCATTTGTTTCTGGACGATTCGCAGAAGGTGTGATCTGCAAATTAGAATCCGCCACCAACATTGTGGCATTGGAAGATGTTCTGGACTCCGCATTGATGCTGCCAATCACCTCGAACTTTGCTGACGCCTTCAATTCGCCTGTCCAGTCTGTTGAGCCATACAGCTTCAAATACAATTCCTTCAGATGTCCCAGATCCTGATTGCCATAGATACGGGAAAAAATGATTCGCACGCTCCGCAGCCGTTGAATTTCATCCGGAACAGACAATGTCAAAACACCGTTTTCATCTATCGTCAGGGTATCAGAAATGACCGTCAGATCCGGTTGAATTTCAGATTCCGTATCTGCGGTATATGTGGTATTATCCCAGTCAAACAGCTGGATCTCCTGCACCTCTGCTGCTTTATCTAAACCGATTCCATCAAGAACGATCTTGCGAGTATCGAACCCTTCAATATCCTGTAAACAGTCAATAGGCTCGTTCCCAACGCTGTCCATATCTACTTGCAGCAATGCACTAGAACTGGTGGAACGAGAATTATTGGTCAATAAAAACTGATACCATGTTTGTTCTGTATCGCTCTTATTGGGCACAACCAAAGATGGGTAAACAATATGAGTTCCGTTTCTGTCTGTCACAGTATACTGTGTGTCCACAGCCTCTGTACCATCCTTTAAAATTGTATGTACACTGGCAGTCAACTGAGGCAGCACCTTAGAAACCTGCAATGTCACAGTACAATCTACAGTCTGATCCTCCGCAGAGAGATCATGGTCGTCAAAGCTGTACGCTGTTTTCAGAATACCCTGAGGCGTAATATCTTGTTCTGTGGTAGGCTTGCCGTTGATCTGTACATAACAATTTCCGTCATCGTTGCAGTTTGTCATTGTAATACCATTGTCAATGCGCTCAAAGTTTACTGTCAAGCCCAGCAGATAGGTCAATTTTTTGTTTCCCTTCCATGCAGATGCCGGAATATTCAGATTACCGTTTTCATCTCTCCCATACTGTGACAAGTTACTCAGCGTCACATCCATTGGCACCAAGTTGTTTCCAGAATAGCCCATCCCATGAAGAACCAAAGACTGAATTTCAGCATGCTCCTCTAAGCTCTTACTTATCAAAAGCTTCGAAGCTACCAGTCCCCCGGCTATGTAGTTATCATCAGGATACAGTCCAGTGATATCCAGCGATGCCGGGCTGATCTGAGAAACGCTGTCGTTAGAAATGACAAATCGTGCAGCCGCAGTATTGTCATTCAAAGATACGATTTGTGGATTTCCCTTTTGCACCAGACCTCCGATAGGATCGTCATATATGCCAACGCCTTCTAGCACAGGGTTTGCCTTTTCTGTCCGAATAACAGCGCTGTTTTCTGATACAGTCAAAGGTTCTGTGACCCAAATGCCAGTTTCTGTTGTAGAATTTTTTGGCTGATAATAGTGCAGTTCATAATTGGTATCGATCTTGTTGTCATATGTCCAAAGATGCGGAAAAGCACCGCGCATGGTGATCAAACCATTAAAATTCGTATAACGTGGGATTTCCTCTCGGAACAAAAACTGTACTTCATTGCAAAACGTCAGATCGGTCTGATTTGACAAAGTATCACCGATGGCAAGCTTCCACGTTTTCGAATCAGACTGCGCATCTCCTTCGTCTACGATCTGATCCAGATGCAGTCCCAGTTCTCCAGCGGTTTTATAGATCTTTTCACCATTTCCCTGAGTGAAGCCAAAGCAAATAAATTGGTCAATATCATTTTCATTCACTTTAAACCAATCACTCAGCTGAATGTCCGGATAATATATGTCATCATTATCCAGCCGAATCAAAATCTCCTGCAAATCAAAGTAATCCGGCACATAGTCCGTAGAAACCGCATTGAATACCGGCACATTTCCGATGCTGTTAAAATCATCCAGATAGTATTCATCCATGGCACCTATACCGACAGTTTTCTCTGTCACTTCATTTCCGTCTGCATCCTTGACGTATTTGTGATGTTGAAAATTATCTCTGGTAGGCGGTGTGAAATTTGCAGTATTCTCAGCCTGTTTTGACCAATGGATACTACTTCCTCCACCAAAGGTGATGGTCGTGGTCAGCTGCGTTTTGTTATCGAATCCAACGCCGGAGTGAAAATTGTTTGAATACGGGATTGCTACCATATATTTGCGTGCTGAATAGTATTTCTCTCCAGGATTGTTCTGATTCAAATCTTTTGCCTTTTCCACTGAATAAATTGTATGTGACTTACCTGTTATCTCACTATCATTCAGAACAATAATATTGCCCATACCAGAATAGCTATAGGGTAGAGAAGCCGATGGAACATTGGTGAAATGCTCCAGATCCCATTCTGCTTTCCATTCCGGGATATCCGTCACATCATAAATCAGCACACCGCCCTCGTTTGGCTTTCCAATAAAGTCATGTTTCTGATAAAAATCAGATGAAATATCCTCATTCACAGTATCCGGATCATCTAATGTCCAGCGCAGAATGTCCTCGTCCAAAACGCTTTTCATTCTACTAGGAAAATACTGTGCCTGGAAAGTCAGTAAATAGTTGTCGATGGTGCTTTCTACTTCTGTAGAATCGTTCTGCACCGTGACTTCATATACCATGTAGTTATACTGCTGCCACATCACGGCGTTATCTTTTGAAGAATCATCCTTTTTCAGTTGAACTGTTGGAACGTTTTCAATCGAAGTATTCCAGATCAAATTAGAATTGACAAACGTCACACGCCGCTGCGAAATCGTACTGTTATCCAGATTCGCTTCTGTAGACCATTCGCCGCCCAGTTGTTGATCTGATTCGCTATAATATGCACCATAAGAAAATTTTATTTCCAATGTTGTCGAAGCATTTTCCGGA
The DNA here is from genome assembly GCF_019417665.1 of Ruminococcus sp. Taxonomy (GTDB): domain Bacteria; phylum Bacillota; class Clostridia; order Oscillospirales; family Ruminococcaceae; genus Ruminococcus_C. The sequence continues at coordinate 4,178 of NZ_DXUU01000095.1, forward strand.
ACCTTCATGCTTCTCGGATTTGCAGAATAGAATTCGATTTCGAATTGTGGAGTACATGTTCCGGAAAATTTCTCATAGCTGTTTTGCATCGTTATTTTTCCCCGTGCAAATTCTCCATCGCTCAATTCTTTTCCGTCCGCATCGTACATCACTGCCGAGTTTCCAAAATTGCTCTTGTCATTTACCTTTGCCTGCATTCCAATATATTCACCGGCAATACGTTTTTCCTGCGGAATCTGCTCCCAAGAGCTCACCTGTACCAGGAGACCGCTCTCATCATTGAAATACAGATATGGAAGAGTCATCTCCAGTGTCTGCCCTCTAACATAACCCGTTGTAAAATCTGGCTGCAAATTCACAGTCAACAGGATCTGCTGACTGTTCGGTATCATATAAAAACTGCCATCTTTACCATCCTCACCGTTCTGTTCCGGTGTCAGCGTTGCGCCGGAAGCAGTGACTGTACCAAAACTAACTTGATACGCAGCGCTTTGTCCTACCCCCTCTGCTGCTGCAATAATAACACTCCAGTTGCACGAAGTCATCACCATAGCGATAACCAATATGCCGTATATAATTCTTTTCCAGATACTTGTCTGTCGATTCATAACAATTCCTCCTTAATTGTAAATCTGGCTTTCGTTATTCGAATTAAAGTAAATAAAAATGATTTTTCCATATTTCGCTATTTCATGAAAAGGCATAGAATCATTTTGTTTATTTGCTATAATTTTATAAAGACATAGCGCAATTTTCTAGCAACTTAGACGATCGCCAGCAAATTACATGCATAAAATTATTATAACACTTTCGCAGAGATATGTCAATAAGTTTGCACTGGATTTCCAGGGCATTTGCACTGGATTTCCAGGGCTTATCATTTCAGCTGTGCTTATGAGACGTGCAACATAGAAAACCGTTTCCTCGCTTCCAGAAATTGTTGTCCCTCGCTTCGTGAATACATCTTCATAGTCATCTGTACCTTCAATATCTATGATATGTTTTTTAGTATTCATAAGTACGATAAACTGCGAAAAAAACTGTTCACGTTTTTCCTTTGCCTCATCCGAACTTTTAATACCTGCTTTTAATTCATCTGACAATTGTGTAATTTCAGTATCCAGTTCTACTAGTGTACCGACACGATGATATATGAACTAAAAATCATACGCATCAAAGCTCA
>NZ_DXUU01000096.1 GCF_019417665.1 Ruminococcus sp.
CGCAAATCATCGAAAAAAACACCACTCCTCCACCATTCCTTCCCCCTTTTTACTAGACCCCTCTCCTTTGAGTAAAAACGTGTCGGGATATTTTAAGACCGCTAAAAAATCATACTTTTGGTTTGTTTAGGCTTGTTTTGTTCGAAAAAACGAACTCAGAGAACAATAAATGAGACTACGAACTGAGCGACCGGGTGACCTAATTTATCAAAGCCATACGTAATTGGTGAATATAAGGCGTGATACAATATGCTGCAGAAGATCGTTTTATACATAATAAAGTGTATAATGAGTGCCAAAAGTCCGAATATCCAAACACTATCGAAAGAGTGGAAAGAACCGTTGTTTCGATAGCTAAATACCTGTGCACCAAAACAAAATATGATAGACTAACGGCGGGTTTGAAATCATACATTTCAATCTGCCGTTTTCTTTTTTTATGCCGCTTAACTTGCCAAAAAAGTCCCACCGCCGAATTGTTCTGACCATGAATGCGTTATTTTCAAGTACATAAAGAACTATATCATTTCATTCGCCGCACAGTGCGATGCTGTGCAGACATTGCAGCTTCTTGTCAGATACCGATTCACTTATAGTTGATAATCCTGCATCAGATGATCAATCAATATAAAAATGCAGGTAATATAAATTACCAGCTATTGAAGCATTGGAGAGACGAAAAATTATTCCATTCACTTCGATGTCAAAAAATAATGTAAAATAGGTTGGATATTATTAAATTCAAAAAGAACAAACGGAGGAAAATATTATATGGATAATAAAGAGATCACGCAAAATACATTAGATGCCTTTGAAAGGTATCTGCGGGAAGATGAAAAAAGTAAAGCCACGATTGAGAAGTATCTCAGAGACGTCCGGCATTTTATGGAATATGCTAATGGCAAAAAAATTGATAAATTGCTGACAATGGAATACAAATCAAAACTTCAAGAGGACTATGCTGTCGCAAGCGCCAATTCCATGCTTGCATCCCTAAATTCTTTTCTGCGATTTGTTAGTTTAGAAAGTTGCTGTGTCAAACAGTTCAAGGTACAACAAAAAATCTATTGCTCGGAAGAAAAAGAATTGTCCCGTGAGGAATATTTTCGCTTGATCCATGCGGCAAAGGAAACAGGAAGCGAACGGCTCAGTCTGCTGATCGAAACCATTTGCGCAACCGGCATCCGTGTAAGCGAGCTGCAGTATATCACCATTGAAGCTGTCAGACACGGCGAGGCAGCCGTACGCTGCAAAGGGAAAACACGAACGATCTTTATCCCAAACCGACTGCAAAAGAAGCTAATTCGATATATCCGGGAACAAAACATAATAACCGGCGCTGTCTTTATTACGAGAACAGGTAAGCCGATGAACCGGTGTAATATTTGGAAAGAGATGAAAGCACTCTGCGAAAGAGCAGGCGTAGCGTCTGGAAAGGTATTTCCGCACAATCTGCGGCATTTGTTTGCCCGAACCTTTTATGGGATTGAAAAAGATATAGTAAAACTGGCGGATATTTTAGGGCACAGCAGCATCAACACCACACGCATCTATATCGTGACTACAGGTGAAGAGCATCGGCGTAAAATCGACGGCATGCGGCTTATATCATAAACATAAAAAAGCCGATATACATGATATCGGGAACAAAATTATAGTTATGTTGTTCTTCCATCTGCCCATCTACAAACTGTGCAAACTCACAGAATATAAGCATGCCATATTATAAGAAAAAATATTGTAAATGTCAATGTACACTTTCAATATCCACAGTGTTCCGAAAAAGTTCATATTTTCAGGGCAACAGAAGAAAGCTCTTTCATTCAATTTTTTCAAAAAAATTGAGTGGGCTTATTTTACTATGCTCAAATATCCGTATGTAGATCTGTATGTAGTTTATTTGAGTAACAATTTCTAAATAAAATTACAACATAACTATAATTATGTAGAAAAGGGAGATGGATCAGTGTTGCAGGAGGAGAAAAAAAGGAAGGATATTCTATTGGACACCACAATGAGAGTAGTCGCTGATGTTGGACTACCCGCTTTTGCTATGAAGCAGGTAACGCAGGCAGCTAAAACATCGGATAATCTTATCTACTGTCATTATGGAACAAGGGAAAATCTGCTTCTACAGTGTTATCTTCATGTGGACGGACTGATCTATGAGATGTTTGAGAAAGAAAACTTCCAAGAGACCAAGTCTCCGGAGAAATTCTGCGAAAATATGCATAAGCTTTGGCTGCGATATTTCCGTTTTATGGTGAAGAACGATTACAAAACGCTGTACTACTATGAGTATCGGGAATCAAAGTCATTTGCAGCTATGCAGGACAAAATCGAGAAACGGATTCCAAACTGCGTGGAAACCCTAACGAAAGACTTCGGAGTACACTCAGAGGGAAGTGAAATCAGCAGCGAATATTTTTGGATGTACATGCTGGATCTTTCCGGCGTATTTGCAAAGAAGGTTATTCGCGGGGAACTGAAGAAAAACAAAGATACATATGAAATGATATGGCGGTTGTTATGGAACGGAGTGTCTTTCCCACTGATGAAAGGAAAGTTAGATGCGGAGACGGTGAAATAGAGCATGAGGACAAAGACATGACAGAAAAAGAACTGAAAAAATTAAGCCGCACAGATTTACTTTCAATGTTACTGAAGAAGACCAGGGAAAACGAGAAGCTGCAAGCAGAAATCGAGGCATTGGAAGAGAAGCTGTCCGCCCGCATGATAACGATCAATAATGCAGGCTCTCTTGCGGAGGCATGCTTGCAACTGAACGGTGTTTTCGAGGCGGCGCAGGCTGCAGCAGCCCAATATTTGGAGAACATTCAGGCGCTGAACGAACGGCAGGAAAATATCTGTGCAAAGATGCAGGCGGAAACGGAAGAAAAATGCAAGCGTATGGAAAGTGACACGGCGAGAAAATGCCGCAGGATGGAAGAGGAGGCGCAGAAGCAGTGCGAAGAAAGGTTAAGTCAGGCACAGCAGCGAGTAGCCCTATGCTTGGGCGAGGTATCCAATAAAATGGAAGAGTTTAGAAAGCTTTAATCGAGGCTTTTGAATGAACCCGGATAGGAGTGAATATGCGGCGCAAACAGTTTATGGAAATGCCATCCTCTGAAGAATTGGAGAAGGAATTAAACCGTGTGAAATACAAACGCCGGTACCACGTTGTCCTGCGCAGTACGGTGTATACGCTGATCACAGTTGCCGCCATAGCGGTTTTGGTAGCGACCCTGTGGATGCCGGTGTTGCAGATTTACGGTGGCTCCATGACGCCGACGCTCAGCGACGGAAACATTGTCGTATCGGTCAAGTCCGGCGACTTCCAAAGCGGAGATATTATCGCTTTCTATTATAATAACAAAATCCTCATCAAGCGCGTCATTGCCGAACCGGGCGACTGGGTGAATATAGAGGAAGACGGCACAGTGTATGTGAATAACGAAAGGCTGGAGGAGCCATATCTTACGGAAAAAGCGCTTGGTGAGTGCGACATAGAAATGCCATATCAGGTACCGGAGTCCCGTCTGTTCGTCATGGGAGATCACCGCAGCGTATCAGTGGATTCCCGCAGTACGGCGGTGGGCTGCGTTGCAGAGGAGCAGATTGTTGGCAGGATCCTGTTTTGCGTATGGCCGTTGAAGGAATTCGGAAGGATCGAATAAGGTTTATATGATTTTATTGGATTTAACATTTATATTTTCAGGAAGGAGAGTATAACGCATGAAGATGAAAAACGATCAGCTGCTCCAGGCGGCAAAAGAACAAATCAAATCCCGGAAATATCGGAAATGGTATTACACGGTTTTTATCTCCTTGGCGGCGGTCGTCATATTCTGCACCGTTTATGCGCTCATTCTTCCGGCAATTACACTCGAGAAAAATCAGGCGGTACTGGACTGCCCGCTGAGCGTCCATCAGCACACGGCGGAGTGCCGTGACGAAAACGGAACGCTGATCTGCGGACAGGCGGATTTTGTGATCCATACACACAATGAAAGCTGTTACAATGCAGAAAACGAGCTTGTTTGTAAGCTGCCCGAAATAACAGCGCACGAACATACCGATGATTGCTATCAGGCTGAAGAAACTCTGATCTGCAAGGGAACGGAAGCGCCGCATACGCACAGCGAAAGCTGCTACAATGCAGAAAACGAGCTTGTCTGCGAACTGCCTGAGATAGCGGAGCACGAGCATAACGATGATTGCTATCAGACCGAAAAAACGCTGATCTGCAAGGAAACAGCAGTGTTACATACACATGACGAAACCTGCCGTGACGAAAACGGAAAACTTATCTGCGGCATGCTTCAAGTAACCGAGCATGTACACGATGACGCATGCTTCCAGCCGGCGGAACAGGAAGCGTCCGGATTTCAGTCTGACGTGATGCTGACGGCTGATACAAACGAAACTTGGGGATACAACTCAGACGGCATCTGGTGGACGGACCAAAGCGGACAGCGGCAAACGGCAAATCAGTTATCCTCTGCTTCCGCTCCCAGCACCGTTTTGAATCTGTTTGACTACTGGATTGCGGAGGAGCGGTATGCTTCGGATTATTGTGGTGGGATAACAAGACCCGACGAACTGTTATACGGTGGAATCAACAACGGGCACGCGTTCAAATTCTCTGACGGCGGCGGAATAATAGCAGATACAGGTAATGAATCGAAGTTGAATGAATGGGTCGGAGGAGGTAAAAATCCTCTGCAGGGAATTGTAGAAAACCGGCTCAGCAGCAACGGCTACCCCGTTCTTTCCGGAAAATACCCGGTGGACGGCTATGGTTATGATTCGCAGGAATCCTTGGAATACCTGTTCAACCCCGCCGTGGAGCATGAGGGCAAGGCGTCGTACAGGAACGTAAGAGGACTGTTCGGCATAGATGGCGACGGCTACTATTCCTTTGACTGCAAAAAACAAATGGCGGAGTTTGACGAAGCCAGCAGCAGCTTCCGGATTTACAATCGACCCTGTGACAGCAAAGGCTTTTTCCCCTTCAATCAGGCGCCGCAAATCATGACCGCCGCCAGGGACGGTCGTGACGTGAACCACTATTTCGGCATCACGATTACGACCAGATTCATCCAGCTGAACGGAGGCCATGTCAGCACCGATCAGAGGGTGGATACGGTATTCGAGTTCACAGGAGATGACGACGTCTGGATCTTCGTGGACGACGTGCTGGTAGGCGACGTGGGCGGAATTCATGACTCGAGCACCGTAAAAATCAATTTTGCAACCGGTGAGGTAAGCGTGTATGTTGATGCAAACCCCAACGGTGCGATAACAACCACGTTGTACAAATGTTATGAGG
>NZ_DXUU01000097.1 GCF_019417665.1 Ruminococcus sp.
AGATTGTATCGTTCTACATTATCAGTAGCTTCAGATAGCTGCTGAATAGCAAGAATTGCTGCACAGGCTATCATAAATACAATACCAAGATAAATTGCCAGAAATGCTATGATTGCCTTTGTAGTAACCGAAGATTCATATACCTGCTGCTTACTCATGTAATACGCAAAGGCACATTCTCTTTTGCTCTTTTCCTGATAATTATCCAGCAATGTACCAAATTCTTTTGCTGCATCTTCACTCACACACTGTACATTCCATATCATCGTATCGACATTCATGTTTTTCATCCATGTGTCTGCAACTACAAATATGATATGATCCATGCCACTATTTGACATGGTAAATTCTTCAGCTTCATTCACCGAAGAAAGTACATTTCCTTCAATAGTAAGATTGATACTTTTATCATGAAATTGTTCTGCAAGTTCACGAACATTTTTTTTATTATATAAAATTCTATAATTGTTTTCTAATAAATCTACGCTGTCCATGCCTTGTAGTTTACGCATGCCATTATAATCTGACAGGCTTACAAATGTCAGAGGAATATCTCCATATCCATAAGCAGACAATGTTTCTGGTATCTGAACATCGTAATCCTTATAATATGCCTTTCCATCTGCCATGGTCCCTTCCATACATTCATAGCTGTCCGCAATCAGGCTGCTGTCCTTGATTTCAGAGGGCAGTCGGCTTAAAATCGTATCTGTTTCACCATTATTATAGTCTATGGCACTATACTCATATGGTATTTCCGTACGCAGCTGCGTTGACAAAATGTTCTGCATACTGTACCCGGTGGAAAAGATTCCGATGACCAACAGCAGGACAATGCAGACAACAGAAAGCGATACAAAATTCGTATTAATCTTACTGGAAAACTGACGTACAACAAACATATTGAGCTGTTTGAAATAAAGTCTTTTGTTACGCTGCATAATCTGTACAAGAATACCTGACAGCGACCAAAAGAACAGCAGTGTCCCTGCAGTTCCCAAAATAATTGAGAATGCAAAATACAGATTGACATGAATGATTCCATTATTCAGAATGAGTGCATATGCGGCAACAAGGCATAGTATGGAAGCTACAAATACCTTCATTGCAGTTTTCATGTTCTTTATTCTTATAGTCTCATTTTTTCTTCCACCATATAGCAAATCAATCAGCTTGTATTTTCCAATTGCGATTGTATTCAAGAGCATAACCACCAAAAATATTACCCCAAAATAGATCACACTTTTGACTGCGGCATCGGGTGCAAATACAAATCGATATGCAGAAAGATCAGCCTCAAATATTTTTGCGGTAAAAACAGACATCATCTGAGAGCCAAATATTCCAAGCAACAGCCCTGTAACTAATGCCATACATGCCATGAAAGATGTTTCCAACATAAGAATCATAGAAATATTTCGTTTACTCATTCCCAATGTCATATAAACACCAAGTTCTTTTTTACGTCGCCGGATAAAAAAATTGTTAGCATAGACAATCAAAAATCCCAAAACTACAGCTACAAAAACAGAAATATATGACAGTATCTGTCTCAATGCTTTCATGGACTCGGCAGTTGTTTCCGTAACTATCATGATGTCCTTCTGTGCATAAATAGAATTAAACATGTAGAAAATGCAGACAGCAAGAGCCAGGGTAAAGAAATATACTGCATAGTCCCTGATACTTTTTGATGCATTTTTAAAAGCCAGTTTACTCAGCATTCAGGTCACCTCCCAAAAGAGCAATAACCTCCATAATGCGGTCAAAAAACTCTTTTCTGCTTTCCGTACCACGAATTAACTCGTTGAACAGTTTTCCATCCTTGATAAAAAGAATTCGCTTGCAGTAACTAGCTGTAAAGGCATCGTGCGTTACCATAAGAATTGTCGCATTCATCTCTTCATTTAATTTACGAAAGCTTTCCAAAAGCATACGTGCTGATTTTGAATCCAGGGCACCGGTCGGCTCATCTGCCAGAACCATCGAAGGATTTGTCACGATGGCACGGGCAGAGGCTACACGCTGCTTCTGTCCTCCGGACATCTGATAAGGATGTTTGGAAAGAACATCAGTAATATTTAAAAGTCCGGCAACCTTTTGAACTCTTGCTTCAATCTCTTTTGCCGGTACCTTCATAATGGTAAGAGCCAGTGCAATATTTTCAAAACCTGTAAGCGTGTCCAAAAGATTAAAGTCCTGAAATATGAAACCAAGCTTTTCCCTTCGAAATTTTGAAAGCTGTGAAGCTTTCAGCGTTGTGATATCCTCTCCGTCAAGATAGATGTGCCCTGCTGTGGCATTATCAATAGTAGAAATACAGTTAAGCAGTGTCGTTTTTCCACTTCCTGATGCTCCCATAATACCGATGTATTCCCCTTCGTTTACTTCAAAGCTTATATCATCAACAGCACGGGTGATATTCCCCTTATTTCCATAATATTTTTCAATATGATCAACTTTTAATATTGTTTTCATTTTCTGCCTCCTTATACGATAGTTGTAATATATCCGATCAATGCCAGAATCCACAAATGAGCCGGATAGAATAGATAGAAGAAATATTTGCTGAATTTTGTTTTTGGTCCTCGTTTTCCATTATATAAATACATAAATGGAAGTGCTGTGAAAACCAGCCAGTCACTGTTGAACATCATCATCTTTATGGTCATCTCCATAGATGGATAGATATCAATAGTTGGAATGAACAATAATACCGACAACGCACAAATAGCAATATTGCGAATTTTCACTTTATTACGCAAGAAATAACAAATAAGCATAAATGGAACGACAGACTGACTTCCTTCACCTGCTACACATGCATAAATAGTAATCGGAACTGCAATCAGAATACGCAATGCCAATATTACTTTCGGACTAATCTTCTCACTTTTTACAGGATAGCACCATACGTTTAACGCAAGCACTCCCATCGCCAATGTAAAGAAAATATTATTGTAGATTGTCAGGGAATCTACATTTAACAGACGGTTCAGTCCGAAGTTACCTGCAAACATAATCCCTGCCCACAGAAACAGACGCCCGTTGTATTTTAGCCTGTTTCGGGTGTGGATAAAACCTTCGACCGCCATATAAGCAAAGAATGGTGACACGCATCTTGTAATAACGTGGAAGATTTCCATCCACCACGGCGGAAGAAAACCCGGAATGTGATGCAAATGATCCAGTACCATAAGCATCGCCATAAAAAACTTTAGCTGGAAAGCATTAAAATGTTTCATGATATCATCTCCTAAATTATTTGTTTTAAAATGTTAATGACACGGTATTCACCACCCGAATCATCAGTCATAGTATATCGGAGTTCACGATAAGTTAAAATCGTTTTATCTTACATAAAACGAACAAAATTGTCACATTAAGAAAGCGGACCACACTATGGCAGCCCGCTAATATTGTTTACACTTTCTTATTCTAAAAGCAATCTTGAATCCTTTGGAAAAGTAATCTGTATAGTTGTGCCCTGCCCACTGGCAGAGGACGCAGATATAGACAGATGCATCTTATTACAGAGCTTCCTACACAGATACAAGCCGATTCCTGTGGATTTTGCATAACTTCTTCCGTTTGTTCCGGTAAATCCCTTTTCAAATATACGTGGCAATTCGCTTTCCTGAATACCTATACCGTCATCCGAAACATACAACACAACATAATCCTGTTCCTCACATGCGGAAAATGTCAGTGTAAGCGTCTCCTTTTTGTATTTTATGCTGTTGACGATCAACTGCCCCAGAACGAATTCCAACCATTTCGGATCGCCGTATACTGTTTTGGAAAGGTTGTCAAAGGTCGGAGTCGCTTTTGCAGCAATGAGCTGCTTAGAATACTTTTTGAGCGTTCCCTTTACCAGTTGATCCAGCTTGATTTCCCGAATCATGTAATCCTTTTCAAGATTGGTACTTCTGGCATAATAAAGTGCCTGTTCCACATAACCATCAATTCTGGAAAGTTCCTCTTTCACACCGGAAGCCATTTCACCCTTATTGTTTTCACAGATAAGATCAATACACGAAATCGGAATCTTGATTTCATGTATCCAGGTTTCAACATAATCCTGATATTCGGTATTCATCCGGCGATAGTCTGCTATATCATCATTCATCGATTTCGTAGTCTGTCTTAATACATCTATCAGAATTGTACCCTCTACAAATCCAGGTTTTTCCGTTACTGATGAGATATAATATTTCTTCTCCAATGTTCCCAGATTTCGGTAAAGCTCTCTGTAGAAGCCGTTCTTTTGATTATATTCCAGCACAAGAGCACCGACTGTAATAAAGAGCATGCATATACAAACAAGGGCATTTGCAGCATTGCTGATCTTCATTACATTCAACAGCAACGCCAGAAACAGGATGATTCCAGTCTGTGACAAAAGAAAAATCCACTTATTTTTTAAAAATGTCGAGAATCTCATATCAAATACCCCATACCACGTTTTGTAGCAATGAAATCTTTTGCACCGATATTTTCCAGTTTTTTTCGCAACCGGTTTACATTCACAGTCAGCGTATTATCATCAACAAATTCATCTGACTGCCACAATTCATCCATCAACTCATCACGTGAAACGATTTTTCCGGCATTTTTGAGTAAAACAGATAAAATTTTCATTTCATTCTTCGTCAGCTCTGCACTGTCAGCACCGTAAGAAATCAATCCTTTCGATGGTCGAAAAATCACACCTTTATACTCGATTTCTTCTGAAACCGGCACATGTGTACTTCTTTTCAAAAGTGCAGCAATACGGGCAACCAGTATTTGCGTATTATAAGGCTTTGTAATAAAATCATCTGCTCCAAGATTCATGCTCATCAACTCATCCATATCAGTGCTGCGACTGGTAACAACAATGATCGGAACTTCTGATTGCTTGCGGATCTCCCGACAGATATGAAATCCATCAAATAATGGCAGGTTAATATCCAGAAGTATCAAATCAGGAGATTCCTGTAATGCCAACTGTATGATATTCTGCCAGTCATCACTATAAGCACATTCATAGCCATATGAATTCAGTAATTTCATTAATTCTGTTCTAAGGACTTTGTCGTCCTCAATAATATATATTTTCATTGAATTCTAAGCCTCCTAAAATTGATTTTAATTACATCATATCATATTTTTCACATCTACATATTATAAATTTTCTTCCATTCTACATACTGAATTTACGTAGTTTTATGGCAATACTACATTGGGTGTCTAATAGATGAATATTACATACTAAAACTTCCCACACCAATAAGGTGTGTTGAACCTTGAAAATTCAATATTTCAGCCAATAAAAAAGGCATAAA
>NZ_DXUU01000098.1 GCF_019417665.1 Ruminococcus sp.
TCTATTATACCATATTTGTAGCTCAATGGGAAGATTTAATCAGTGTTTCCTTAAAGATCTTTTCCGATTTGTCGCCGGCTTCTTGCATGCTGGACTGCATTTTTCCGGAAGATTTCGCAAAGCTTTTCGATATGCCATCAGCAGCATTTCCGGCTTTTTTCTCTGCACTTTTGGAGGACTTTTCTGTATCCTTTTCTACATTCTTCGCTGCTTTTTCGCTGGATCTGTCGATCTGTTTCAGTCCTTTTTCAAAGCCTGATGTATCGATTTTGGTATCAAAATTGACGCTGCCGTCTACCTTACTGTTTACCACTGCCTATCACCTCTCTATCCAAAGATCGCACCAACTTGCCCTGCGTCCAGTTTCTTATTGGTTGGTATCCACAGGCTGTCTTTGACTTTCCGTATCCGTTTCTGCTGGTTCTTGTCTTTAACATTTGCCAGCTGGATACTGCGATATGCCACACGCTGTTTCACTGCGGATTCGTCTGGTAACGCTTCCAACAGCAGCCGAAATTTGTACCAGTGCAAGTTTTCTGCGGTCAGATCGATATGATAAAACCGCAGGAAATCACTGATGATATATGCTCCGTCGTATGTATAGGACAGCAGCTGTGCATTTGCAGATTTGCCGGTTTCCCGTCCGGTATGGGGTATATCGACACATGACACATACCGTAGCAGGGCCTGATACGCCTCCGCAATGCTGCACGGAGGGTGTGCCTGATACCACGCCATTGCACACAGCATGCGTTCTTCTGCGGTGTACGTTTCATCTGCCAGCATCTCCAAAAAGGACAGCCACTCCCGATAGCCAGTCACTACCGGATACGGCTTTCCCTGTACGCTGACAGTATCCGGCAAATGGTCATACAGTGGGTGCAGCATTACCGTTTCCTCTAGTCTTCGGAGCGTATTTCAGCAGGATACCGGCAATCCTGCGGTTCGCCTCTGCTTTCTGGTCGTGGATACACCGGAGCAGAGACGCATAGACCGCATCGAAGCAACGCTTGTTGTCCGGCACGTCAGACAGTACCGCCTTTGCGTTTTCTTCCCCGATCAGGTCGGCATAAAAGATCCGGAAGTCATTGCAGTACTTCCGGATCTTGTCCGATTCCAGCTTGGGCGAGGCTTCTTTTTCCCGTTCCACCGCATTTTTCACGGCGGCGTTGTACTTGTCCCAGAACGCCGCAGATTCCGCATCTACGCCGTAAGTTTTCCAGTTGATCTCGTCCATTTCTACACTTCCATAACTCAGGACACTTTGATTTTGTACGTGCTTGTTCCTTTGCCGCCAGAACCATCGGTGACTGTGATCGTGATATAGTCGCCGGATTTCAGATTGTTAAACTGATTTGTGCGGTGGTTTGGCACTGTGTTTGTAATGTATGATTCGCCATTGCAGGATACTATGACAGTCAAAGAAGTGTTCTCCGCAACAGCCTCTACGATCGCAGTTGCCGTTCCGGACGGGATCGTATACGATGTCGTACCGGCGGAGAATGTCGGTGTCAGATTGACTACACTTCCACCGCTTTCCACAGCCAGACTTTTCAGCTTCGGCTTGACCGCAGATGTAGACAGCTTCGCCGTCTGCCAGTCATCGCTGCTGGTAACAGTGACATTTTCCCACTCGCCGTTGTTTTTAAGATTGCCGGAATAGGTCAGCACATTGGCATCATCGCCGCTGCCGTCTGGCACTACACTGTAGCTCCGCATTCTGCCGGAGGCGGTAGTACCGTCTTCCGACAGCGTTTTCATGTCCACCTGAATGATACGGCGTGTTGCCTGCTTTCCCACCTTTTCCTCGTCGGTGATTGTCACAATGTCGTCCTGCACGGCGTTGCCGTCGTAGCGATCAAAACTGTATGAAATGCTCTCCTCGTAGCCCACCGTATCGGTGCGGCTGCTGCGTTCGTCCACATACTTCCGGCTGTGCTCGGTCGCAGACTTGGACGTGCTCATGCTGGTGAAGCCTTCCATACGCACAAAGGCGTACTGCTCCGGAACTTCATAGAATGCAACCTTTTCATCACGCATGACCAGATTGCCGTTTTGTAAATTTTTACCCATGAGTATACCTCCTGTCTTGGTAATAAGTCAATTTGAGTTGAATCTGATACCGTGCTGTACTGTCGCCGGCATCATATACGTATCCGCTTGTGGTGATCTCCACACGCTGTGCGGTGCGGTATGCTCCCAGTTCCGGCAGCTGCCGCAGCTTGTTCTGCAGTGCGATCCAGTCGGAAAAGTCATCATAAAACGCACTGTTCACCAGATTCTGTGCTGTGCCGGCATACTGATTCCGGCTCGCAAACACAAATAAAAACTGCCGCCGCTGAGAACCGTCAACATACTGTGATGCGACCGGATCACAAGGTACAGTATCCACGGTATAGCCTACCGGCTCTGCCCCCAGACGGTCAACACCCAAAATAGCATTTTCCTCGACCAGTGGGCAGCCGGCGACCCAGTCCCGCACCGCTTCAATGATCGCTGCCATGCTCGCCTCCTAGTATTTCTGCCACGCCTTTCTGCCAGTCGTCTGCGCGGTCTGCTTTGGCTCGGTCGAACCACCTTGCGCCACGCAGTCCTTTGGATTTCCCTTCGTAATACTGCTTCTGCGCATATGGCGTGTCCCATGTTACAATGCCGCTGTCGATTTTGGTTGACATTTTGCCGCTGCCCTCCAACGTCCCTGTGTCCAGCGGCACATATGGCGCACAAGTCCGTATCACTTCCTGATCCAGATACTTCTGCGCCTTTTCCAATGCTTTTTCGCTGCATTTTCCGGTGTGTATCACCAGTTCTCCGTGTATCTTCATACTGCCGTCACCTCGATATGCTGCACGCCTGCCGAGCCGTACCGGTAATCTTCCACCGCTGTGATCGTTCTGCCGCTTTCCGGCGGTTCGGCCGAATCGTACCTGCCGCAGACGATGATGTCATCCTTCCGGGGAACATAGCCGGACAGCGAACCGGATGGGATGCAGCACCAGATCTGATCCTGCTGCTTCATAGATGTACCAGTTTGCACCTGTGCTGTGGTATCCTCCCAGTAGACCGCCGGGATGAAGTGCGGCACATATGCTTCCATGCGGTTTTCCACCGCACGCTCATAGACTGTGCATCCAATCTTATTTGCGTACATCAATCGCACCCCTGTAAAGCAGCCCTGTTGTGCCCAGATAGCGCATACAGATACTTTTGAGATAATCCTGCAATCCAGATGCATCGCCATCCAACAGAACGGAAATTGATTCCGTAGGATTTGCATAGCTGACGCTATACGCACCAATACTTTCAGATGTTTTTAATCCGATTTCGCCCGAACCTATGCTGCCTACTCCATATGCCTGATACTGATATATCGCATCAGCAAGAGCGCAGCAGCACTTTTTGATGCGCGAGGTCAATTCCGAAGGAATTCTGTCCAGTAGCCTCCCAAAGGTCGCCATGTCCAAATATTCGCTCGCCCGTTCTGCTGCCCGACCAAAGTCGGTCGGATCATGGATCAGATTACCCAGATAAAAATCCTGGTAATATGGAAAATCAGCGTATGCCATGATTTACGCCTCCACTCTCTTGACGTAGACAGTTTTCGGCTTAGAGATACCAATGCCGTAAACCTTTCTGCCCTGCACTGCGGAAGAACCAATATAGTTGTTTGTCAGGTTCTTGATCTCAACCGGCACAGACCATTCCTGTACACGGTGGCACCAGTTCGGATGACCGCAAATAAACTCTGTCGTTGTTTTCTTGCCAGCCACAAGCTCGGTGTCCTCAAACATGGTATTGTTGGACTCAAAGACATTATATCCGGCAATTCTGCCAACAACGCCGCTCTGCACCAGTTCCTGGGATAGATCACCCTGCTTAATAAAGCGGTCGTCTGTCATGAGCACCTCCATGAATTCGGGGGATGCAATGAGCCAGCGCTTGCCGTCATTGGGTACACCCATACGAGACTGGGTACGCTTTGCAGCCAGTACCGCCTTGTATGCCGTTGTTTCGGTTACAGCGGTTTTCGACGCTGCAACAGTGGTACCTGTGGTTTTCTCCAATGCACGGATGGACTTGGTATCCATGGACAGCCCTAAAGAATATCCTGCGCTGTCCAGGCGCTCTGCTGTAATACCGTCCGGCACGGATTCCGCATCAAAGCCGTCGATCAGTTCGTTCACCGCTTCGTCGACATCAATATTGATGTCAAAATAGCTGGTAGAGCCGTTGGACAAGGTTGCGCCGGTCTGCTTGTTATATGCCTTAACCTCTACCTCGGTATCTCGTACTGGTACTTTGACCTTACCAGCCTTAGGATCTCCCTCATATCGATTGTTAAAAATAAGATTGTCCTTGGTGACTAGCGTTGCGCGCAATTTTTCGTCCACCAAAGTCGAATAACGTTCCTGTGCAATATGTGGCATAATGTGTACCTCCTGTTATTGTTTCAAGTTGGGATTCATTTCATAAAACTTTGCTTCCACACCGGACATTGCTGTGGGGATCTGTCCGGAAGTCGATGCCGCTGCACGCTCGTTGGGGTTTGGTGCAAAGGCGTCTGCATGGGCTTCGCGAAATTCATTGACGTACTTTTCCGCACCGACCAGTTCGCCGCCGTCAAACTTCAAGCCCTTTTCGGTCAGCATGTCTGTGACATACTTCTCATAGATGTCATTTTTCAGGCGTAAGCCTTTGACATATTGAGACATCTGTGTGCTGTACTCAAACGCCTTGCGATCAGCTTCGGACTGCTCCAGCTTTTGCTTGTAGTCCTCAACGCTCGCCTTGATGCCATCGATATCCATGTCCTTGTAGGACTGAATGGTCTTGCTGGCTTCGTCCAGCTGCGTCTGCA
>NZ_DXUU01000099.1 GCF_019417665.1 Ruminococcus sp.
CGGAGGAAATAAAATGCTGACACATATCGGAACACAGACAATAGAAACAGAAAGACTGATACTCCGTAGATTTAGATATTCAGATATTGATTCAATGCTGTGCAACTGGATAGCAGATGAACAGACACAATGGGATTATGGGGAACCATATTATCCTGCATCTGTTGACGTTCAGAAGTTATTTGATACAAAGTATATTGTTTCATATTCCTGTAAAGATTATTATCGTTGGGCTGTTATTGAAAAGAAATCTGGTGAATGTATTGGACAAATTGCATTTTTCTTGGTTGACAGCAACAATCAGCATGGTGAGATTGAGTATGTTATCGGACCTGCATTTCAGGGTAAAGGATATGCCACTGAGATGACGAAAGCTGTTATCAGATTTGGTTTTGAAAAAATCAACTTTCATAGAATTGAGATTGATTGTCGTACAGCAAATGAAGCTTCACGCAGAGTTATTGAAAAGTGCGGACTTAAATATGAAGGAACATTTCGTGATTTTTTCTGGAGAAAAGATCATTTTGAAGGAAGAAGAGTTTATTCCATTCTCAAAAGCGAATGGGAAGAATTAAACAAGAAATAAAAATTTCAGCTTATCAAACTAACATCAGCTACAAAATCAACATCTCCCTCAAATCATAAACAGATTCCTCAGAAACGCATCCACAGCGGATTGCACGGTCAAGAGCCATAATCATGGCAACAGCTCCGTCAATCTTTTCTGTGGATTTTTCTTTGTCAGGCTTGATGTTTCCGGCAGGGTCACGTCTTATGAAAATATTATCCATCATCCAACGGAGAACCGGGTGACCGTTATGAGCAAGTGTCTGTTCAAGTGTTAATTTCATCAGTTCCTTTGTAGGCGGTGACATATCCTTGTAACCCTGTCCGAACTGAACCATTGTAAAACCAAGACCGTCAAGGTTCTGCGACATTTGCACTGCTCCCCAACGGTCAAATGCAATTTCTTTGATGTTAAATTTCTGCCCCAGTTCATCAATGAAATTCTCAATAAAACCATAGTGAACAACATTGCCCTCAGTGGTTTTAAGGTAGCCCTGCCGTTCCCATACATCATAGGGAACGTGATCACGTCTTACACGGAGTGGCAGTGTTTCTTCTGGTAACCAGAAGTAAGGTAGAACATAGTAATGTTCATCTTCTTCAGTTGACGGAAATACAAGAACGAAAGCTGTAATATCAGTAGTGGAGGAAAGGTCAAGACCACCATAACAGACACGCCCTGCAAGCATTTCTTCATCAAAGCTGACCTTGCATTTATCCCATTTCTCCATCGGCATCCAGCGGACAGCCTGTTTTACCCATTGATTGAGTCTAAGCTGTCGAAAAGCATTTTCTTCCCCCGGAGTTTCTTTTGCAGAATTACACGCAGCCACAACCTTATCCATTCCGATTGTTTTATCGAGTGACGGATTTGCCTTTTTCCACACCTTCGGGTCAGTCCAGTCCTCAGACTCATCTGCACCATAGATAACAGGATAAAATGTCGGGTCATGTTTTCTACCCTCAATAATATCCTTTGCCTTTTGGTGTACTTCATAGCAGATACTGTTGGTGTCTGTTCCGGCTGTGGTGATAAGGAAATAAAGTGGCTGCATTCTTGCATCACCAGAGCCCTTGGTCATTACATCAAACAGCTTTCTGTTAGGTTGGGTATGAAGTTCGTCAAAGACAACTCCGTGAATATTAAAGCCGTGCTTTGAGTAAGCCTCAGCTGAAAGCACCTGATAAAACTGTTTGTTGGAATGTACACGATACGCTTTTGTGAGGTCAGGATTTTGACACGCTTATTCAGTGCCGGACACATTCTCACCATATCGGCGGCAACATCAAATACAATGGCGGCTTGCTGTCGGTCTGCGGCACAGCCATAAACCTCGGCTCGTTCTTCACCGTCACCACAGGTAAGCAGAAGGGCAACAGCGGCTGCAAGTTCTGACTTGCCGTTTTTCTTGGGAATTTCAATGTAAGCTGTATTAAACTGCCGGTAACCGTTAGGTTTCAGAATACCGAAAAGGTCACGGATAATCTGTTCCTGCCAGTCCAGGAGTTCAAATTTCTTTCCTGCCCATGTGCCTTTTGTATGACTAAGACACTCAATAAAAGAAACGGCATAGTCTGCCGCCTTTTTATCGTATCTTGAATCTTCCGCCATGAATTCTGTCGGTTTGTATTTTGCCATTTTATTCACCACCTAACAAAAAAGACCTGCCAAAAGCAAGTCTGAATAATTTTAAGCCCCGTGGGGCAATTTTGTAATTGAGAGCCTATTCCCATTGTAACCATGTTACCATACTAATTCAAGTATATCAAGAGTTAACGGAGAAATATACTGCACAAACATATCAGTGATTATTTGTGTACTATATATCTTCGGTACGAGCCACACAGCCTCTTTCCGAGGCTGTGTTTTGAAAATGGTGGGTGGGCATTATCTGCCGGTTTCGCATTCCCATTCAAATTCTGCCCATGCAGTGTATTCACCTTCAAAAAGGGCATCGTCGTCAATGTAGTCCTCTTCGTATTCAATGCTGTCGATTTCTTCAAATGTCGTTCCGTTTTCCTCTGCATCTTCTTTTGCAAATTCTTCAGCGTTTTTCTTAACCCAGTCCTTGAAATCTTCATCGTCCATGTGATCATCGTTTTCAATCTCAAGTTCGTATTCGTACTCGCTGTCCACCCAGGTGATGATTGCCTTTGTGATTTCGGTTCTTTCGTTCCAGTCCGTTCTCCAAGCCTTTGCTCTTGCCTTTGCCATTCCGTATGATACCATTTGATTTTCCTCCGTTTTTTGTTTGTTTTCCCTTTCGGTAGTTACATATTACCGCATAGTGTGTATAATAGCAACCCGCTAAACTGCCAGAATATACAGCCATGAAACCGGCTAAGAATTGTGTATATTATGACAGCAGAAACAAGCCGCCACATTGCCGTTTGTGGGGCTTGTTTCTGCATTGGCATCAGTATCCGGAATTATCGGTTCTTGCCTTTGCGGGGGCTGTGTGGCGCTTATGCGGAGTAATTTCGATGAATGATGCTGATGATTTTTTCAATTTCCTCGGCGGCAATCCCGATGGAATCCAGGCTCTGCCGTGTTCCGCAGTCCGGACAAATCAGCGTCTGATTGTCGGTTCTGGAAAGTGCCGGAACACTGCAATATTCCATACCGCAAAGCGGACAAATTCTGGTTTCTTTTTCAGCCATTTTCAATTTCCACACTTCCTCTCGCTTAAGTCGAATGCAAGCCGCAGATGCTTCAAATCAAAGCCAAAATCACGGTAGCCCTGAACGCAGGTCTGCACATAGGCATGACTTGGAATTCCAAGCTTTCGCTCCTCGTGCATGATGTACACAAAGGCTGTCAGCGTTTTGGTTTTGTCGGCTTTCCAGCATTTTACCGGCAGTTCCATTTCCGTTTTGTAGTAAAAATCGGGGAATCCCTCGTAGCGGTCAAGAGCCAGTTCATCACGCTTTGAAACTGCCCAGACGGCAACCGGAACCATGTCACCCTTTTTCTTTTCAATGGTGAGATAGGAACCGGTCTTGCTGCCCTTGAATAATAATTGGTAATCGGGAATTTCTGCCGTTCCCACTACTTTGGCATCAGGGCAGCGGAATCGCATCTGCTGCACGTTCAAGTTGCTGCCGTAGGCAAGGTAAAATTTTGTCATCGTTATCAAATCCTTTCCGAAGGAAACATCCTTCTACCACCTTAAGCCACCCGCAGGTGGCAAGGGGGCAGGAGGATATCTCCTGCGGTTTAGTTTCTGCCGAACCGGAATGCGGCATCTCCGTTCAGGTTTCTGGTCAAGAAATCTCTTGCTGTGGCAAATTCTTCACCAACCAGTCCCAGTCGAATCAGCCAAGTCCGCATGGCGAACTTTGGGTTTTCGGTCTGCTGTGGTTTTGGACTTGCTGTTCTTAGTTCCTTTGCCATTTCAGAAAGGGCAAGACAAAGCTGAATGTAGCTTTTTAGCTGTCCGGCGTGAAGTCCGTTTTTCCGTTCCGCCGTTGGCTTGTCAAACTGGAAAAGCCGGAATTCAATCGTGCCCTTTGTAAAGGTTGCGTGGAAGTTCAGCATATGGTATCGGCTGTCATTGTAATGGTGGTCTCTGCCGTAGTTTGCACCGTTTGCTGTGTACCAAAGGTCTGCAAGCTGTGCCATTGTTGCAGGCTTTTTCTTGTTCACCTTTTCGATGAATTCCGGACTTACCGTTCTGCAGTATCTGTTCATTCTGCCCTGATCGATTTTCAGGGCATCAGCAATTAGTTTTTCGTGGCTTGCCATGATGTTTGCCAGGTTGCGGAGCGTCTGTGGTGTGTGTCCCTTTGCTCCGATGTGAATGTGAACCCCTGCGCCGATTCCTGCGTGGCTGATTGCTCCTGCCTTGCGAAGTCTGCGGACAAGCTCCTGCAAGGTTTCAATATCCTCGTAGCGAAGAATCGGTGTAACCAGTTCGCACTTTTCGTTGTCAGGGCCTGCAATGGAAACATCTCTTTGAAATTTCCATTCTCTGCCCTGTGCGTCCCAGGCGCTCCAGGTGTAGTAACCGTTGCGTCCGGCGGTATTTTCGTAGCGGCCTGTTCCGAAGAAGTCGGCGGCAATTATGGCTGCCCGGTCTCTTGTGATGTGGTTCATCTCGATCTCCACGCCAATGGTCTGGTTTTTCAGGTTTTCGATCTGCTTTCTTGTCTTTT